>NZ_JBHLZU010000019.1:0-220295 GCF_042429765.1 Allokutzneria oryzae | reverse complement strand
CCGATGGTACTGCACTCGTGAGGGTGTGGGAGAGTAGGACGCCGCCGAACAATCATTCCCGCGAGGGGGTCAGGATTTCCTGACCCCCTGGCGGTTTTTTGCGTTCAGGGGAGGTTCTCGGTGTTCCGGAAGGCGGAGCTCACGGCCGGGGCAGGCCGAGGCGAGTGAACAGCTCCTCGGCCGACTCGCGGTGCTCGCGCGCCCGGTCGTCGCCGAGAGCGGTCAACGCGGTGGCCAGGGCGTGATGGGCGAGGGCCTGGTCGCGCGGCTGGTCGAGTGACCAGGCCAGCTCCAGTCCACTGTGGAGCGGCGCCAACGCCTCCTGCGCCCGACCCATGCCGCACAACGTTTCGCCCAGGCTGATCAGCGTTTCCAGCTCGCAGTTCCGATTGCTGAGGTCACGGCTCATGCGCAACGCCGACTCGATGGTCCGCAGTGCTTCGTCCCACTGCCCGAGTGCGCGGTGGGCGAGGCTGATGCCTTGCAGGACATAGCACTCGTTGTCCCGGTAACCCAGCTCCTTGTTCAACGCCGAGGCGCGCTGTAGCTGCTGCATCGCAACCGTCGGCCGATCGAGCTTCACGTTGGACAGAGCCAACGCGTGCAACGTCACCGCCACCGTTGTGGGCTCCCCGGAGCTCTCTGCCAGTGCGAGGGTCCGCTGGATGTATTCGGCGGATTCGGCGTAGTGGCCCCTCTGTCGCAGGAGAACGCCTACGGCGTGCCGGAGTCGGAGCTGGGCGACCTGGTCGTTGATCTCCTCGTACAGGCCCAACGCGAGCCGCAAGCGGTCCAGGGCCTCGCCGAACCGCCCGAGACGCCAGTAGACGAGGCCGAGCCCGTGGTGGGAACGCGCCTTGTCCGTGACCGACCCGAGCTGCTCCGCCAGGTCGAGCGAGGCGGTGTAGGTGTCCAGCGCCAACGGGTACTGGCCGGTGCGCCAGTACATCGTGGCGAGCCCGCGCATCGCCGCGGCGACCTTCGGCAGATCGTCGAGGGCCCTGGCCGCACGCAACGAGCTTTCGTGGATCGAGCGGCCCTCATCGGTGTAGACGTAGCCGTCCACGAACCAGTTCAGGCTGCCCGCCATCTGAATCGCGTGCTCCGGCCAGCCGTGGTCGGCGCAGTGCGCGAGCACGGTGGTGATGTTCCCGCGCTCGACCTCGAACCACGAACGGGCCGCCACGGCATCAGCGAAGCCCGGACTCGGAGTCCGCGGCGGGGCGATGGTGGACGGCGCGCTCCTGGCGATCTGCGGTTGTGTCTGCCAGGCCAGTGAAGAGTTGTGCAGGTAGTGGTCGAACAGACAGGTCAGGGCGGAACGCCGGTCGTCGTCGGTGTCCGTCCGCGCCGAGACCTCCCTGGCGTAGGCCCGGACCAGGTCGTGAGTGCGAAAGCGACCGGGGCGCCATTCGTCGACCAGGTACGCGTCGGTCAGTTCCTGGAAGGCGTCATCGGTCGAGCGGAGGTCACGGTCGAGCAGGGCCGCCGCGCTGTACACGTCGAGCTCAGCGATGGGGGAGATGCCCAGCAGCCGCAGCGCTCGTTGTGCCGCAGCGGAGAGCCGCTTGTAGGACATGTGGAACGACGCGCGGACGCTGAGCGCTCCCGCAGTCAGCTCGCCGATCACGCGGTGCTCGTCGAGCATCCTGGCCAGCAGGTGCTCCGGGCTCCACGCGGCGCGGGCGCGCAGGCGAGCCGCGGCGATGCGGATAGCCAGCGGGAGCCGGCCGCACAGCTCGACGATCTGCTCGACCACCGCCGACGCGGGAATGCCCGCGATCCGGGTGAACAGCTCGACCGCGTCCGGCGCGGGCAGCATGTCGAGCACGAACGGACAGGAGCTGTCCAGGCCGGTCATGCGCTGCCTGCTGGTGATCAGGACGAGGCAGCCCGACGCGGCGGGGATCAGCGGCCGGACCTGGTCCTCGGTCGCGGCGTTGTCGAGCACGATCAGCATCCGCTTGTTCGCGAGCGTGCTGCGCAGCATCGCCGCTCGGTCGTCGAGATCGGCCGGGATCTTCGCCGCGGGGACGCCGACGGAGCTCAGCATCCGGTTCAGCGCGCCACCCGCGTCCAGCGGCGTGGTGCCCTCGGTGAAGCCGCGCAGGTCGACGAAGAGCTGGCCATCGGGGAACTGCCGCGCCAGCTGGTGTCCTATGTGGACGGCGAGCGCGGTCTTGCCGACCCCGGGGACGCCCTCGATGGAGCTGATCACGATGGGCGTGCCGGGCTGCTCGGCGGCCGACCGCGCCAGGTCGCGGAGGCGGCGGACGTGCTCGTCGCGGCCGGTGAAGTCGCGGAGGTCCGCGGGCAGCTGCGCGGGCGCGGGCTCCGAGCGCGGCAACGCCACGCCTCCGGCGAGCATCTCCTTGTGCAGCTCGATGAGCTCGTGACCGGGATCGATGCCCAGCTCCTCCGCGAAGAGCGCGCGGGTGTCGCGGAAGAGCGCGACCGCGTCGGCCTGGCGTCCAGAGCGGTGCAGCGCTCGCATCAGCAGCTCGCGCGGGCGCTCGCGGAACGGGTGCTCACGGGTCACGGTGGAGAGGGCCTCCACCGTCTCAGCCGGACGGTCGAGCACGATCAGGTCGTGTGCCCACTCCTCGACCGCCGTCGCGTGCAGCTGGTGGAGCCGGGTTCGGCTCAGCTCCGCGTGCGGGCCGGGGATCCCGTCGAGGACGGGACCTTGCCACAGCCGTAGTGCGAGATGTCCGAGCTGGGCCGCCCTGGCGACATCCTGGTCGGCTCGGGCTCCGCGAGCGTGGTTGAGCAGCAGCTCGAACCTCGCGATGTCCACGCTTTCGGGAGGCAGCCGGAGCAGGTAGCCCATGGTCGTCGACTCCAGCACCTCCTCACCCAGCACCCGCCTGAGCTTCGCCGCGTAGGTGCGGAGGTTGTTGGCCGAGCTCGCCGGGGCGTCCTCGCCCCAGACGTCGGTGATCAGGCTGACCCGCGAGACGACGCGGTTGAGGCGGGTCGCGAGCGCGGCGAGCACGGCCCGTTGCCTGGGCGGGCCGAGTGCGAGCTCCTCCGCGCCGTGCCAGGCGCGGGCGGGTCCGAGCAGGCGAAGACGGACGCCGCTGGAGCTCTCGTCCGCGTCCATGTGATCAGTCCACCGCAGTCCCGTCGAAGCGCTGGCCGCCCGCTTGGCCGACGCATGCGATTCGTATGCGCGGCACTCGTACGTTCGGGCGCATGTTGGATCTTCGCATTCTCGGCGATGTCAGGGCACATCGGGACGGACAGCCCGTCGAGCTGGGGACGGGACAGCAGTGCACGCTGCTCGCGGTCCTGCTGGTCGAGGCGAACCGGGAGGTCACCTCGGCGCGGCTTGCGCGGTACCTGTGGGGCTCGCGCCCGCCCACCTCCGCGAAGAGCTGCATCCAGGTGCACGTGAGCAGGCTGCGGACGCTGCTGGCCGATCCGGACTTCGCGATTCGCGCCGTGCCGGGCGGGTACCGGTTGGACATCGACCCCGAACAGGTGGATCTCGGCCGCTTCATCAGGCTCGTCGAGCTGGCGGGGAGGCAGGAGGACTGGGTCGCCGTGCCCCTGTACCGGGAGGCGCTGGCCCTGTGGCGGGGACGGCCGCTCGCGATGGTCGAGCACACCGCGCCGCTCACCCGGGCGTTGACCGAGCGCTACCTGTTGGAGCTGGAGAACTCCATCGAGGCACGGTTGCGCCTGGGTGAGCACCAGCAGCTGGTTCCCGAGCTCATCACGGCCTCGCACGAGAACCCGTTGCGGCCCAGGCTGACCGCGGCGTTGATGACCGCGTTGTACCGGGCGGGCCGGGCGGCGGAGGCGTTGCGGTACTACGAGCACACGCGGTGGATGCTGGCCGACGAGCTGGGCCTGGAGCCGCACGCCGACCTGCGGCGGCTGCAGGAGGCGGTGCTGCGGGACGACCCGGCACTCAACCTACTCACGAGTAGATAAATTGGGCTGGGCGTGCCACCATTGCGTGCCATGTCGGGAACTCCGGATTCCGTGGTGGTGCTTGAGGACGGCACGCCGCTCAACGTGAGCCAGTCCGGTTCGCCGGACGCACTGGTCACCGTGCTCTTCGTGCACGGCTACGCGCTCGACCACCGCACCTGGGACCGGCAGGTCGAGCTGCTGCCCGCGGTGCTCGACGTGCCGGTCCGGCTGGTCTCCTACGACCACCGCGGCCACGGCGAGTCCGGGGCGGCGACCGAGGAGACCGCCACCGTCGAACAGCTCGGCGACGACCTGGCGCAGGTCATCGAGCAGGTGGCGCCCTCGGGCACCGTGGTCCTGGTCGGCCATTCGATGGGCGGCATGGCGGTGATGGCGCTCGCCGAGCGCAGGCCGAGGTTGTTCGGCCAGCGGGTCGGCGGGGTGGTGTTCGTGTCCACGGCGGCCGGGGGCGCGGCGGAGACGCGGCTCGGTCTGCCCACGCTCGCCGGCAGGCTCGTCCACGAGCTGGAGAGCGTGTTCGGCCCGCTGGTGCGCAAGGTCCGTGAGCGCATCGAGCCCGCGAAGACCGCTGGGCTGCGGTGGTGGCTGTTCGGTGAGGACCCGCGCGAGGAGGACGCGGCGGTCACCGCCGAGATGGTGTGGTCGCAGTGGCCGGAGACGGTCGCGTTGTTCCGGCCCGCGTTCGACCGGCACGACCGGACCGCCGCGCTCACCGTCGTGCGGGGCACCCCGGTCGTGGTGATGGCGGGGGAGAAGGACCGGCTCTGCCCGAGCTCGCACGTCGCGCGGATCGCGGAGATCTGCGGCGGCGGCGAGCAGGTGCTCGTCCCGGGCGCCGGGCACATGCTGCCGCTGGAGCGGCCGGAGGACGTGACGGCGCGCATCGCGGCGCTGGTCCGCCGCGTGCGGGACGGCGCCACCGCAACGGACGGCTGACCACCAGGCTCGGACCCGGCACGAGGTCCCGGTCGGCGCTAGCTCTGTTCGGCGAGCAGGCCGCGCACGACCCGGCGGGCGTCGTGCACCTGCGCCTTGACCGTGCCGAGCGGCAGGCCGAGGTGCTCGGCGATCTCGGCGTAGGTGAGCTGGGAGATGTCCCGGAGCACGAACGACGCGGCCAGGCGCGGGCGGTCGGCCTCCAGGCGCTCCAGCGCTTCGAGCAGGTCGATCCGGGAGCCGGCGATCACGCTCGTCGTCCTCGGGTCGGGCCGCGCCTGGAGCGCGGGCTCGTCGTTGACCTGCTTGTCGGAGCGGCGCTTGAGCGACCGGTAGGTGCTGAGCGCGCTGTTGGAGACCACGGTGTGCAGCCAGGTGGTGAACTTGCTGCGCCACTCGAAAGAGGGAAGCTTCTCGGCGACCCGCATCAGCGCGTCCTGGCACGCCTCCTCCGCGTCCTCACGACAGGGCAGGTACCTGCCGCACTGCCGGAGCACCCTGGGATGGATCAGTCGGAGCAGCTCGTCCAGGGCTGAACGGTCGCCCTCGGTGACCCGTCTGGCGAGTACCTCGGCGTCCCCGTCGCCTAGCATCAGTCCTCGATTCGTCGACCCGGCGTCGCTGTCGGCGAGGATAGCGAGGAGTGTCGGACATCCAGTCGATCGGTCGTTACCGCGTGTCCGGGCTGTTGGGGACGGGGGCGTTCGCCTCGGTGTTGCGAGGGCACGACGACGTGCTCGACGCGCCCGTGGCGATCAAGGTCCTCGCCGACAACTGGGCGAGGCATCTGGACGTCAGTGAGCGCTTCCTCGCCGAGGCGAGGCTGCTGCGCCAGGCCGACTCCGACCGGGTGCTTCGCGTGCTGGACATCGGCGAGCTGCCCGACGGCCGCCCGTACTTCGTGACCGTGCTGGCCGACCGGGGCAGCCTCGCCGACCGCCTCGACCGGGGCGAGCTGCCGACGGAGGAGGCGCTCGCGATCCTCGTCGAGGTCGCCGAGGCGGTCTGCGTGCTGCACGCGATGGGCGTCGTGCACCGCGATCTCAAGCCGCCGAACGTGCTGATCCAGTCGGCCGGAGACGGGGAGCGGGTGGTGCTGGCGGACCTGGGGCTGGCGAAGGCGCTGGCGCAGGGGTCCGGTCTGACCCAGGTCGCGGGCTCACCCGGCTACATGGCACCGGAGCAGGCTCGGCCCGGTGCGATCGTCGACGAGCGCACCGATGTCTACGGTCTCGGCGCCTTGGCGCACCGCCTGCTGGCGGGCGCAACGCCGGGGGAGCGGGTGGTGGCGCCGCTGCCCGGACGGCTGGGGCGAGCGGTCCGGCGCGCGCTGCACACCGACCCGGACCGGCGGTGGCCGACCGCGCGGGCCTTCGCCGACGAGCTGCGCGCTCTGTCGGAGCACGGCTGGTCCACGTCGCGGCGACGCCGTCTGCTGCCGTGGGCCGCCGCGGTCGGCGCGATCGTCCTCGTCGCGTCGCTGTTCCTCTGGTGGCAGCCGGAGGAGAAGCAGGTGGCGGCACCGGTGCCACCCGTCAACCCGGCCTTGTGCCGGGCGAACGAGTTGCGGGTGTTCGACGCGGGTACGAGCACCGATCCGATGGAGTACACCCGCAGGGGCATGTCCTTGTTCTTCGAGTCGAAACAGCGCCGCTGTGTGCTGTTCGGCCGCTTGCAGGACGTGCGTTTCGTCAACGCCGACGGCTCGGTCGTGCCGCTGCGGTTCGGTGACGGCGAAGGCGAACCGATCCGGGTGGAGCTGGACGACAGCATCTGGGCCGAGCTGGAGATGAGCTGGTCCGCGACGTCCAAGGACCGGGGGCGAGCGGCCGTGACACCGGCACGGCTGGAGTTCCGTCTGCCGGACAGCTTGGACCTGGTGACGGTGCCGTGGGACAAGGGGCCGGTCGGGGACGACACCCAGGTCGAGATCGGGCCGATCCGCAACGCCTCGAACTAGGTCACACCGATCGCGGGCAACTTCTTCCTCGGCTGCCGCATCGCACCCCGTGTCAGTGACGCCGACACCGGCGCACTGCGGGCCTGATAGTTCCTGTAGGCACGATTTCTTCAGTGCTGAATGAACTTGATCTCCGCCGGAAACACGCCGAAGACTGCGGGGAGGGGAGTGGGCCGAAGCGCGCGATCGCGGGCCCCTCGTCCCGCGGTCAGTCACGTCGACGATCTGAGGAGCTGTCTCGTGAACCGTCATCCGCTCGTGGCCCGGCATGGCGAGGACTCGTGGGAAGGCGGTGCGCAATGAGATCTGCCGCCCCGATGAGTTCAGTGCCGAGTGAAATTAATCCAGCGGGACAACGAAGAACAAGAACCGCCCAGAGCGGGAAGGAGCCTCAGGCGATGACGCCGGGCAGCATCTGGTTGGGTCGGTAGCGGCGACGCAGCCAGATCTTGCGGGTGCCGTCGGAGAACAGCAGCACCCTCGCCAGTTCCCACCCGGAGAACTCGGCGTGCAGGGCGAGCTGGGTCATGGCCGTCTTGCGGGAGACACCCGGTGGCAACCGCAGCGGCCGGTACTCCCAGTCCCCCTCGACCACCGCCCCGTTTCCGTCACTCACGGTTGCACCACCTGGATCCCTTCCCGGTCCGCGGACGCGACGAAGACCCTGCCGCTGTCCGGGTCGACGGCCACCGAGTCGGGCTGGCGGACGGTGGGGAAGCGGAACTTCTCCACCGGCTCGCCGCCCGCGACGTCGAAGCCGACGACCTCGTTGCGTTCGGTGAGCGTGACCCAGGCCAGATCACGCTTGGTGTCGTAGGCGATTCCGTACGGGGTCCCCGGAACCGGGAACCGCTGCTTCAGCAGGAACGGGTTCGTGCCGAACGCCAGCAGCTCGCCGCCCCTGGTGTCCACGACGAGCGCGCGGCCGAACCGGTCGATGACGGCGTTGGTGGCGCCGTCACCGGCGCGCAGGCCGGAACCGAGCTTGCCCGCGGCGACATCGACCTCCAGCAGTGCCGTGCGGTTGATGTCGAGCACCAGCACGTTGTTCGCGCGGTCGGGCAACACCGCGGTCGGAGCGAAGAACCCGGTCACCTCCCGGACGACCCGCTCGCCGTCGAGCACGACGACCGCGTTGCGCTCCCTGAGCGAGACCACCGTCTGTCCATTCACGACAGTCGCACCACTCGGGCCGCCCTCGACCCGGACCTTGTCGGTCGAGCCGGTGCGGATGTCCAGTCGCACCACCGTGTTCGCCGAGGGGACGGCCGCGAAGAGCGCGCCGTCGCCCGCCGGGCTCAGCGCGGTGACCTTGTCGGGGACCGCGACGACGCGGGGTGGCGACTGTGGACTGTCCACGGAGAACAGCCGGATCTCCTTGGCGTCCATGGCGACCGCGAGCGTGCGGGTGGCGGTGTCCATGGCCAGGACGCGCGCCGGGCCGTCCAGTGGCAGCACGGTTCCCGCGGGGGAGGAGCTCGGGGGCGAGGTCGCGGGGACCGGGGCGATCAGCTCATCCCCGACCAGCAGCGCGTCCGTGGGGGCCCGGTCCGGTGTGCAGGCGCTCAGCACGAGGGCTCCGACCACAGGCAACAACACTGCCACCGCACGGCGACGCAATCCCGACCTCCCTCTGCGTGGCCGGGCGCTCACCCGGCCTGCAAGTCCTGCCTACCAGCATCCACCACGCGCCGACCATGGTCACGTTCGGGCACCCGGTTGGCACAGGGCCGGGACTGCGCCGTGACCGGATGGGCCGCACCCGCTTGCCGCATCAGGAGATGCTGGTCCATAAGGCGGGCGCGCCGGGGTGGGCGGTGATCGTGCCGTTCTACAACGGCTACGTGTTGCTGAGGATCTGCGGCAGGCCCGGATGGTGGCTGCTGTTGCTGATCGTGCCCGTGGTGAACATCGTCGTGTTCGCGGTGGTGGCGGTGGACGTCGCACGGTCGTTCGGCAGGAGCGACGCGTTCGCGATCTTCGGGTTGTTCCTGTTCGCGCCGGTCGGGTACCTGATCCTCGGATTCGGTGCCGACAGGAACTTCGGGCCGGCGGCGTTGCGGCGCCCGCAGTTCCAGCAGTACGCGCCGCCGTACCCGCGGGCTCAGTTCCAGTACCAGCCGCCCCAGCAGCCGTGGCACCAGCACCCGCCGATGGGTCAGTCCATGCGGCGTTCGGGGTAGGTGATCTCCACCGCGCTCACGTCGTCGAGGGCCGCTCGGATCGCCTTGGGCAGTTCGAGGTCCTCGGCGGCGAGGCAGCCGGTCAGCTGGCCGGTGTCCTTGGGGCCGATGATCGGCGAGACGACACCGGGGCGGTCGCGGACCCAGGCCAGCGCGACGCACAGCGGCGAGGTGCCCAGCCCGTCGGCCGCGGTGACGACGGCCTGCACGATGCGGGCGGCGCGTTCGGTCCGGTGGTGCTCGACGTAGCGGGAGAGGTTCTGGGAGGCCGCGCGGGAGTCGGCGGGGGTGCCGTTGCGGTACTTGCCGGTGAGCACGCCCCGGCCGAGCGGGGCCCAGGGGAGCAGGCCGAGGCCGTGGTGGCCCGCGGCCGGGACGACCTCGCGTTCGACTCCGCGCTCCAGCAGGGAGTACTCGACCTGGGTGGAGATCAGCGGGGTGTGGGCGGGCTTGGCGGCCTGGAGCGTCGCGGCGGTGGCCAGCTGCCAGCCGGAGTAGTTGGAGATCCCGACGTAGCGGACCTTGCCGCTGGCGATCGCCGCGTCCAGGGCGCTGAGGGTCTCCTCGACCGGGACGGAGGCGTCCCAGGCGTGCAGCTGCCAGAGGTCGACGTGGTCGACCTTGAGCCGGGAGAGGGAGCCGTCGAGTGCGGTGAGCAGCGCGCCGCGGGAGGCACCGCCGCCGAAGGGGCCCTCCGTGCGCCTGGCGACGGCCTTGGTCGCCAGCACGATGTTCTCGCGCGGCACGACGTCACCGATCAGTCCACCGAGGACCGTCTCGCTCTCGCCGTCGTTGTAGACGTCGGCGGTGTCCACCAGGGAACCGCCCGCGTCGACGAACGCGGTCAGTTGGCTGGCGGCTTCCTCGGCCGTGGTGTCCTTGCCCCACGTCATGGTGCCCAGTCCCATTCGGGACACCCGCAGGCCGCTGCGGCCGAGCTGTCGATGCTCCACGGGTAAGAAGCCTAGACAGTGCTCCGGCCCCTGGTGCGGTTATCCCGTTCGCGGGGCGCGTCTTCCCTTTGGGTGACGCAGGTCACGTGGACCTCCCGGTGTTGTTACCAGTGAGTAATGTCATCCGGGTGCGACTTGGACTGAACCTGGGCTACTGGGGCGCCGGCAACGACGCCGACAACCTCGAACTGGCGAAGGAGGCCGACAAGCTCGGCTACTCCGTGGTCTGGGCCGCGGAGGCCTACGGCTCCGACGTGCCCACCGTGCTGTCGTGGGTGGCGGCGCAGACCGACAACGTCGACGTCGGCAGCGCGGTCATGCAGATCCCCGCGCGCACGCCCGCGATGACAGCGATGACGGCGGCCACTTTGGACACCCTGTCGCAGGGCCGGTTCCGGCTCGGCCTCGGCGTGTCCGGTCCGCAGGTCTCCGAGGGCTGGCACGGCGTGCGCTTCGACAAGCCGCTGGGCCGGACCCGCGAGTACGTCGACGTGGTGCGGACGGCGCTGCGGCGCGAGCGGCTGACCTACGAGGGCGAGCACTACCGGCTGCCGCTGCCCGACGGCCCCGGCAAGGCGGTGAAGCTGACCGTGCACCCGGTGCGCGAGCAGATCCCGGTCTACCTCGCCGCGGTCGGGCCGAAGAACCTGGAGCTGGCCGGGGAGATCGGCGACGGCTGGCTGGCGATCTTCTTCTCGCCCGAGCACGCGGGCGACCACCTGGCGCACGTGCGCGCCGGGCGGGAGAAGGCGGGCAAGACCATGGAGGGCTTCGACGTCGTGCCCACCGTGCCGCTGGTGCTCGGTGACGACTGGAAGACCTGCGCCGACCAGGTCCGCGCCTACTGCGCGCTCTACCTCGGCGGCATGGGCTCGCGGAAGAAGAACTTCTACAACGACCTCGCCACCCGGATGGGCTTCGGCGCGCAGGCACGAGAAGTTCAGGAGAAGTTCCTCGCCAAGGACTACCTCGGCGCGGCAGCCGCTGTTCCCCTTGAGTTCATCGACGCGACCTCACTGCTCGGACCGGCCGAGCGGGTCGCCGACCGCATGCGGGCGATGGCCGATGCGGGGGTCACCACCCTGACCGTGTCCGTGATGCTGCAGGATTTCGAGCAGGGCAAGGCGGCTCTGCGCACGGCCGTCGAGGCATTGGAGAAGTCAGGAGTCGCGTAAGTGGACTGGGTGCAGGCACTGGTACTGGGCATCGTTCAAGGACTCACCGAGTTCCTGCCCATCTCCTCCTCCGCCCACCTACGCATCACCTCGGAGCTGTTCTTCGACAGTGACGCCGGGGCCTCGTTCACCGCTGTCACCCAGCTGGGGACCGAGGCCGCGGTGCTCATCTACTTCGCCAAGGACATCTGGCGCCTGCTGAGCACGTGGTTCCGCGGCTTCGTCGACGCGTCCGCGCGGCGCACCGTGGACTACCGCATCGCCTGGTACGTGGTGATCGGCACGATCCCGGTCGGCGTGCTCGGCTACCTGTTCAAGGACGAGATCCGCACCTCGGCGCGCAACCTGTGGCTCGTGGCGACCACGCTGATCGTCTTCGCGATCCTCCTCGGCCTCGCCGAGCGGTTCGGCAGGCAGCAGCGCACGGTCGAGCAGATGTCCATGAAGGACGGCGTGATCATGGGCTGCGCCCAGGCGATGGCGCTGGTGCCCGGTGTCTCGCGCTCGGGCGGCACGATCACCGCCGGTCTGGCGATCGGCCTGGACCGCGCGGCGGCGACCCGCTACTCGTTCCTGTTGGCGATCCCGGCCGTGGTCGCGTCCGGCGTGTTCAGCATCCCGGACGTCTTCGACCGTGGCGGAGCGGGCCTACAGCCCAGTGTCGCGCAGATGGTCGTCGCCACTCTGGTGGCCTTCGCGATCGGCTACGCCACCATCGCCTGGCTGCTGCGCTACGTCGCCAAGCACAGCGTCTACGTCTTCGTCTGGTACCGGATCGCGCTCGGGTTGTTCCTGTTCGCGATGCTCGGAGCGGGCGCGATCAGCGCGACCTGACGGGGCGGCGTAAGCACTCCGTAAGGCGACAACCAGTACGAATCGGGCTTCGGCGGCGTTAGAACTCTCGTAGAGGTTCTCACGGTGAACGGAGCGGTGTGATGCGTGCGTTGTTGCGGCGGCGGGGCGCCAAGGTCGTGTTGGCGGTCGGCGTTGTCGTGTTGGCGGTCGGGCTGTGGTTGTTCCAGCCGTGGCGGTTGTTCACCAGCAGCACCCTCGACGAGGCGCTGCCGGTGGCCCCCGTCGCGGAGAGCAGTTCGGTCCCGGTGACGACCACGACGGAGCCCGCGCCCCGGTCGCCGGAGACCACGCAGCCGCCGGTGATCCCGTCGAAGGCTCCTGAGACGCCGAGGCCGACGACGCAGGAGTTGGCGTCGGGCGCGTTCGTCACCCAGGAGCACAAGACGACGGGCAAGGCGAAGGTGCTGAAACTGGCCGACGGCAGCCGGGTGCTGCGCTTGGAAGGACTGGCCACTTCGGACGGTCCGGACCTGCACGTGTGGCTCACCGACGCCACGGCGGGCGGGGAGTGGGGCAAGTACGACGACGGCCGCTACGTGAAGCTCGGTGCGCTCAAGGCCACGCACGGCAACCAGAACTACCCGATCCCGGCCGGTGCCGACCTTGGTGGCCTGCGCAGCGTGGTGATCTGGTGCGACCGGTTCAACGTGGCGTTCGGGTCCGCGCCGCTGGCGCTGTGAGCGTGGTGCCAGGATTGCCCGGTGACTGAGCGGATCCATCCCGACAGAGTCCGGTACGCGCTGCGCTCGGTGCGAGCCGCCGCCTACCGGATCGAGGTCGCCGAGGCCGGTACCACGCTCGCCCTGGTGATGACGGCCAGCGCTGCCGGGCGGCGCAACGCGGCGGAGAAGATCGTCGGCCTGCTCGGCGCGGCGGGACTGCGCGTCGTGGCGGAGGAACCGGCACGCGCCCTGACCGAGGGCGGCAACGGCTTCCTTGTGGTCGCCGATGAAGTGGAAAGACCGAGCTGACCTGCTGTTATGGCAGAACGGTCCGATGTGCGGGTTGTGTTCAACCTGACCCGAAAAGGCTTGCCCTCGCTTGAAGCCGAAGTGTTGCATCCCGCCCGTGCTGATGCCCCTGCGCGCGCTCCTCGTGAGCGTGATGGCAGTGGGGGTGATCGACGGAGGGGACTCGGGTGAGCCGGATTGACCGCCGCACGCTGCTGAAACTGTCCACTGTGGTCACGGGGGCGCTGTTCGTCGGGCAGGAGCGGGAGGCGGACAGCGTCACGAAGCTCCAGCCGCAGATGAACAACGACACCTTCCCCGAGCGCACCGGCAGCTCCGCCCCGTACACCTACCACGGCGCGAACCTGCACGAGGCCAGCGGAATCGTTGCCAGCCAACGCCATCCCGGGGTGTTCTGGATCATCAGAGACGGCACGGGCAACTCCGACCCGGTGCGCGTCGGCTACCGGCAGACCGTGCTCGCGGTCCGCTTCGACGCCGCTGACGGGAAGCTCCTCCGCTGGCCGCAAGGGGTTCGGCAGACCTCGTGCGACGGCTACGTCAAGTACGTGTACCTCAAGCGGGCGGACGGAAGCGCCGTGCGCAACATTGACATCGAGGACGTCGCGCTCGATCCCGCGACGAGCTCCCTGTGGCTGGGCAACATCGGCAACAACCCGCACGCGGCGAAGCCGGGGGAGCTGTTCCGCTTCCCCGAACCCGACCCGGCGACCGCGACCGAGGTGCGGGCCGATCACGGTTGCCGGTACTACTCGACCCGGGACCACGCCGCGGCGCAGATCAACTCCGAGGCGCTGTTCCTCGTGGACGGTGTACCGCACCTCCTGGTGAAGACCGCTCCTGGCGGCTCGGGGCTGCGGCAGGGACAGGTGCTGCGGATTCCGGTGCCGGACGCACCCGGCGGGGAGGTCGACGCGGTCGCGCTCGCCGTGCTGCCACCGGCTGACGGCGTTGCGGAGAAGAACTTCAAGCCGACCGGTGCTGACCTGCGTGACGGCAAGCTCCTGGTGGCCACCGCGAACGGGTGGTCGCGCTACGAGGCCGACCCCGGGCTGCACGGCGACGCCCTGGTGAAGGCGCTGGCGTCCGGCCCGCCGAAGGTCCACCGCTACTGGGAGCCCGACCACTCACTCGTCGCGACGGAGGCCATCGCCTGGGCTCACCCGCCGCTCGGCGAGTCGTTCATGTCGTTGTCGGAGACCGGGCAGTTCCGGTGGGTTCGGGAAGGCGGCCGATGAGCGCGACCGGCTGGCGTTCGCTTCTGCTGAGCGCTGCGGCGGCCATCGGCGGGATCGGTGTGCCTTGGCAACGGGCCGCCGACCGGGCCAGGCGTTGTCGCCGGTGACGATGGCGATGCACCTGCACGCCTCGTTCAGCGGGGGCGTCGGCAGCATGGCCGGGCACCTCGACCAGGCCACGAAGCTCGGCGTGGACGGGAGGACCTCGGGTCACACCATCGGGCGATGGGGGGCCGACCGGCGGGGCGGTCGACTCCGTGCGGCGCTCAGCGAACGGACTCGTCGGGACTGTTCGGATGCCGGTGCTCATGGGCAAACGGGCGCGGTTGTCGGTGCACCCCGTGCGCGACATTGCCGCGCTGTGGCCCGACCTGAACGCGGGTGACAACTCGTTGCTGCGGTTGCGGGCAGAAGGCCCCGCTGACCGTCAGCGACGCGCCCGCCGACGGCACCGTGGAGCTGGTCAGCTCGAACCGGTGACGACCAGCCGCAGCGTGCGGACCTCGACGTCGAACCCGGTGAGGGCGGCTACGTGCGGATCGTCGGGGTCGGCAACCCGGTGTGGCTGCTGTGCAGGCCACCGGCCGGAGGGGTTCCGCCCGCCCGCGCCCTGCCGACATGACCGTGCGCGTGTCCTAATCTGGTCCCGTGGCTACCGTGATCCTGCTTCGACATGCCCGTTCCACGGCGAACGGCGCCGGGGTCCTCGCCGGGCGCACCCCCGGTGTCGGGCTGGCCGAACGCGGCGAGGAACAGGCACGGGAGCTCGTGGACCGACTCGCCGGGGTCCCGGTGGCCGGGCTGGTCCGCTCCCCGCTGCACCGCTGCGTGCAGACCCTGGAGCCGCTGTCGGCCAAACTCGGCCTCACCCCGGTCGAGGAGGCCCGGTTGTCCGAAGTGGACTACGGCGCCTGGACCGGCAAGGGCATCAAGGACCTGCTGGAGGAACCGCTGTGGAAGGTGGTGCAACAGCACCCGTCCGCGGCGGTCTTCCCCGGCGGTGAGGGCCTGGCCGAGGTCCAGTCCCGCGCGGTCGCGGCGATCCGCGAGCACGACGCCCGGATGGCGGCCGAGCACGGCGAGAACGCGGTGTGGGTCGCGTGCAGCCACGGCGACGTGATCAAGGCGGTGCTCGCCGACGCGCTCGGCGTGCACCTGGACTCCTTCCAGCGCATCGTGGTCGAACCGTGCTCGATGTCGGTGGTCTCCTACACCGAGACGCGCCCCTACGTGTTGCGGGTCAACGACACCGGGGGAGACCTGTCCAGCCTCATCCCGCGCGCGGACGCCGAGTCCATGGCAGCCGCCCACGCGGCGGTGGGCGGCTCCGCCGGCACCGGCCCCGCGTGAGCGGCTAGTACTTCCAGTCCGCGCCGACGCCCCGGTAGAGCTCCACCGGGATCGGCTGCACGCCCGAGGGCATCCGGTCGGTGTAGAACCGGCCGTGCAGGTGGTCCACCTCGTGCATGACGAGGCGGGCGACGCCCTGGTTGAAGATCGTGATGCGGCGGGTGCCGTCCAGGTCCTGGTGCTCCACGTGCACGGTCAGCGGTCTCGGCACCATGCCGCGCACGTCGAAGAAGCTCAGGCAGCCCTCGTACTGCTCGTCGGTGTCGTCGGAGGACTCGATCACCTTCGGGTTGAACAGGGTGATCACGTCGGCCCCGCCGGGCGGGCAGACGATCGCCGCCGCCCGGTCGATGCCGATCTGGTTCGCCGCGATGCCCATGCCCTTGCCGAAGACGTGCGCACGGGCAACGCGCTTGACGGCCGCCTGTAACTCCGAGGCCACCCGTCTGGCGTCCTCGTCGTCCTCGGGCAGGGTGAACGGGCGGGCGGGGCGGCGCAACAGCGGGTCGTCGTGCTGCACCACACCTAACGAGCGCATCGTCTCGCTCGGCTTCGCCTGCCTCGCCGCCTCGGCGGGCCTGCGGCGGAAGTGCCACTCCATCCGGTACCGCGCGTTCATCGGCGGGTCCTCCGTCGCCCAGGAGTAGATCCGTCGGTCACCATCGTGCTGGTCGGAGATGGCGGTGCGGAACGGCATCGAGTCCGCCGTCATCGACGTGTGCAGCCCCCACACCGACGGGCCGAGGTCGGCGGGGAAGTCCAGCCGCACCGACAACCGCTTCGTGGGCAGCCGGACCGCGCGCTGGAACCAGTTGCCCCACTTGTCGTCGCCGACGGCGTAGGTGTACTCGATCCAGGTGCTCTCGCCCGGGTAGAGCGGGAAGTGGCCGCTGTCGTTGGAGAACAGCAGCCACACCTCCTTGACCGCGTCGCGGTCGTGCTGCGGCACGAAGTGCATCGGCTCCGCGCGGTCCTCGCCCCACCAGGCCTGGAGGTCTATCTCCTCCCAGGTCAGGGGCTGGTGGCGGTAGAGCTGGTTGGACTGCTCCGGGCGGCCGGGGAACCGGTCGACGGAGATGCGGATCAGGTAGCGGGTTATCGGGTCCGCGCCGTTGTTGAACAGTTTGCGGCGCATGGTCGCCCGGTAGGTCTGGCCGTCGTAGTGCAGCTCCGCGTGGTCGTGCTCGACGATCAGGCTCGCGTGCGTGGGATCGACCGCGTACTCCGGCGGTGCCGGCGACCTCGGGTGTGGTGGCTGGTGCTGCGCGGCCCGGCTCGCCTCGTACTCCCGCCACGCCCGGCGCAGCGCCCCGCCCGCGCTCAGGGCCAGGTCGGCGGCCTTGGCGAACTCCCGCGACGCCCGCTCGTGGCCGCTCTCGACCTTGGAGACGTAGGAGCGGCTGTAGCCCATCGCCTCGGCGAGCGCGGTCTTGGACAGTCCCCGCATGTCGCGCCAGCGGCGGAACTCCTCGACGAACGCGTCGTGGGGGAGTGCGAGGCCGGGAGCTAAGTCCTGATCTTCGGTCATCTCGCCTCCAGCGCGCACCGTGAGTGGCCGTGAGCGTTGCGTGAGTACGCCTCAGCGTAGAGGCAGAACCCGCATCCGTGGTGTCCTCATTTCTGACGACGCGGAACACGAGGTCGGTACCGGACGAAGGGGACCGGAGATGCGACGGAACGGACAGTGAACCGGTGATCACCGTGAGCACGCGGGCGAGATCGGCCCGCCGCCTGGCCAGCCTGCTGGCCGCCCGGACCGGGGTGCACGTGCTGGTCCGCTACGAGCGGCCGCTGCGGCGGTACCGCGTGGTGTGGAGCGGCGGCCCCGACGAGGCGCAGATGCGGACTGTGGCCATGGCCAGCGCCACGGTGGTCCCCGACCTGGATCTTGGCGAGCTCCTGTGGCACCGCAGTGTGTCCTAGGCCCCGGAAACCGCGGTGCCGCAGTGAACGCCAAGCAGAGGTGATCAGGGAGTTTCGGCGCCTGCGAACGCCGGATCGGGAAGGAACTCCCTGATCACCTCAAAGACTCCACCCGTGGTGAGGCGGCGACGGCCTCGCGCGGCTCGGGGAGCGGCGAGCCGGAGCGACGCAGCGTGCCGACGGCCACCACGAGCAGGGTCACGAGTCCGGCGAGCGTGTAGAGGTTGTGCATCACCAGCACCTCGGCCTGCGTGGGGTCGGCCGTGGGTCCGCTCCAGAAGAGCATGCCCAGCGCGGGCGGTGCCTTCGTCGCGTTGGGGTCGGGCCAGCACGCCGTCAGCAGCACCAGGCTCACCGCGGCCGCGGCGTAGGTCCTGCGCGGGCCTGCGGGGAGCATCGCCTGGCTGATCAGCAGCACCAGGAATGGGGCGACCCACACCCAGTGGTGGTGCCAGGAGATCGGCGAGGCCAGCAGCGCGGTCAGCGCGGTCACCAGCACGCCGGGCAGTTCCAGGCCGCGGCGGCCGAGGCGGGTGGCCACCACCAGTCCGAGCACGCCGACCACCGCGGCCACCGCGAGCCGGGTCAGGTGCAGATCGGGCTGGTCGGTCTTGAAGAGCTGGCCGATCAGGCCGTGCACGGACTGGTTGCCGTGCCAGAAGAGGTAGCCGCCCAGCCGGGAGCTGTCGGCGAAGCCGCCGGTCCAGAAGTGCAGCGACTGCGTGGGCAGCAGGACCGCGCCGACCGCGATGGTCCCGGCGATCGTGGCCAGCGCGGTGACCCCGGCCCTGATCCGCCCGGTCAGCAGCAGGTAGACCACGAACAGGCCGGGCACCAGCTTGACCGAGGCGGCGAGGCCGAGCGCGACGCCCTTGAGCCGGTTCTCCTTCGACAACGCGAAGTCGATCATCACCAGCGCCATCAGCAGCGCGTTGACCTGGCCGAAGGTGATGTTGGACTGGATCGGCTCCAGGTGCAGGGCCACCGCGCTGACCGCGAGGGTCAGCGCGATCCGGCCGCTGGTGGCCGCGAAGCCCGCGATGCCCCACGCGCACCAGACCGCCGCGAGCACGGCCAGCACGCTGAGCCCGGTCATCACCCACGGCACGGTGGCCACCGGCAGCAGGGTCGCCGCAGAGGCGAACAACGCCGCGAAGGGGGAGTAGAGGAAGGCCAGGCCCGCGTAGTCCTTGGAATAGAGGTCGGTGCTGGTCCAGAGGTCCTCACCGGCCCGGTAGTAGACCGCGAGGTCGTTCATGTGCGCCCGGTAGGCAGGCCAGGTGAGCATGTCCGAGATCCGCAGGACCAGCGAGAGCGCGAACAGCGCGACCGCCGCCGCCAGCAGCCAGGGCGGGCACGGGAGCCGCCGTCGGCCGGATGTCGGGTTCTCGCGGGTCTCCGGCTCTGCCGGGCTGATGCGCATCGATGACCTTCCTTGTGGGGGCTCGCGCATTGTTCCGCCGTGCGCCCCCGTGGACAGGGTGGCCCCGCTGGCGAGTTGCGGTGAAGCGGCACACATCACACCACACATGCCTTGCGCCCCCACGTTTCATGAACCCCTCTCGCAACCCACCACCCCACCCGTGGTACCCCCCGTCGCTTCCTCGCCATTCGCGGGCTTATGGACGCTTTTCGGCGTGCTGGGAGGTCCATAAGCCCGCGAATGGCGAGGGGTACTACAGGTGGGGTTAGGGGATTGGCTAGACAAGGGTCGAATAGGGGTGAGAGTTGACACCTTGATCGACCCCGGCCTGCGCCGCAGTGGCTACCATCCCCCGCATGACGCAGCCGTCCGAAGATCAGCTCGCGGGGTCGAGCGCCGGCACAGAGGAGCTGTCCCTTGCCGCCGACTTCCCGGCGGTGACCAGGGAGGACTGGCGCGCGCTCGTCGCCGGTGTGCTGCGCAAGTCCGGTGTGGACACCGAGGGCCTCGACCGGCCAGAAGATCGTTTCGCGCGGACCACATACGACGGGATCACCGTCGCGCCGCTCTACACGGCGGAGGACTCCGCGCCCCCCGCGGGCGTTCCCGGCCTCGCCCCCTACGTGCGCGGCGGCCGGTTGGTCAGCTGGGTGAACAACGGATGGGACGTGCGTCAGCGGCACGCCCACCCGGACGCCAAGGCGTCCAACGACGCGATCCTCGCCGACCTGGAGAACGGCGTCACCTCGCTGTGGCTGACGCTGGGGGAGCACGGCGCGCCGATCGACCAGCTCGACGAGCTGCTGTCCGGGGTCTACCTCGATCTCGCCGGTGTGGTCCTGGACGCGGGTGCTGAGACGGCACGCGCCGCCGACAAGCTCCTCGCGGTCGCCGAGGCCCGGGGGCTCGAACCGGCCCGTCTCAACGGTGGGCTGGGCTTCGACCCGCTCGGCTACGAGGCGAGGACCGGTACGACCGGGGACACTGCCGAGGCCGTCGCCTACGCCAAGCGGCTGCACAGCGGCGGCGCGACGGGCTTGCGGACGTTCACCGTCGACGCGCAGCCCTACCACGACGCCGGGGGCAGCGACGCGGAGGAGCTCGGCTGCTCGCTGGCCGTCGCCGTGACCTACCTGCGTGCGCTCACCGACGGGGGCATGAGCGTCGACGAGGCGTTCGAGCAGATCGAGTTCCGCTACGCCGCCACCGCCGACCAGTTCCTCACCATCGCCAAGTTCCGCGCCGCACGGCGGCTGTGGTCGCGGGTGGGTGAGCTGTCCGGGGCTCGTGAGGAGGTGCGCGCACAGCGGCAGCACGCGGTCACGTCCTCGGCGATGATGACCGCCCGCGACCCGTGGGTGAACATGCTGCGCACCACGCTCGCCACGTTCGGCGCGGGTGTCGGCGGCGCGGACGCCGTGACCGTGCAGCCCTTCGACGCCTGTCTCGGCCTGCCGGACGACTTCTCCCGGCGCGTCGCCCGCAACACCCAGGCGCTGCTGCTGGAGGAGTCCCACCTCGCGCGGGTGATCGACCCGGCGGGCGGCTCGTACTACGTGGAGAAGCTCACTGACGACCTCGCCGCCGCGGCGTGGGCGTGGTTCACCGAGATCGAGCGCGCCGGCGGGTTCACCACCGCGCTGCGCCAGGGCCTGGTCGCCGACCGGCTCGCCGCGACGTGGGCCGAGCGCGCCAAGAAGATCGCCCACCGCAAGGACGCGATCACCGGCGTCAGTGAGTTCCCCAACCTCGGCGAGAAGCTCCCGGTGCGCCCGGCCGCGCCCCCGGTGCCCAGTGGCGGCCTGCCCCGCCTGCGCTACGCCCAGCTCTTCGAGGAGCTGCGCGACGCCGCGGACGCGCACGCCGAGTCCACCGGCACCCGGCCGACGGTGTTCCTGGCGACCATCGGCGCGGTCGCGGCGTTCACCGCCCGCTCGACCTTCGCGGGCAACCTGTTCCAGGCGGGCGGCATCCGCACGCCCGACGCCGGCCCCGGCACCGACCCCGCCGCCATCGCGAGGTCCTTCGCGGACAGCGGTGCCGAGGTGGCGTGCCTGTGCGGCCACGACAAGGCTTACGCCGAGCTCGCCGGACCGGTGGCTCGTGCGCTGAAGGAGGCGGGCGCCCGGACCGTGCTGCTCGCGGGCAAACCGGGAGAACGGGCGGCCTCCGACGCGGAGGCGGGCATCGACGGCTACGTCTTCGCCGGGTGCGACGCCCTCGACGTCCTCCGGACCACCCTGAGCCAGGCAGGAGCGCTCTGATGGCGCACAACCCCATCCCGGACTTCGGCAACCTCGACCTCGGCACCGGAGCCGGCGGCGACGCCGGTGCCGGGCAGTGGCTCGACCGGCTCGGCGCGGAGCTGGGCAAGGACCCCGCCGAGCTGGCGTGGGAGACCCCGGAGGGCATCCCGGTCAAGCCGCTCTACACCGCGGAGGACCTGGCCGGGCTCGACTTCCTGAGCACCTACCCCGGTGCGACGCCGTACCTGCGCGGGCCGTACCCGACGATGTACGTCAACCAGCCCTGGACGATCCGGCAGTACGCGGGCTTCTCCACCGCCGAGGAGTCCAACGCCTTCTACCGGCGCAACCTCGCCGCCGGGCAGAAGGGCCTGTCGGTCGCCTTCGACCTGGCAACCCACCGCGGCTACGACTCCGACCACCCGCGGGTGCCCGGCGACGTCGGCATGGCGGGCGTGGCGATCGACTCGATCTACGACATGCGCCAGCTCTTCGACGGCATCCCGCTGGACAAGATGAGCGTGTCGATGACCATGAACGGCGCGGTGCTGCCCGTGCTGGCGCTCTACATCGTCGCCGCCGAGGAGCAGGGGGTGGCCCCGGAGCAGCTGACCGGGACCATCCAGAACGACATCCTCAAGGAGTTCATGGTCCGCAACACCTACATCTACCCGCCGCAGCCGTCGATGCGGGTCATCTCGGACATCTTCGCGTTCACCTCGCAGAAGATGCCGAAGTACAACTCGATCTCCATCTCCGGCTACCACATCCAGGAGGCCGGGGCGACCGCCGACCTGGAGCTGGCCTACACCCTCGCCGACGGGGTGGAGTACCTGCGCGCCGGTCAGGAGGCCGGGCTCGACATCGACGCGTTCGCGCCCCGCCTGTCCTTCTTCTGGGCGATCGGCATGAACTTCTTCATGGAGGTCGCCAAGCTCCGCGCCGCGCGGCTGCTGTGGGCGAAGCTGGTCAACCAGTTCGGGCCGAAGAACCCCAAGTCGCTGTCGCTGCGCACGCACAGCCAGACCTCGGGCTGGTCGCTGACCGCCCAGGACGTGTTCAACAACGTCGCCCGCACCTGCGTCGAGGCGATGGCGGCGACCCAGGGGCACACGCAGTCCCTGCACACCAACGCCCTGGACGAGGCGCTGGCGCTGCCGACGGACTTCTCCGCGCGCATCGCCCGCAACACGCAGCTGTTGTTGCAGCAGGAGTCCGGCACCACCCGCGTGATCGACCCGTGGGGCGGCAGCGCGTACGTGGAGAAGCTGACCCACGACCTCGCCCGCCGTGCCTGGTCGCACATCCAGGAGGTCGAGGCCGCGGGCGGCATGGCCAAGGCGATCGACGAGGGCATCCCGAAGCTGCGCGTCGAGGAGGCCGCCGCGCGCACCCAGGCCCGCATCGACTCGGGCCGACAGCCGGTGATCGGCGTCAACAAGTACCGCGTCGACGCCGACGAGGCCATCGAGGTCCTCAAGGTCGACAACAAGGGCGTGCTCGCCCAGCAGATCGAGAAGCTGCGGCGGCTGCGCGAGGAGCGCGACGAGCAGGTGTGCCAGGACGCGCTCGGCGCGCTGACCAGGGCGGCGGATGCCGCGCTGCGCGGCGGCAGGGGACCCGGCCTTGAGCAGAACCTGCTGGCGGTGGCCATCGACGCCGCGCGGGCGAAGGCGACGGTGGGGGAGATCTCCGACGCGCTGGAGAAGGTCTACGGTCGGCACGCGGGGCAGATCCGCACCATCTCCGGGGTCTACCGCGAGGAGGCCGGGGCAGTGAGCAACATCGACAGGACGCGCAAGGCCGCCGAGGAGTTCGAGCTCGCCGAGGGCCGCCGTCCCCGCATCCTGGTCGCGAAGATGGGCCAGGACGGCCACGACCGCGGCCAGAAGGTGATCGCGACCGCCTTCGCCGACCTCGGCTTCGACGTGGACGTCGGCCCGCTGTTCCAGACCCCGGCCGAGGTCGCGACCCAGGCGATCGAGGCGGACGTGCACATCGTCGGCGTCTCCTCGCTGGCCGCCGGTCACCTCACGCTGGTGCCCGCCCTGCGCAAGGAGCTGGCCGAGCTCGGCCGCGAGGACATCATGATCGTGGTCGGCGGCGTGATCCCGCCCGGCGACTTCGACGAGCTGCGCGCCGCGGGCGCCGCCGCGATCTTCCCGCCGGGAACGGTGATCGCCGACGCCGCGCTGGACCTGCTTGCCCAGCTCTCCGCCCAGAACGGACACGCCGCCTGATGGCTGCGCAGCCGGTGGACGTCGGCCAGTACGCGGAGGGGGTGCTCGCGGGCTCGCGGGCGTGGATCGCGCGGGCGATCACGCTGGTGGAGTCGCGCAGGGCCGACCACCGCGCGGTCGCCCAGGACCTGCTGGTCGAGCTGCTGCCGCACTCCGGGAAGGCCCGCCGCGTCGGCATCACCGGCGTGCCGGGAGCGGGCAAGTCGACCTTCATCGACACCCTCGGCAGCTCGCTGACGGCGGCCGGGCACCAGGTCGCGGTCCTGGCGGTGGACCCCTCCTCGACCCGCAGCGGCGGCAGCATCCTCGGTGACAAGACGCGGATGGCCCGCCTCGCGGTGGACCCGAAGGCGTTCGTCCGCCCCTCACCGACGGCGGGCACGCTCGGCGGCGTCGCGAAGGCCACCCGCGAGACGATCGTGGTGATGGAGGCGGCGGGCTACGACGTCGTGCTGGTCGAGACGGTCGGCGTTGGCCAGTCCGAGGTCACCGTGGCGGACATGGTGGACACGTTCCTGCTGCTCACCCTGGCGCGCACCGGTGACCAGCTCCAGGGCATCAAGAAGGGCGTCCTGGAGCTGGCGGACGTGATCGCGGTCAACAAGGCCGACGGTCCGCACGAGCGCGAGGCGAAGAAGGCCTCCCGCGAGCTGGCCGGAGCGCTGCGCCTGCTGCGGATGGCCGACAGCGGCTGGGACCCGCCGGTGCTGACGTGCAGCGCGCTGGAGAACACCGGGGTCGACGACGTGTGGGCCAAGATCGTCCAGCACCGCGACCAGCTCTCGGAGTCGGGTGCGCTGGACGCCCAGCGCCGCAAGCAGCTGCTGGGCTGGACGTGGAGCATGGTCCGCGACCAGCTCCTCCAAGACCTGGCCGACCACCCGAAGGTCCGTGAGCTCGGCCCGGAACTGGACCGCCAGGTCGCCGAAGGCACTCTCACGCCGTCGTTGGCGGCACAGCGAATTCTGGCCGCCTTCCGCAGCTGAACCTTGTACGGTCGCCGCATGTGCTTCTACGCCTTCGCGCACTACAAGCTGCATTACGTGTGCGTGGCTTGTCGCGTGAGCTTCAAGAAGCACCACCCGGCGCCGAACACGGAGCACCTGTGCCCGAACTGCGCCGCACCGCTTCTGTGCGCTGGTCATGACTTCGCGGCTCCGTCGCGCAATGACGTCCGGGCGTGGTCTGTGGTGGCAACGGTTCTGGGTGAGGGCCTGCGCTATGACGGGTTGACGCCGTGCGGCTGTGGCAAGGAACCGAAATACCGCCCGCGCACCAGAGCCGAAGTCCGAACGCGCCGCGTCGCCGCGCAGCGTGAAGGCGTCCCTCTCTCGGAAACCCTCGCGCGCCGCGATCTGTGACCCGTCACCCCGCGTTCTCGCGCGAGGGGAGTTCGATGGCGGATCGCAATCTTGTCGTGGTGGTTCCGCATGATCGAATGGCGATACGCTCCGAAATCGCTCTGCGTAGTGAGATCGACACTCAGCGCTGAGAGGAGTTCGGGGTGCGGGCGCAGGTTCGAGTCGTCGGCGGCCAGGCGGACCTGGTGTCGTTGCACCAGTGGTTGGTCCGGGAGGACGAGCTGCGGGGGCGGGTCACCCTGCACCAGCCACCACCTGAACCAGGGCAGCTCGGGGTCGCCACAGATGTGCTCGTGGTGGCTTTGAGCGGTGGTGGGGCGATCACGGTGCTGGCCAGCTCGCTGCAGATCTGGCTGAAGCAGCGGCACTCCGACGTCACCATCGAGGTGACCAACCCGGACGGGCGCAGCGTGAAGGTGACCGCGGCGCGGGTGGCCGACGCCGCACGACTGGTGCGCGAGGTGCTCGGGGATGAGTAGCCACGAGGGCGCGTTGCCCGCGAACTTCTCCGTTGTCGACGTCCTGGATGAGGACGCGGTCGCCACGACCTACCTGGTCCGGGGCGATGCCGGGCGGGAGGCCGTGCTGACGGTGGCGCGGTCGGCGGTCGAGGGCGAGGAGCGTGCCGAGCACCAGCGGTGGGCGTCGGCGCTCACCACGGCGGCGGCGTCGCCGAACATCGCCGACGTGATCGCGGTCGGTCTGACCGGCGACGGTCGGCCGCACCTGGTGTGCGGGACCGGCGAGGTGCTCGCGGAGCGGTTGCACGACGACGGCGCCTTGTCACTGTGGACCGCACAGGGGTTTGGTGTCGCGATCGCGGACGCGCTCGCCGCCGCGCATGCCGAGGGGATCACGCACGGCGTGGTGCAGCCCTCGACCGTGTTGGTGCTCGATGGTGGGGCGGTCCTCGCCGGGTTCGGGATCATGGCGCCAGGGCTGACGGTGCCGGGCGTGGTGGACGCGTACACACCACCCGAGCACATCGCGGCGGTGGCCGTCGGCCGGGCCGAAGCCAGTCAGCCCGGAGATGTGTACGGCCTCGGAGTGACGTTGTACGTCGCGCTGGGCGGCGAGCCTCCGTGGCGGGACGCGCCAATGGACCTCGCGCTGCGGAGCGCGCCACTGCCCGACTTGCCCAGCTCCACTTCGGAGCTGCTCGATCTGGTGCGGGCCGCGGTGTCGGTGGACCAGGCCGCGCGGCCGACCGCGGAGCAGCTCCGGGACTGGCTTCTCGGGCTTGATCTCCTTGAGGCCGACGGCGCTGCCGGGCCGATCGCGCCGAACCTGCTGACCGGGCGGGGTGCGCGGCGGGTGGGTCGGCGGACCGCGGCGCTGGTCATGGGCGCCGGTGGCGCGATCGGTGTCGCAGGAGGAGTGCTCGGGGCTGGAGGGTCGGGCACCGGAGCGGTGGTGGCCGCCGGAACGGGGACGACCGGGGCGTCCACCGCTGCCACGGCGGGAACCGCGTCCACGGCGGGAACTGCGGCAACTGCGGGGACGGCGGTGACGACGGGAACAGCCGCGGTCACGGCCGCGACCGCCGGGGGAGTCGCGGTGTCGAAGGTCGTGATCGTGACGGTCGTCGTCGCGGCGGTCGGGGTCGGCGGCGGTATCGCGGGGAAGCGGTTGTACGACGACGCCACCTGCAACCTCGTGGTGGGGGACAAGCCGTTCGTCAAGGTCCTCACTGATGGGGCCGACCTCGTCAACCAGGCAGGTCACGAGTTCACGTTGCGGATGGGGGAGCGCGTCAACGCCTCGGGAGCCGTTGACCCCGTGGCGAAGGAGGCCCGGTTCACCATGCCGCCCAACGGGGAGGGGCGGCTCGTCGGTGGTGTGTTGTACGCCGGGGCCGGCGACAAGTGGCGCCAGGTCGAGGCCGCCTCCGACGAGGGCAAGCTCCTTGCCGCCGCTGCCAGCTCCACGGAGACGGTCAAGACCGCTCTGGCCAAGGTGGCCACGGTCAACCGCAACGGGTGCGACTTCGACGGCACGCTGACTGCGGACGGTGGGGCGGCCGTGCCGTTCAAGGCGAGCATCGACAACGACAAGGGTCGCCTGGTTTCCTTCGCCAGCAACGACATCGAGGCTCGGTTCAACAACTTCGAGGTCACCGTCGACGTGACCGCGCCGTCCGTCCCACCGCGCAACCTGCTCGGCACGTGGGTCAAGGAGAGCAGCTTCTACCAGTTGTTCATCCGCGAGGGCACTGTCCGGGTGTTGTGGGTGGCACGAGACGGGACGATGGGCGACGCCGGTTCCGGCTGCACTGGTCAGGCCGACACCAAGGGCGCGTCGATCAAGGTGAAGTTGTCGTGCCGGCCGCATTTCGCCGAAGGAGGCCAGGCGACGCTCACGATCGAGGCGGTCGGCGACAACCGCGTCAGTGTCACCGGGGACAAGGTTCTCGCCGGTACCTACAACCTGATGAGGCGCTGACGGGTGACGCGGCTGCCGGACCCCGAGCGCTCGCGGGCGGTGCTGGTCGGGACCAGTCGCTTCGACCACCTGCCCGACCTGCCCGCTGTGCGCAACAACCTCAGCGATCTGGCCAGGATTCTCACCGCGCCGACGGGAACGGGGCTCAGGCACTGCGCCGTGGTCTCCGACGAGGATGATCTCGCCGTGGTGGGCGCGAAGCTGGAGGACGCCGCCGAGCAGGCCGAGGACGTGCTGCTGGTCTACTACTCGGGCCACGGGTTGCTGGACGAGCGCGGTGAGCTGCACCTCACCGTCCCGTCCAGCGACCCACGACGGCTGCGCTGGACCGGGTTGCCGTTCACCCGGGTCAAGGAGGTCCTGGCCGACGCGCGGGGGCGGAACCGGGTGCTGGTCCTGGACTGCTGCTTCTCGGGGAGGGCGATCGAGGAGTTCATGTCCGATGAGGGGACCGTGGTCTCCGGCCAGCTCGACATCGACGGCACGTACACGCTCACCGCGACACCGCGCAACAGGCCAGCGATGGCCCCGGTCGGCGCGACGCACACGACCTTCAGCGGCGAGCTGATCACGTTGCTGGACAAGGGCGTTCCCGACGGCCCGGAGCTGCTGACGCTGGGGGAGGTCTACCGCCGTCTACTGTGGACGTTCACCAGTCGCAACCTCCCCCGGCCGCAACAACGCGGTACCCGCACCGCCGACCTGCTGGCCCTCGTCCCGAACCGCGCACTGGGTCCGGCCAGTCCGGCCAGTCCGGCCGATCCCGCCGAGCAGGCCCGTCGCCACGCCGAGCTGGCGGCAGACCGTGCCCGTGTCCTCGGTCCTGACCACCCCGAGACGTTGGCCGCACGGGAGGCGCACGCGAAATGGGTGGGCCTTGCCGGGGATCCCGCTGAGGCCGCACGCCTGCACGCGGCGCTGCTCGCCGACCGAACCAGGATCGGGAGATTCCCGCGCCGTGTCGGGCGTTCGCGGCCCGATGGCACCGGGAGCGGCTGAAGTCCCGAACTCGGGGAGACAACGGTTGCGTGACGGGAGCGGGACGGCAAGGAAACCCGAATAAGCGGGGGATATGCTGGGAGCTTCGCGAAAATGGCACCTAATGGATGTCGGCTATGTGTGCTAGGGCACTCGTGCGAGTCGGGCGTGGGAGCGCTCGCTCCGCGTGTCGGCGCGGACAGCGCGATTCGCCCACTTTATAGTGAACGGTTGCCGGTCCGGCGCCGCCGCCGCCTGCCCCTATCCGGTGTTGTCCCTGGCAGCCGTGGTAGTGAATGGGCCCGCAACGGGATCGTCCGGTAGTTCGTCAAGTGTTTACGGGCAGAAAGTTCTCTTACCCCTATGGGGATGTGAATGCCCCGGGGGAGCTTGATAGCGTTACGTCAACACTTGCTCAGTACCGTTCATGTGAGGCGCACTCATGGCACAACGCACTATCGTCCAGCTCATCGATGACTTGGACGGCAGCACCAGCAGTGACATTTCCCGCGTGGAGTTCGGCCTCGACGGTCTTACCTACGAGATCGACCTGAACGAGTCCAACGCCACCGCGCTGCGCGAGAAGCTCACCCCCTTTGTCGACGCCGCCCGCCGTATCGGTGGCCGCGCCAAGTCCGGCACCGCTGGCGGCCGCCGCGCCGCGGGGGAGGGGCGCAGCAAGGAGGAGACCAAGGCGATCCGCGACTGGGCCAAGGCCAACGGTCACGAGGTCTCCGACCGTGGCCGCATCCCGGGCAACGTGATCGAGGCGTTCGAGGCCGCGAAGGCCTGAGCGGGAGGGACCCGCTGCCGGACGGCAGCGGGTTTTTTCAGGCCGCGATATCTTTACTGCCTCGATAGCTTCAGTGTCGAGTGAAATCAATCCCACCTACAAAAGTCCCCTCCCAGCGATGAAAAACCGCCAGGAGGGGAAGGGCCTCAGAACTCGCCGACGTCGGTGACGTAGAGGACGGCGGTGCCCTGCTCGTCGGAGCCGGCCAGGTCGACCTCGGCGGTGATGCCCCAGTCGCGGTTGCCGTCCGGATCGTCGAAGGTCTGGCGGACGAGCCAGCGCTCCGGCTCCTCGGTGATCATCAGCAGCTCTGGGCCACGCGCGTCGGCACCGGTGCCGATCTCGTCGTACTCATCGAAGTACGCCTCGATGGCGTCCTGCCACGCGTCGGCGTCCCAGCCGTTGTGCTTGTCCAGCTCGCCGAGCTCGTAGTAGTCGCGGCGCGCCGCGAGCTCGACGCGGCGGAAGAGCTGGTTGCGCACCAGCACCTTGAAGGCGCGGGCGTTGGCGGTGACCGGAGGCGGTCCCTGGTCGACAGGTTCGGGCCGGACGCCCTCTTCTTCATCCTCGGGGTTGCGCAGCCGTTCCCATTCGTCGAGCAGGCTGGAGTCGACCTGGCGGACGAGCTCGCCGAGCCACTCGATGAGGTCGGTCAGCTCCTCGGTCTTGGCCTCGTCGGGGACGGTGTGCCGCAGGGCCTTGTAGACGTCGGCGAGGTAGCGCAGTACCAGGCCTTCTGAGCGGGCGACCTGGTAGAAGGACACGTACTCCACGAAGGTCATCGCGCGCTCGTACATGTCGCGGACGACCGACTTCGGCTGGATCTCGTAGTCGGCGACCCACGGGTGGCCGCGCCGGTACATGGCGTAGGCGGCTTCGAGCAGTTCGGCGAGCGGCTTCGGGTGGGTGACGTCCTCCAGCAGCGCCATCCGTTCCTCGTACTCGATGCCTTCGGCCTTCATCTTGTTGACGGCCTCGCCGCGCGCCTTGAACTGCTGCTGGGACAGGATCGGGCGCGGGTTCTCCACAATGGACTCGATCACCGAGACCACGTCGAGCGCGTAGGAGGGGGACTCGCGGTCGAGCAGGTCGATGGCGGCGAGCGCGAGCGGGGACAGCGGCTGGTTGAGCGCGAAGTCGAACTGGAGGTCGACGGTGAGCCGGACGCGGCGGCCTTCCTCGTCGGGCTCGTCGAGCCGTTCGACGACGCCCGCGGCGAGCAGGCCGCGGTAGATGGCGATGGCGCGGCGGATCAGCTTGCGCTGGGTGGGGCGGTCCTCGTGGTTGTCTTCGAGGAGGTGGCGCATCGCGGCGAAGGCGTCGCCGGGCCGGTTGATCACGTTGAGCAGCATGGAGTGGCTGACCTTGAAGGTGGAGGTCAGCGGTTCGGGCTCGGCGGCGATCTGGCGTTCGAAGGTGGGGCGGCCCCAGGAGACGAAGCCCTCTGGGGCCTTCTTGCGGACGATCTTGCGCTTCTTCTTGGGGTCGTCGCCCGCCTTGGCGATGGCGCGTTCGTTCTCGATGTCGTGGTCGGGGGCCTGGACGACGACGGTGCCGGCGGTGTCGTATCCCGCGCGTCCGGCGCGGCCGGCGATCTGGTGGAACTCGCGGGCCTTGAGGTGGCGGGTGCGGACGCCGTCGTACTTGCTGAGCGCGGTGAGCACGACGGTGCGGATGGGCACGTTGATGCCGACGCCGAGGGTGTCGGTGCCGCAGATGATCTTGAGGAGGCCGGCCTGGGCGAGTTGTTCGACGAGGCGGCGGTACTTGGGCAGCATGCCGGCGTGGTGCACGCCGATGCCGTGCCGGACCAGGCGGGAGAGGGTCTTGCCGAAGCCGGCCGTGAAGCGGAAGTTGCCGATGAGCTCGGCGATGGCGGCCTTCTCGGCCTTGGTGCTGACGTTGATGCTCATCAGGGACTGGGCGCGTTCGAGCGCGGCGGCCTGGCTGAAGTGCACGACGTAGACGGGGGCGCCCTGGGTGGCGAGCAGTTCCTCCAGGGTCTCCTGGAGCGGGGTCATGGCGTAGCGGTAGTGCAGGGGGATGGGGCGTTCGGTGTTGGCCACGACGGCGGTGGGGCGGCCGGTGCGGCGGGTCAGGTCGGTCTCGAAGCGCCGGACGTCGCCGAGGGTGGCGGACATGAGGATGAACTGGGCGCGGGGGAGTTCGAGGATGGGGACCTGCCAGGCCCAGCCGCGGTCGGGTTCGGAGTAGAAGTGGAACTCGTCCATGACGACCTGGCCGACCTCGGCGTCCGCGCCGTCGCGGAGGGCGATGTTGGCCAGGATCTCGGCGGTGCAGCAGATGATGGGGGCGTCGGAGTTGACGCTGGAGTCCCCGGTCATCATGCCGACGTTGGCCGGGCCGAAGGTGTCGCAGAGCGCGAAGAACTTCTCCGAGACCAGTGCCTTGATCGGGGCGGTGTAGAAGCTGCGTTGACCGTTGGCCATGGCGGTGAAGTGGGCGCCGACCGCGACGAGGCTCTTGCCGGAGCCGGTCGGGGTGCTGAGGATGAGGTTGGCGCCGGAGACGATCTCGATGAGGGCCTCTTGCTGGGCCGGGTAGAGGTCAAGTCCCTGGCCGCCTGTCCACGTGGTGAAGGCGTCGAAGAGCGCGTCGGGGTCTGCGCTGCCTGGCAGCTGGTCGGTGAGCGTCATGGTGCCTCCGATCGTGCCTGGTCGCTCCGGTGGGGCGCACGCCGGGTCGAGGATCGGTTGAAGATCGTCGGTGTCGGGTGTGCGGGTGGTCGTCGGTGCGTGGTTCACGCGTGCTGGGCATGCAACTGTGTGTGTATGTTGATGTGGTGATTTGTCCCAAGTGTCAGAACGTGATGCAGACCGTGGACCGTCAGGGTGTCCACATCGAGCAGTGCACCGGATGCCGGGGCATTTTCCTCGATCGGGGTGAGCTGGAGCAGATCGCTCAGGCGGAGCAGCGGTACTACAGCGCGCCTCCGCAGTACCAGCAGGCGCCTCCGCCGCCCTACCACCACGACTCGCCGCGCCCGTACCACGGTGGTCATCACGACTCTCCTCGTCCGTATCGGCAACACGGCGGTCACCACGGCGGCTATCACGATTCGCCGAAGCCGTACGGGCACAAGCGGAAGAAGAGCTTCTTCGACCAGCTCTTCGACTGATCCAGGTTCCGCGTGAACCTGTTGATCTGCCCGGCGTGCGGGGATCGGACGGATGTCCCGCGTGTCGAGGAGGCTCCGCCGGTGGTGGTGTGCGTTGCCTGCGGCCATCGGCGGGCCTTTCGTCGTCTTCCGCTGTTGTGCTTGACGGGGCCGAGTGGCACGGGGAAGTCGACGGTGTGCCGGGAGCTCGCCGCGCGCCTGTCCGACCACGTCGTTGTCCTGGAGCAGGACGTTCTGTGGGTTGAGGGGTTGCGTGACCCCGCGGAGAACCATCGGGCGTTCCGGTCGACGTGGCTGCGGATGATCTCGATGATCCAGCAGAACGGTCGGCCGGTGGTGTTGTGCGGGACGGTGGTTCCGCCGGAGTTCGAGCCGTTGCCGGAGCGGGTGTTGTTCTCCGAGGTGCACTACCTGGCGTTGATGTGCGAGCCGGGTGTGCTGGCGGAGCGGTTGCGGCGGCGGCCGGCGTGGCGTGGTTGGTCGGAGCCGCGCATCGAGGAGACGCTGGAGTACGCGCAGTGGCTGCGTGATGAGGGTGCGCGCTTGTCGCCGCCGGTGGGGTTGTTGGACACCACGGATGTTCCGGTCGGGGAGACCGTGGACGCGGTGTGCGCTTGGGTGGCGGAAACCTTGGGCCTTGTGGAGGCGCGGTAGCGCGCGCGTGGTGTCACCCGCATAGGGTCTTGCGTATGAGCACTCACTTCGACGTCGTGGTTCTGGGCGCGGGCCCGGGCGGGTACGTGGCCGCGATCCGGTCGGCCCAGCTCGGGCTGCGGACGGCGATCATCGAGGAGCGGTACTGGGGCGGGGTCTGCCTCAACGTGGGCTGCATTCCCTCGAAGGCGCTGTTGCGCAACGCCGAGCTGGCGCACTTGTTCCAGCATGAGGCGAAGGCCTATGGCATCCGGGTGGACGGTCAGGTCTCCTTCGACTACTCGGCGGCGTTCCAGCGCAGCCGGAAGGTGGCCGACGGGCGCGTCAAGGGCGTGCACTACCTGATGAAGAAGAACTCGATCACGCAGTTCACCGGGCGTGGGGAGTTCCAGGACGCGAACACGATCCGGGTCGGCTCGGACGTGGTGACCTTCGACCACTGCATCATCGCGGCGGGGGCGACGACGAGGTTGCTGCCGGGGACGGCGTTGGGGCCGAGGGTGGTGACCTATGAGGAGCAGATCCTCAGTGAGTCGCTGCCGGAGAGCATCGTGATCGCCGGTGCCGGCGCGATCGGTGTCGAGTTCGCGTATGTGCTGCACAACTACGGCGTCAAGGTCACGATCGTGGAGTTCGCCGATCGGGTGGTGCCGCTGGAGGACGTCGAGGTGTCGGCGGAGCTGGCCAAGCGGTACCGGCGGCTGGGCATCGAGGTGCTGACGTCGACGAAGGTGGAGTCGATCGAGGACACCGGTCGTGGTGTGCGGGTCGCTGTGTCCACAAAGGACGGCCAGCGGGTGCTGGAGGCCGACAAGGTCATGCAGGCCATCGGTTTCGCGCCTCGGGTGGAGGGCTACGGTCTGGAGCGCACGGGGGTGCGGCTGACCGAGCGCGGCGCGATCGACATCGACGGCCGGTGCCGGACGAGCGTGCCGCACATCTTCGCGATCGGTGACGTGACGGCGAAGCTGATGCTGGCGCACGCCGCGGAGTCGATGGGTGTCATCGCGGCGGAGACCATCGCCGACGCGGAGACGATGGAGCTGGACTACGTGATGATCCCGAGAGCGACGTACTGCCAGCCGCAGATCGCCAGCTTCGGGTGGACCGAGGCGCAGGCCCGGGAGAAGGGTTTCGACGTCAAGGTGGCGAAGTTCCCGTTCACCGCGAACGGCAAGGCGCACGGGCTCGGGGAGACGGCGGGCTTCGTGAAGATCATCAGCGATGCGACGCACGGTGAGCTGCTGGGTGCGCACCTGATCGGGCCGGAGGTCACGGAGCTGCTGCCGGAGCTGACGCTGGCGCAGCAGTGGGACCTGACGGTGCACGAGGTGGCGCGGAACGTGCACGCGCACCCGACGCTGGGCGAGGCGGTGAAGGAGGCCGTCCACGGCCTCGCCGGTCATATGATCAATATGTGACGCACGAGCTGCCGAAGACGAGCGAGCCCGCGACTCGGGCGTTCCTGCTGGCCGGGTACACGCGGCTGGAGGACTTCACCGGGGTGAGCGCGGAGGAGTTGCTGGCGCTGCACGGTGTGGGGCCGAAGGCGGTCCGGTTGTTGCGGGAGGCGTTGGCGGAGCGGGGTATGTCGCTGGCCGGTGAGTGAGCGGGGTGCTATCTTTCGCGCCATGCAGCGCGCAGTGGTGACGACGACGCCGGAGACCGTCCCGGCGCGCTGACTGATGTCTGACACCAAGCCCCGGGGCGAGTGCCCCGGGGCTTCGTCTTGTGGTCACTCGCCTCGCTTCTTCCGCGAGGAGACCGTGATGCACGACCACCGCAAGCTCGGCCGTGAGCTGGACCTGTTCGACTCGGACCCGTTGATCGGGGCGGGGTTGCCGTACTGGCTGCCGGACGGCGCGGTGGTGCGGCACACCCTGGAGGAGTTCGTCCGCAGCCTGGAGCGGCGGGCGGGCTACAAGCACGTGTGCTCGCCGGTGTTGGGCAAGCGTGAGCTGTACGAGCTGTCGGGGCACTGGTCGCACTACAGCGAGGACATGTTCCCGCCGATGGATCTCGGTGGTGAGCAGGTCGTGCTGCGGCCGAGCTTGTGCCCGCACCACGCGTTGATGTTCCGGGCGCGGCCGCACAGCTACCGCGATCTGCCGTTGCGGATGGCCGAGCTGGGTGGGATGTACCGGGCGGAGCTGTCGGGGGTGCTCGGTGGGTTGAGCCGGGTGCGGGCGATCCAGCTCAACGACGCGCACGTGTTCTGCACTCCGGAGCAGGTGGCCGAGGAGGCTCGGGCGGCGCTGGAGCTGGTCCGCGAGGCGCACCGGGTGCTGGGGATCAAGCCGGTGCGGTACCGGTTGTCGTTGCCGGGGGCGGGTGGGAAGTACGTGGCCGATCCGTCGTTGTGGCGTCGGTCGGAGGCGGTGCTGCGCGAGGTTCTGTCCGATGTGGACTATGAGGAGGCCGAGGGGGAGGCCGCCTTCTACGGTCCGAAGATCGATGTCCAGATCGCCGACGGGGCGGGGCGCGAGTCGACCCTGTCCACCGTGCAGGTGGACTTCCACCAGCCTCGGCAGTTCGACCTGCACTACACCGGTCCGGACGGCGCCAAGCACCGGCCGGTCATGGTGCACCGCAGCGTCATCGGCAGCCTGGAACGGGTGGTGGCGCACCTGATCGAGCTGCACGGTGGTGCGTTCCCGGCGTGGCTGGCGCCGACCCAGGTGGTGGTGCTGCCGGTGTCGGAGTCGGAGCTGCCTCGGGCGGAGGAGTTCGCTCGGTCGGCTGACCTGCGGATGGAGGTCGTCGGGCCGGAGCGGGGGAGTCTGGGTGCGCGGGTGCGGGCGGCGCGGCTGGTGCCGTTCCAGGTGGTGATCGGCGCGCGGGAGGCCGCGTCGGGGCGGGCGTCGGTGCGGTTGCGGGACGGCGGGAAGTGGGAGCCTGCGCCGGTGGCGGAGGTGCTGGCGCGGATCAGCGCAGCTGCCCGGCCCGGTGCAGGTGATCGAGAATGATCTGGTCGACCGGGGCGACGCGGTCCCGGTCGGCGTGGGTCAGCCAGGTGATCTCCTCGATCTCGCTGTTCGGCGCGAGGGTGCCGGTGAACGTGGCGGTGTAGCAGGTCATCCGGACCTCGACGCCGGGCGCGTGCCCGTGTGCCTGGGCCTGGAAGGTGCCGACGTGCACGGCGCTGGTGGGGTCGATGGTGACGGTGAGCTCCTCGTCGATCTCCCGGACGAGGGTCTGGAGGTCGCTCTCGCCGGGATCGCGTTTGCCGCCGGGCAGGTAGAAGGTGTCCTTGCCGCGTGAGCGGGTGGACAGGATTCGTCCGGCGTCGAGGTGGATCCATGCGATCTTGTCGATGGTCATGGTGGCGATGCTAGGGGTGAGCTGATGTCGGTGGTCGCAGCGTTGCAGTTGGGGGCGTGCCCGTCGGGGACCGCCGCGACGGTGGAGAAGGTCCTGGGGTACGAGGAGGAGATCCGCGCCGCGCGGGCGGAGCTGGTGGTGTTGCCGGAGGCGGTGCTGGGTGGCTACCCGAAGGGCTCGTCGTTCGGCACTCGCGTCGGGTACCGGTTGCCGGAGGGGCGGGCGGAGTTCGCGGAGTACTTCGCACGGGCGGTGGAGGTGCCCGGTCCGGAGGTGGCGGAGCTGGCGGGGTTGTCGGCGCGGACCGGGGCGTCGCTGGTGGTCGGGGTGATCGAGCGTGCGGGTTCGACGCTGTACTGCACGGCGGTGTTCCTGGACCCGGTCCGCGGGGTGGTGGCCAAGCACCGCAAGCTGATGCCGACGGCGGCTGAGCGGCTGATCTGGGGCCAGGGGGATGGCTCGACGCTGCCGGTGGTGCCGACGGCGGTGGGTCTCGCCGGTGCGGTGATCTGCTGGGAGAACTACATGCCGTTGCTGCGGACGGCCATGTACGCCAAGGGGGTCCAGGTGTGGTGTGCGCCCACTGTGGACGATCGCGAGGTGTGGCAGTCCACGATGCGGCACATCGCGGTCGAGGGCCGTTGCTTCGTGGTGGGGTCCTGTCAGTTCCAGCCACCCGCGAGCCTGCCCGACTGGGACCCGAGGCGGCCAGTGGTCAACGGTGGGAGTGTGGTGGTCGGCCCGCTCGGTGACGTGCTCGCGGGTCCGCTGTGCGGGGAGGAGGGGCTGCTCACGGCGGAGATCGACGTGTCGGAGCTGCCGGGTGCCCGTTACGACTTCGACGTGACGGGCCACTACGCGCGCCCCGACGTCTTCACCCTCTCCGTCGACGAGACCCCCCGATCCCCCGTCACCTTCCACTCCTCCTGACCCCCTACGTGCCATTCGCGGGCTTATGGACCTTTTCGAGCGTGCTCAGAGGTCCATAAGCCCGCGAATGGCGGTCAGGCGGGGGGGTCCTCGTCGTCGATCGGGACGACCACGCGCGTGACGAGCTGAGCGGGTTCGGTCGTCGTGGGGTCGGTCAGGTAGGTCTCGCGGACGGGGCCGCGTGGGGTGTGGCCGCGTTCGTGGATCCACGCGAAGACCGCGTGGTAGGTCAGCGGGAGCTCCTCGAACGGTCCTACGTGGGTGATCACCGCCGCCGGGGTGCTCGGCAGTGTCTCGATGGCGACGCCGGGTGGTGTTGAGTCGGTCTCCACGGCGGCGGCGATGGCCAGTTCGGGGGTGAGGTCGACCGGGAACAGCCCGGCCACCGGGCCTTGTGGGGTGCCGATGGCGGGCAGGAGCCGGGCGACGCACTCGCCGTAGGCGCGGCCGATGTCCTCCGGGGCGCAGCTCGCGCGGGTGACGGCGTAGCGGCGGGCGGGTTCGCGGGTGAGGCTGACGTCCTTGCGCTGCAAGCCTTCCGTCATCAGCCGTTCGAGGGTGCGCAGTGCGCTGTGCTGGCGGCGGATCTGTGCGTCGAGGCGGTCCCGTTCGCCGCGCAGGACCCGGTCGCGGATGTCCTCGTCGCCGGTGAGCAGCTCGGCGATCGCGGGCAGTGGCACGTCGAGGGTGCGCAGCAACGCGATCGTGAGGGCGGCGCGGGTCTGGTCGCGGGTGTAGTAGCGGTAGCCGCTGCCGGCGTCGACGTGGGCGGGCCGCAGGAGGCCGAGGTCGTCGTAGTGGCGCAGCTGCTTGACGCTCAGGCGGCACAGCCGGGCGAAGCGGCCGATCGGGAACAGCTCGTCGGGCATGTGGCCAGTGTGGACTCTCCCACTGTGGGCGAGTCCAGCTTCACGCTTCGGTGGAGCGGAGCCTGCTCAGCTCGGCCGTCGTGCTCTCGCGGGTGGCCATGATGAAGGTGTGCAGCGCACGCAGGTGTTCGACGGGAACTCGGCGAGGTCGTCGTCGGTGGGTTCGATGAGCACGCGGCGGCGGTCGGCGGGGTCGGGGACGCGGCGGATGCAGCTGCGGTTGTACCGCGCGCACTCCGCACTGTGTGCACGTGCTGGCGGTGCTCTACGCGGTGGCGCAGCGCGTCGACGAGCATCCCGTTCTCGCTGTGACGTTGCGGTTTCCGGTTGTGCGGCCGGTGGACCCGGATTGGGTTGCGCTGGAAAGTATTGGCGTTGCGGGTTTCTACGGGGACTGAAACGCTGCCCGCATGTCGGAGAAGATCACGCCGTTCCGCGTCGAGATCCCCGAGGCCGACCTCGCCGACCTGCGCGAGCGGCTCACCCGCACGCGCTGGGCCGAACCCGAGACGGTCCAGGACTGGTCGCAGGGCGTGCCCCAGGCGTACCTGCGGGAGCTGTGCCGCTACTGGGCGCGGGACTACGACTGGCGGGCGGTGGAGGCGCGGCTGAACTCCTTCCCCCAGTACCGCACCGACATCGACGGCCTCGGCATCCACTTCCTGCACGTCCGGTCGCCGCACCCCACGGCGCTCCCGCTGGTCATGACGCACGGCTGGCCCGGCTCGGTCGTGGAGTTCCTCAAGGTCATCGAACCGCTGACCAACCCCGCCGATCCCGCTGACGCCTTCCACGTCGTGTGCCCGTCGCTGCCCGGCTACGGCTTCAGCGACAAGCCCACGCGCAGCGGCTGGAACGTCGAGCGGATCGCCGCGGCGTGGATCGAGCTGATGGCGCGACTGGGCTACGACCGCTACGGCGCGCAGGGCGGGGACTGGGGGACCAGCGTCACGTCGAGCATGGCCCAGCAGGCCCCGGACCGGCTCGTCGGCATCCACCTCAACCCGCCGCTGGCCGCGCCCGACCGGGCGACCTTCGGCGAGCTCACCGACGCCGAACGCGCGTCCGTCGACGACATCGAGCGCTCGCAGCGCTCGGAGAACGGCTACTCCGTCCAACAGGGCACCCGGCCGCAGACCCTGGGCTACGGGTTGGTCGACTCACCCGCGGGGCAGTGCGCGTGGATCCTGGAGAAGTTCCGCGCGTGGACCGACTGCGACGGCCACCCCGAGAACGCGCTCACCCGCGACGAGATGCTCGACAACATCACTCTGTACTGGCTGACCGCGACCGCGGCGTCCTCGGCCCGGCTGTACTGGGAGAGCATCGCCGACGTCACGCGGCTGTTCACCGAGTCCACAGTGGACACCATCGGCGTTCCGACAGGGGCGGCGATCTTCCCGAAGGAGATGCTGCGGCCGTCCCGGCGCTGGGCCGCCAAGCGGTTCACCGACATCCGCCAGTGGAGCGAGCTCGCCAAGGGCGGGCACTTCGGCGCGTTCGAGCAGCCAGGACTGTTCGTCGAGGACGTTCGGTCCTTCTTCCGCCTGGTGCGCTGACTCGGGCAGGCGCCAGGGCGAAATCCCGCATCGGGTGGACCGGGACCAAGGCGGAGTGGATCTTCGGTAAGACGGGATGCGGCCCCGCACCGCTACCGGAGGGAACCGCCATGGCCACCGTCGCCGCACCCGATCACGGCGCGACCGGACACAACACCGCGCACGCCTACTGGTTAGCCCGAGCGGCCAAGCTCGCCTACGCCGCGCCCGACGTCATCGACACCACCGCCCGGGAGTGGGGCTTCCACCGCGTCCGGCACCACCGCACCCCGCACCGCCAGCCGTTCCCGCTTGAGGACACGCAGGCGTACACCGCCGCCAGCGACAAGATGATCGTCGTGGCGTTCCGGGGCACCGAACCCCTGCGAATACGCGACTGGCTCTCCGACGTCAACACCCCGCCGTGGCCCGGCCCCGGTGGCAACGGCCTGGTCCACTACGGCTTCGGCCAAGCGCTGGAGTCGGTCTTCAGCGACGTCAAGGACGCCATCGACACCTTCCGCGACAACGGCCAGACGCTGTGGTTCACCGGCCACAGCCTCGGCGGGGCGCTGGCGATGCTGGCGGGCGCGAGCCTGTACTTCGAGGACCCTCGGCTGCTCGCCGACGGCGTCTACACCTACGGCCAGCCCAGGACCTGCGACCGCGTGCTCGCGGGCGCCTACGACGAGGCCTTCGTGAAGCGGATGCACCGCTACGTCAACAACAACGACATCGTCCCGCAGGTGCCACCGCAGCCGCTGTACCACCACGTCGACGCGCTGCACTACATCGACTCCACCGGCAAGATCCGCGACAGCGTGACGTTCCTCGGAGGCGTCACCGACCGGTTGAAGGGCCTCGCCGCGGACGTGTTCGCCCCGACCAGCGACGCGCTCCGCGACCACTGCATCGACAAGTACGTCACCGCGCTGGAGAAGAACCTCTCGTCAGCGTGACCTCGAAAGGCGCGAAGCCGTGCTTGCGGTAGAGCGCGAGTGCGGCTTCGTTACTGGCGTACGCCGTCACCGAGAACTCGTTCGCGCTGTGGCCACCCGCCCATTCGAAGAAGCGTTCGACCAACGCGGAGCCGATTCCGCGGCGCCGGTGCTCTGCCGCGACATGCATGCTCTCCAAGACGGCCACCACCGCGCCAGGACGAAGCGCGGAGGTGGCGATCCGCCCCGTGAGATGCCCTTCCACCTGGTCGTTCCTGGCCAGAAGGCACAAGCAGTCCGCGCTGTCGACGAGCTGGCCGTAGTACGCGGCGCCCTCCCGCGCCGGCCAGCCGGTGTCCATGAAGGGATCGCGCCGACCACCGTCCTCGGCAAAAAGTCGACTCGCGGAGAGTATGAGATCAGGAATGTCGGCCTTGGTTGCTACGACGATTTCTGGGTTCATGTTCGTGACATTAACATGCTCTTTTTTAATTAATTATTCCCGGGAGGCCGTCCGTGGCGGCTGGCGGGTGGTGATGCCGCCGCTGACACAACGCCCGGCCGGTCCGGGCGTCCTACGAAGACAGACGGAGAGGTAACCGGAACAGGTGAGGTGATGATCACGTGCTCATCGATCAGGGCGTGCCCTGGTTGTGCGCGCGAGTGGCGGGTGGCTGCGGTGCGCCACCGATGCCGGGGGCACGGCGGCCGCTGTGGCTCGAACGGGGACACGCGGCGGTGGCTGAACGCGGGTCACTAGGGTTGATCACGTGAAGTGGCGTCGTGGTGGCTGGGAGCGGGTGCCCGCTCCTTCCGCAGAAGCAGTGACCTCAGTGGTGAACCCGCACCGTCCGCCGACGATGAAGATCGCGGCGCAGCAACGGGCGGTCTCGATGCAGCCGGGGGCGGTGGATCTGGACTTCGGGGTGTCCGGGGCTCGGTGGCTGATGCTGGGCGGCGGGATCTCCGGGTTCCTCGCCGTGGTGTGCGCCGCCGTGCTCACCGACGGGGAGACCCACCCGTGGGTCTGGCTGTGGCAGATCGTCTCGGGCGCGGCGTTCCTGTGGTTCGTCGCGAGCGCGCGCAGGTCGCTGCGCGGGCGCGGGCTGATCGTGGACCGGCGCGCGTTGTGGTGGCGTGCGGAGGGGACGCTGCACGCGGTGCCGTGGCAGGAGATCGGCGCGGTCGGGATCAGCTCGCGCCCGCTGCTGGACCGCACAAGCGTCGTGCACCCGGACAAGCGGATGGGCCTGGAGGTCTTCCCCGCGGACCCGGCCTTCCCCGCGCGCTACCCGCAGCTGGACCCGTGGCGGGTGGACGAGCCGCCTCCGCGCGAGGGGCTGCCCGCGACGCGATACCGGTTCCCGTTGCCGCCCGCGGGGAAACTGCCGGGCAGGGTCGAGGACGCGGTGCAGGACGTCGCGGCGAACGCGTGGGTCGGCCGCTACCGGGTCGAGGCGCCGGTCTCCGCCTGAGAAGGACGTGCCAGTGGACGGGAGTCTCCTGCGGGAGGCTCCCGTTCGCTGTGTCAGCGGGTGAGCCTGCCCGCGGCCTCGCGTTTGCGTCGGGCCACTTCCTCTGTGAAGGCCGCGATGGCGCGCAGCTGGTCGTCGTCGTAGTCGGCGCACAGGTCGACGACCATGCGCACGTAGTCCTCCAGCAGCACCGCCGCGCCGTGCAGGCGGTCGCGGTTGATCTCCACCAGCAGTCGCCTGCGGTCCTGGGGGTGCGGGGTCCTGCGGGCGAAGCCCTTCTCCTCCAGCCGGTTGATCAGGCCGGTGATCGAGGCTGGGGCGAGTCCGCAGTGCCGGGACAGCTCGCCGGGGGTGAGCGCGCCGCTGTTCTCCAGCAGCTCCAGTGCCTTCTCCTCGACGGGGGACAGGCCTTGCATGTCGGCGACGGCGGAGTGGAGGGTCACGGCGGCGGCGGTGAGTTGCCTGCCCGCGGCGAGAACCTGGTGTACGAGCTCGTCCCGACTGTTGGCCACGGTCAAGATCATATCTAGACGTTCGTTCGGCGAACGAAATGAAAGTCGAAGTCATGTTCGTTGTGGCCAGGTGTCGTGGACCGGCCGCGTCGGGTCTGCTGGCCGGCCAGGGGGAGGGGTCGCCGTAGTGCTCGCCGAGAACGCGGGCGGACATGCCTGACCAGAAGTGATCAGTCGCTGGCGGCGCGATGGCCGGCCACGCGGGTCATGCCTCGGGTATCGCCAGATAGCGGTGCGCGACGTGTCGGCACGCCTCAAGGAGCTCGGCTGGGTGCACGTCTGTGAGGTCGGTGTCGAACGTGGCGAGAATCCCGGCGATGCCCGCCCATGACCAGGCGCCGACAGTGAGGCGGCAGTGGTGGGTGTCGAGGTGTTCGACCACGGAGCCCCCGGGGGCCCAGCGCGCCACGATGCTCGCGGGCAGGTTGAGCCGTGCGCTGCCGGTGCACTGCCAGGCAGCGGGGGTGTCGCCGCGATCGTGGCTGCTCATGACGAAGGGGGCGATGTCGCCGCCGGGCAGGTCACGGTGGCTGAAGTGGGAGGTTGTGGGGCGGGGGTGCAGCCGGTCCACGCGGTGTACTCGCCACTGGTGATCGTCGAGGTCGTAGACGACGACGTACCACCGGCCCGCCCACACGACGAGGTGATGAGGCTCGATGCGACGGGCGGCGGCGAAGTCCTGGTCTTCGGGGGCGGGGCGTGTCCCGTCGGGGCGCAGGAGTTCGGTGACGAGAACGCGGCGGTGTCGTACTGCGGTGCCGACGGCGCTGAGCGCGGCGGAGTCGATGGGTGGCGCGGGGAACTCCCAGTAGTTCTGCAGCCGGGTCAGCCGCAGGGATTCCATCGCGGCGCGCAGCGTCTCGGGCACGGCTTGCTGCAAGGTGGCCAGTGCCCGGGCGGTGTCGTCCTGCAGGTCGAACACGGTGCTGGGCGCGGTCTGCAGCGCGACGGCGATCGCGAGCGCCTGGTCGTGGTCGAACAGCAACGGCAAGGTGTGTCCGGAGCCGAGCCGGTAGCCGCCGTCGGGACCGCGAACGGTCGTGATCGAGTAGCCGAGTCCGCGCAGGGTGTCCAGGTCGCGGCGGACCGTGCGCTCGCTGACTTCAAGCCGGGCGGCCAGCTCGCGCAGCGGCCACTGCCGGCGCGATCCCAGCAGGGACAACAGCCGCAACGCTCGATGCGAGGTGCTCGCCACCATCCCATCCTGGCACCCGTACTGGTCACTCGGTGTCCACTACCGGTGTCACTGTCTGGCTCGGACAAGTGATCACTGAGCAGTGGAGGATGGATGAGCATGCGCGTCGTCGTGGTCGGGGGCGGGATCGGCGGGCTCGCATTGGGTGCCGGGCTGCGGCGCGGCGGGTATCAGGTGGCGGTGTTCGACCGCGACACCGATGTCACCGCGACCGGCGGCTACCACATCACCCTTGACCAGCGGGCGCAGTCGGCGTTGGAGCGGTTGGTGGCGCCGGAGATCATGCGGCGGCTGCTGGCGTCGGGGTCGGCGCTGCGGCTGCGGGAGCGGGACGCGTTCTGGGACCGGCGCGGCCGTCTGCTCGGGCACGGCCCGGACCTGACCGGCAGCGCGAGCATCGACGTCGATCGCATCACGCTGCGCACGCTGCTGGCCGAAGCAGTCGGTGAGGACCTGCATCTCGGGCGGGATGTGTCGGGTGTCGATCACGACGAGCACGGGAGGCCGCGGGTGGCGTTCGCCGACGGCACGTCGGTCACCGCCGATCTGGTTGTCGGCGCCGACGGTACCCACTCGGTCGTCGCCCGGCACCTGGCGGCAGGCCCGACCAACCGCCCGGCCGGCATCATCGGATTCTCCGGGCGCACCCGACGCGCCGACCTCAGCCCCGCTGAGCAGCGGCGCCTCGGGCCGCGCTCGGCGCTGGCGATCGGCCCGCGCGGCGCCGCGCTCTACATCGGGTTCCTCGACCCGGTCGGCAACGCCGCCCTCGACGCCCCTGAGCTGCGGATGTCGGTCACCACCGGCCCCACCTACATCTGGGGCGCGATGTTCCCCGAATCCGCCCAGACCGAATCCCTGCGCGACCTGCATGGCGCCCAGTTGCAAACCGCGCTGCTCGACCGGTTCCGCGCCCGTGGGTGGGCCGATCGCACGCTGGAGGTCATCGCCCGCGCCGATCCTGCCAGCGTGGCCGCGTACCGGTTCAACGCCGCCTCGACCCGCGCCACCGACCTCGCGCCGTGGAATGCCGGCCGTATCACGGCCCTCGGCGACGCCGTCCACGCCACACCACCCACCGCCGGCATGGGTGCGGGCGCGGCCATCCGTGACGCCGCTGACCTGCTCGACCAGCTCACCGCGACCATCGACGGCACCACGACGCTCGCCGACGCGGTCGGGCGCTTCGAGGCCGGGATGCGCCAGCGCGGCGGCGAAGTCCTCACCCTGGCCATGAAGACCGTCCGTTTGATCCTGGCCACCGACACCACCCTCGGTGCCGCGGCCACTGCGGTGGCCACCCCGATCCTGGCCGCGGCCACCCGGCTGCGGCGCTGACTGCCCACCCCACGGGGGCCTTCCCGGTCAGCACAGGCTGGGCGAGTTCGTCGTCGATGTCGACATCGGGGTTGCCCGGGTAGCGGGCGGCGATCCGCCTGCGGCTCAACGGGATGGCGCGCATCGACATGATAACCATTTTCGTCTAGCCTTGCTGTGTCCTCCTGCCCGACGCGTTGACGTGGAGCCGCTCGTGATCGTCCCCGGCCTGGTATCGGTGACCTTCCGCCAGTTGTCCGTGCCCGAGATCGTGCGGCTGACCGCCGACACCGGGCTGAAGGCCGTCACGTGGGGCGGTGACGTCCACGTGCCCGTCGGCGACCTCGCCGCCGCGGAGCGCGCCCGGACCCTGACCGCCGACGCCGGACTGGTCGTGGAGGGCTACGGCTCTTACTACAAGGCCGGTGACTCCGACCCCGCCTCCTTCGCGGACGCCCTGCGCACCGCCGTCGCGCTGGGCGCGCCGACAATCAGGGTGTGGGCGGGCGTCGCGGGCTCGGCCGACATCGACCCGCGACAGCGGGATGCTGTCACCGAGGACCTGCGCCGCTGCGCGGAACTCGCCGCCGTGCACGGAGTGCGGGTCGCGGTCGAGTACCACGTGGAGACGCTGACCGACGACATCGACTCCGCGACGCGGCTGTTCGACGACGTCGACGCGCTTGTGCCGTACTGGCAGCCGAAGGAAACACCGGAGGTGGACGCGTGCCTGAAGGAGGTGCGGTCGCTGCTGCCACGGCTCCGGACGGTGCACGCCTTCTCCTGGGGCCCGGACGGTTTCACCGAGCGGTTGCCGCTCGCCGCGCGCGCCGACCTGTGGCGACCAGTGCTCGCCGAGCTGGGCTCCGACGACCAGGACCGGTTCGTGCTGCTGGAGTTCGTTGTCGAGGACTCGCTTGAGGCCTTCCGAGCAGACGCCTCGGCCCTGCTTGAGTGGTCTACTGTGGACTGATGCGAGCCGACCGGGTCACCGACTGGCTGAACGAGAACGTCATCGCCCTGAGCGGGGTGGAACCCGGGGTCGGCGTTGACGACATCGAACCCCTCGCCGAGGTGCTCGCCGACGTGCGCGTCGTCGGGCTCGGCGAAGCCACCCACGGCACCCGCGAGTTCTTCACGCTCAAGCACCGGCTGGTCGAGTTCCTGGTGCGGCGACTGGGTTTCACCGTCTTCGCCCTGGAAGCCGGGGTGGCCGCCTGTCGCGCGGTCAACGACTACGTCGTCGACGGGGTCGGCACCGCGAGGCAGGCGCTGGCCACCGTCGGCTTCTGGACCTGGCACACCGAGGAAGTGCTCGCGCTCGTGGAGTGGCTGCGGGCGCACAACGCGGAGCTCCCCGCGCGGCGGCGCGTGCGGTTCCGGGGGATCGACCCGCTCGACGAGCCGGGTGCTGACCAGTGGACGGCCGACCGGGCGCGGGAGATCACCGCGCTGCCCGCCTTGTCCACCAAGGGAAGTCACCTGCGCGACAAGTACATGGCCGAGGCCGTGCAGCGCATCCTCGACGCCGAGGAGCCCGGGACCCGCGTGATGCTCTGGGCGCACAACGGCCACCTCGCGCGCGGCGTCGGCACCAGCCTGGGCTCGCACCTGGCAGACCGGTACCGGCGGCAGTACTACGTGCTCGGCTTCGCCGCCTACGAAGGCGGGTTCCAGGCGTTGCGGTTCCCCGGCGGCAAGCTCACCGAGCTCGTTCTCGGCCCCGCGCGACCGGGCAGTGTGGAGTGGCAGCTCTCGCGGGTCCGCGAGCGGGCCTTTCTCGTCGACCTCCGGCCCGCGCCCGGTGACGAGCGGGTCGCGCGATGGGTGCGCCGCAAAACGAAACTCCGGGCATTCGGCTCGATGGTGTTCCTGTGGCCGCTCATGCGGAAAACCAGTGCGACCGTCCGGCCGTGCGAGTACGACGGCCTCGCCTTCGTGCGGATGACGACCAGAGCGCGGCCATTGACCGCGCGGTGACCGCCATTCCGCCTCCATCGCCACGATCCCCCATGTGAGCTGGGGAAACAACTGTTTGACTTCTGGGGAAATATCCCTGGTGGCTCGCTCCGGCAATCTCGGAATCCATTGCGCTTGTGTGCGCGGACATTTTCTGAGTATACGATCCGGGTGATGCGTTGCCTCGGTGAATGATCATCCGGGTCGAGTGACGAAAACGCTTTACGGGTGGCCGATCCTGTTCCGACTTCTCGGATCGGCCTACCCCGTGCTGCGTCCAGCCCACCACTGCGTACGAACTAGCGAGGTTATCCGTGAGCGCAGTACACATCGCCCAGACGAAGCCGGTCGCCTCGAAGGACGTCGAGGCCAACCTGACCCAGCTGGAGTACCTGGCGCTGAACAGCTCCATGAACCTGGCCGACGGCCACGCCAGGCAGTTCCTCACCCCGGGGCAGGCGGTGATCATCGACGACCTGGCGAACATCTTCCGGGAGTCGGAGACGACCCCGGTCGAGGAGCTGGAGATCCGGGCCCACCAGGCGTTCTTCGGGGTGCTCGGGCAGCACTCCTATCCCGGCGCCGACGGCAGGGTGCTGGCCTGCTACTCCTCCTCGGTGGCGATGGAGATCCTCTCGCGCTCCCTGGTGACCAAGATCGACCGGATGGCCCTCGTCCACCCCACCTTCGACAACATCCCGGACATCCTGCGCGGCGTCGGCATCACGCTGACCCCGTTGGAGGAGGACGTGCTGCACGGCGGCGACCTCGACGCGCGGCTGCTGGACTCCGTCGGCGCGGTCTTCGTCACCACGCCGAACAACCCCACCGGTCGCGTGGTGCCGGAGGAGCGGCTGCGCCGCCTCGCGGAGCAGTGCCGCGAGCACGACGTCGTGCTGTGCCTGGACACCTCCTTCCGCGGCTTCGACATCTCCGCGCAGTACGACCACTACGCGGTGCTGGAGGGCAGCGGCTGCCGCTGGGCGGTCGTTGAGGACACCGGCAAGCTCTGGCCGACCCTGGACCTCAAGATCGGCTGGCTGGTCACATCGGCCAACCTGGGCCTGCCGGTCGGCAAGATCTACTCCGACATCCTGCTCGGGGTCTCGCCGATGATCCTCACGCTGGTGCGCCGCTTCGCCGAGGACGCGGCCGACGGCGGCCTCGCCGACCTGCAGAAGTTCATCCAGCACAACCGCACGGTCCTGCGCACCGCGCTGGACGGCGTGCCCGGCATCCACTTCCCGGACCTGCACAGCCGGGGCAGCGTGGAGCGCATCCACACCGGCACCCGCTCCTCGATGGAGGTGTGGTCGGCGCTGCGCGACCGGGGCGTCTACGCGCTGCCCTGCCACAAGTTCCACTGGGCCGACCCGGCAGGCGGCGACAGCACCCTGCGCATCGCGCTCGCCCGCTCCACGGAGTCGCTCACCGAATGCGCCAGGATCATCCGCGAAGTGCTGCTGGAGCTCTGATGACCGTCGAGGCCGTTGCCCTCGCGCGCGAGAGCGCCGGACCGTCCTCGCACGCGCGCCGGTGGACCCCCGAGGTGGTGCAGGGCGGCGAGCCCGCCGAACCGTTCACCCTCGGGCCCGGCTACCTGGACCAGGCACTGCTTCCCGTCGACCTGATGCGGGAGGCCTACTCGCGGGCCCTGACCGAGTACGGCGCGGCGGCTCTGGGGTACGGCCTCGACAACGGCGCGCTCGACCTGCGGGCGGCGCTGGCCCAGCGCGCGTCCACAGTGGACGGGATCCCGTGCGCGCCGGAGCAGGTGCTCGTGACTGCGGGCACCACCCAGGCGCTGAACCTGGTGTGCACGGCGCTTGCCGCCCGCGGTGACCCCGTGCTCGTCGACACCCACTCCTACGACCTGGGCAGGCAGATCATCACCGACGCCGGGCTGCCGACCAGGGCGGTGCCAGGCGACTCCGAGGGGATGGACCCGGCGGCCCTGGAGCGGGCGATCACCAGCCACCGCGGGCGCGTCGGTTTCCTCTACCTCAATCCGACCTTCCACAACCCCACCGGCATCGTCGTCCCTCGTCGGCGGCGTGAGGAGCTGCTGCGGGTCGCCGCCCGGCACGGTGTGCTCGTGGTGGAGGACGACGCATACGCTGAGCTGAGCCTGGACGGGGGCTCGGCGCCGCCGTCGCTGGCTGCGCTCGCCGGGTACCACGGCGTGATCCGGCTCGGCTCCTTCGCGAAGACGCTGGCGCCCGGACTGCGACTCGGCTGGCTCCAGACCAACGCCGAGCTGGCCGAGAAGCTGGTGACGCGCGGGGCCTTCGTCAGCGGCGGCTGCCTCAACCACACCACGTCCCTCGCGGTCACGACGCTGCTGCGGGACGGCGGCTACGACCGCCACCTGCGGTGGCTGCGGACCCAGCTGGCCGCACGGCGCGACGCGCTCGCCGACGTGCTGCGCGCACGGCTGCCGGAGGAGATCGACTTCGCCCTGCCGGGCGGCGGCTTCTTCCTGTGGCTGCGCTCGGCGGCCCGCGTCGCCGAGGACGACCTGGTCGCCGCCGCCAGCCGGGCCGGGGTGGGCGTCGCGCCGGGCGCGCGCTTCGGCGCGCACGAGCAGGCGCGCATCCGCCTCGCCTACAGCTTCACCTCACCCCGGCGGCTGGCCGACGCGGCCGAGCTGCTCGCCGCCGCGTGGTGCCAGACCCTCCGAGGATAGGAGCTTGCCGACCATGGCGAACCCCACAGTCACGGGACCGCGCGGATACAGCCTCCCGTTGTCTCCCAACGGTTTGTCGTCGATGCTGACCCCGCCGCCGTGGCACTTCGCAGGCGAGGTGGTCATGGTCGACTACCGGGTGGACCCCGAGCGCGCGGCCCGGTTCCTGCCGCCCGGTCTCACCCTGGGCGCCGACCCCGGCGCGGCGGCCGCGGTGTTCGCGGAGTGGAACTGGTGCTCCGACGACGGCGCCGAGCTCGCCGAACCCCAGCGCTGCCAGTTCGCCGAGTTCCTGATCTTCATCGCCTGCGAGCACCGGGGTCGCCCGCTGGCCCGCTGCCCCTACGCGTGGGTGGACAAGTCCGTGCCGATGATGCGCGGCTGGGTGCAGGGAATGCCCAAGCAGCTGGGCTCGATCCACCAGACCCGCCCGAAGCTCGTCGGCCGCACCGGTCCCAGGCCCGGCGAGGGCGGCCGGTTCGACGGCACCCTCTCGGTCAACGGGCGCCGCGTCGTCGAGGCGTCGGTGACCACCCGCGAGCTGGTCGCCAAGCCGCCGCTGCTGCACGACATCCCCTTGGTGCACACCAAGACCACGCCCGCGTGGATCGACGGCGAGGTCCCCGGCACCGCGCTGGTGACCTCGCGGGTGGACGGCGTGGAGTTCTCGCCGATCCACACGGGGCCGGCCCAGCTGCGGTTCCTGGACATGATCGACTCGGACTTCGCGGGCCTGGCCCCGGTCGAGGTCGGCGCGGGCTACACCTTCCACTACGCCGAGACGCTGCACGGCGGCGAGCTGCTCGACTAGCGCCCAAATCCCGCACGTGGTGGCACCACTCCTCCTCCCTCCCCCCCCGCCGGCGCCCTCACCACCCCTGCCCCCCATTTCGCGTTTTGTAGGCATATTGCGAAATGGGAGCGCTCTTTTGCGCAATATGCCTACAAAACGCGAGAACGCCGACCACGCCAGCCCGCGTTCGGTGCACGCCAGCCCGCGCTCAGCGGTGGTGAGGTGGTCGGCCTGGGGCTCGGTCGGGCGGCGCGTTCCCTGGATGATCTCCCAGTGCCTGATGTGCGAGCCTGGCACCCGTGAATGCCACGATGCTCGCCGGACGGCTCGACCTGACCACGAAACGCTTCGCGGTCGAAGAGGTCCCCGTGCCAGAACCGGCCGCCAACGAGGTCCTTGTCGCCGTCCGAGCCGCCGGAGTGTGCCTGTCCGATCTGCACCTGATCGAAGGCATGTTCACACCGGTGTACAACCCCTCGACGGTCGTCACCCTCGGCCACGAGGTGGCTGGCGTGATCGAGGCCGTCGGCGCGGAGGTGCCCGACCGGCTGCGCGTCGGCCAGCGCGTCGCACTCCAGGCCGGTCAGGCGTGCCGGATGTGCGAGAACTGTTCCCGCGGCCGCACCCCGTGCCTCCAGGTGCTCACGCGTGGCGTTGACTACGACGGCGGCTGGGCGGAGTACACGGTCGCCCGCCACGACACGGTCGTGCCGATCCCGGACAGCCTGCCGTTCGAGGAGGCGGCGATCATCCCGGACGCGGTCTCCACCCCGTACGCGGCGATCACCACCACGGCGCAGGTCCGTGTCGGCGAGTCGGCCGGCGTGTGGGGGACGGGCGGCCTCGGCACCCACGGTGTGCAGATCCTGCGCCTGGTCGGAGCGGCCCCGATCATCGCGATCGACCCGAGCACGGCGGCCCGTGAGCGCGCATTGACCTTCGGCGCGGACGTGGCGCTCGACCCGCTGGACCCGGACTTCCCCGCGCAGCTGAGCGCGGCCACCGGCGGTCAGGGCCTTGACCACGCCTTCGACTTCGCCGGTGCGGGTGCTGCCCGCGTCCAAGCGGTGAAGTCTTTGGGCCGCAACGGAAAGCTCGTGCTGGTCGGGCTGACGCCGGAGCAGCTGGACGTGCGGGACAGCATCGGGTTCTGCTTCGCCTTCCACCAGGTCGTCGGCCACTACGGCTCGCTGGCGCAGCACGTGGAGGAGCTGATCGGGCTCGCCGGGTACCAGCGGCTGGACTTCTCCAGGTCGATCAGCGCGCGCGTTCCGCTGGCGGACGCCGAGAAGGCGGTCCAGCAGCTGCACGACAAGGTGGGCGACCCCATCCGCCTCGTCCTCACCCCGTAGCGTCCGGTACCCGGGCTGCCCCGGTTCAGGGCGGCCCGGGTAAGACGGTGCCCGCGCTGTGTCCTGCACGTGGTGACAACCACCCCATCACCTCGTGGCCCCCTCACCCGAAGTCCACCGCACGTTGCCCTACTTCGCGTTTTGTAGGCATATTGCGAAATGGGAGCGCTCTTTTGCGCAATATGCCTACAAAACGCGAGAACCCCGACCACGCCAGCCCACGCGCGCAGGCTGCAGGGCACGGCCTAGGGGAGCAGGAGGGTCTTGCCGACCGAGGTGCGCGACTCGATCGCGGCGTGCGCGTCGGCCGCTCGCTCCAACGGGAAGCTCTGCCCGATGACCGGGCGAATCCGCCCCGCGACCGCCTCGGCCAACACCCGCTCCGCCCATTCCTTGGCGTGTTCACCGAAGCCGAACAGCTGCTCGATCCCCAACACCTCGACGCCGCGCCGCGCGGCTTCGGCGGGGTCGATCTCGGTGACCGCGTCGCTCGCCGCTCCGTGAACTGAGAAGCGTCCTCCGCGCGCCACGAGGCCGAAAGCGGCTCGCCCGATCTCTCCTCCGACGCCGTCGAAGACGACGTCAACGGGCGCCAACGCCGAGGTCCAGTCCTCAGTGGAGTAATCGACGACCTCGTCCGCGCCGAGCGTCCGGACCAGGTCGAGCTTCCGCTGACCGCGAGCCGCTCCGACCACGTGCGCGCCTCTGGCCCGTGCCAACTGCACGAGCAGGCTGCCGACACCGCCGCCCGCCGCCTCGACCAGAACCCGTTCGCCCGGCGTAATCCCCGCGCCCTCGACCAGCCCGAGCGCGGTGGTGCCGTCGGTGTGCAGCGCGACCGCCGCAGTCAGCTCCAACCCGTCCGGCACCGGGATCAGGGTCTGGACGTCGGCCGCCGCCATCTCCGCGAAACCACCGGTCACGCCCGTGTCGGCGAGGACACGGCGGCCGATCCAGGCCTCGTCCACGCCCACGCCGACCTCGCGCACCGTGCCCGCGACCACGCCGCCCGGCACGTACGGCGGCTCCGGGACGTCGTGCCACTTGTCCACGCCGCGCCGGATCTGGGTCTCCACAAAGGTGATCCCGGCGGCCGCGACATCGACCACCACCTGCCCGTCACCGGCTGCCGGGGCAGGAGCCTCGCCCGGCACCAGCACCTCGGGACCACCGAACCGCGTCAGTTCCACCACTCGCATGCCGAGCAGTCTTCAACCTCAACTCGTGTTGAGGTCAACGGTTCCGGAGAAACTCCGCCGTGGCCGTGTCAGCGGGGAAGAAGGACTCGACGGACAGCTCGGCCACGGTGATGTCCACCGCTGTGCCGAAGGTGGAGACCGTGCTCAACAGGCTCAGCTCGGCCTCGCCGTGGCGCAGCCGGAGCGGCACGAACACCTCGGCGGTGTCGGGCACCTCGATCTCCGGCTCGTCGCACGGGTAGCGGCGCAGCTCCGCGAGCAGCTCGGCGACCTCCTCGTCCCCGCTGACCGCGACCTCCCGCGCGAGCCTGTTGAGCAGGTGCGCCCGCCACTGGCCGAGGTTGGCGATGCGGGGCGCCAACCCCTCGGGGTGCAGGCTGATCCGGAGCGCGTTCGGTTGCCCCGCAAGGAGGTGCGGTGCGATCCCGTCGGTGAACAAAGCGCTCGCCGCGTTGGCCTCCACCATGTTCCACCGGCGGTCCACCGCCACCGACGGAAAGGGTTCGTGCGCGGCGAGGACCTGGCGCACGGCGGCGTGGACGGCGGCCAGCCGCGGCGAGTCGAGCGCGCTCTCCTGGTAGGCGGGCGCGAACCCGGCGGCGAGCAGCAGCTGGTTGCGTTCTCGCAGCGGCACGTCGAGCTGGTCGGCCAGCCGCAGCACCATCTCCCGGCTCGGCGCGGACCGCCCGGTCTCCACGAAGCTCAGGTGCCTGGCGGAGATGTCGGCGCGCAGCGCGAGGTCCAGCTGCGAGAGCCTGCGCCGCCCCCGCCAGTCCCGCAGGAGGCCGCCCACCGGAGTGCTCATGCCCTCAGCCTAGGCGCTGCCGCCATTACCTCCGGCGTAATCGACAGCCTGACCTGTGGCGGCGATTGTTGGGGCACACCGAGCGAAGGAGAACGCAGTGACCGACATCGCCGCCCGCTACATCGAGGTGTGGAACGAGACCGACGCGGTGAAGCGCAGGCACCTCATCGACGAGCTGTTCACCGAGGACGCCACCTACACCGACCCGTTGGCCGACGTCGCCGGGCGGGACGGGATCGACGCCGTGATCGCCGGGGCGCAGCAGCAGTTCGCCGGGCTCGTCTTCAGCGTGCCCTCGCCCGCCGACGCCCACCACGACATCGCCCGCTTCACCTGGCACCTGGGAGCCCCCGAGGCGGCCGAGCCGCTGGCGATCGGATTCGACGTCGTGCGGCTCGCCGACGGGCGCATCACCGGCGTGTTCGGCTTCCTCGACCGGGTCCCTGGCTGACCTCGCGCCCCTCTAAAATCCGCCAGCGCACGCCCCCGGGCCGTAGACGTAGGTCGCGTCCTCCACGTGGTAACGCCACCTCGCCACGCCCTGGCGCCCTCACCCCCGTGCCCCCCTATTTCGCGTTTTGTAGGCTTAATGCGAAATGGGAGCGCTCTTTTGCGCAATATGCCTACAAAACGCGAGAACCCCGACCACGCCAGCCCATGCGCGCACGGGGGCGGCGCGGCGGCCGGGGGCACGGGGGCAGCGCGGCGGCCGGGGGCGTTCACCTAGCCGAGGGCCGCGAGGTCGGCGGGGGAGAGCTCGATCCGGCCGGCCGCGAGGTTCTCCTCCAGGTGCACCGGGTCCGCCGTGCCCGGGATCGCCAGGACGTTCGGGCCGCGGTGCAGGGTCCAGGCGAGCAGGATCTGTGCGGGCGTCGCGCCGTGCGCGGCGGCGACCTCGGCGACCACCTCGTCCGGAGCCCCGCCCTGCACCGAGAAGAACGGCACGAACGCGACTCCCTGCTCGGAGCACAGGTCGAGCAGGGAGTCGTCGTCCCTGGCGGCGAGCCCGTACTGGTTCTGCACGCACACCACCGGGGCGATGGCCTGCGCCTCCGCGAGGTGCTCCGAGCGCACGTTGGAGACGCCGAGGTGCCGGATCAGGCCTTCGGCGCGCAGGTCGGCCAACACCCCGAAGCGGTCCGCCAGTGAGCCGTCCCCGCGCTCCAAGCCGGCCCCGATGCGGAGGTTGACCAGGTCGAGGTGGTCCCGGCCGAGCTGGCGCAGGTTCTCCTCGACCTGCCCGCGCAGCTGCTCCGGCCGGGCGGCGGGCAGCCACTCACCGGAGGCGTCCTTGCCGGGGCCGACCTTGGTGGCGATCACCAGGTCCTCCGGGTACGGCCGCAGCGCGGAGTTGATGAGTTCGTTCGCCGACCACTGCGGCGAGAAGTAGAAGGCCGCCGTGTCGATGTGGTTCACGCCCAGCTCCACCGCCTTGCGGAGCACGGTCACGGCCTGGTCGCGGTTGATCGGACGGGTGATGAGGCGCATCGCGCCGAACCCGAGCCGGTTCACCGTGCGGTCGCCCATTCGCCACGTGGAAGGTGTCATGACGCCCTAGCCTGCGCGCCGGGCGGCACGCGGGTCCGCGAGTGGCAACTTCCTGCCACACTGGGCCGGTGGACAACGCCCTTGTTCGCGGCGAGGAGGAGCTTCTCGCGCGCACGACACACCTGTTCCTCCGAGCTGACGACGTGGCGTGCGCGGCCGACGACCTCAACACCTGGGCGACCACCCGCGCACGCCCCAGACCGCAGCTGCGCGGTGACAAGCGGATCCGCAAGATGTACCGCCCCGGCGTGCTGATGGACCCGTCGTCCGCCGAGCACCTCCGCGGCTTGGGCAAGCTCGGGGTGGACGTGCGGATCACTCCTGACGAGATCAACGAGACGATCATCCTCGACCGGCGGTTCGTGATCCTCGCCGGTGGGGTGGTCGGAGGTGGCCGCAGCTTCCGCCTGTTCGACAGCCCGGACGTGGCGCGCAGCGTGACCTCGCTCTACGAGGCGGCCTGGCGCGGGGCGACCCCGTTGTCGGTCTACGAGGCGCGCTTCGCCGCGCTCTACGACCTCGCGCCGAAGATCCTCGACATGCTCGCCTCCGGCTGCAAGGACGAGACGGCGGCCCGTGAGCTGGGCCTCGGTGTCCGCACGTACCGCCGCCGCGTCGCGGAGCTGATGGCCGCTGTCGGTGCGACGTCGCGGTTCCAGGCCGGAGTGCGGGCACGCGAGCTCGGCTTGCTCTGAGCCCGAGTACGGTGTCCGGCGGAGTCGCGTGGAGCTGGGGAGCACAGGTGTTCGCGGGGTTGGACAAGATCGACTGGGCGGAGCTGGAGCACGCGTACGGGCCGGCGGACGACATCCCGGAGATCCTGCGAGGGCTGGTCTCCCACGACCCGGACACCCGTGAGCTGGCGTACGAGGACTTCATCGGCGGCGTCCACCACCAGGGCGATGTCTACGAGTGCACCGCGCTGTGCGTGCCCTTCCTGCTCGAAGCCGTGTTCAGCCCGGACGTCCCGCAACGCGGCGAGCTGGTGCGGCTCGTCGCCAGTGTCGGTGGCGTCGACGAGCACGGTGTCGACACCTGGGACGCCGACGAGCCCGACCCGTTCGGCAACCACCCGCACATCGCCACCGCCAGGGCGACGGTCGCTGCCGAGCTGCCCCGGCTCCTCGGACTCTTCGACGATCCTGACGTCGCGGTCCGGCGCGCACTCCCGGACGTGCTCGTTGCCTGCCAGGACCGTTGGGGCGCAACACTTCCCCTGTTACGTGAGCGGATGACCGCGGAGCCCGACCCGCACGCTCGCGCGGCGCTGGTCCGGGCGGTCGGCATGATCGCGGCGCACCTCGACGACGACGCGGAACTGGACTCGGCGCTGACCTGGCTGGCCTCGCTCGCGGCCGAGGGCGACAGCCCAGTCGTGCGCCTCAGAGCGCTGGCCACGCTCGCCGACACCGACCCGGGCGCCCTGCCCCCAGACGTCGCCGACCTCGCCGTCGCGGCGGTGCGGGAGATCGACGAGCCGGGCATCGAAGCGCTCGTCCGTTCGCTGGACACCGCCCTCGGCAGCCGCACCGCCGACCGGACCGCGCTCACGACCGAGCTGCTGTCGTTCCCCGACAAGGAGATCCGCCGCCTCGGCGCCTCCCTGTCCGCGACACTGGTCCGTGAATGGCGCGGTGACCACAGTCGGCTGGTGCGGCGGCTCGGGGACCTCGTCTGCGACCCGGACATGGGCAAGGTCGCGGCCGAGGTGCTGGACGGCTTCGGCCCGGAGGCACTGCCAGCGGCGGACGCCCTGGTCACCGTTCTCGACAGCACGCAGCGGTCGTCGCCGCTGTGGTTGACCACGTTCGCGAGCGGCCCACCCGGTGCCGGGCCGGCCGTACGGGCGCTGGCGCACAGCGGAGACGCGCGGGCTGTTCCGGTTGTGCGCTGGGCGCTGGAGCTCGACCACGTGCCCACCGACATCGGCAGCCTGCTCTACGGCATCCGGTCACACGCCGCCGAGCTACTGCCACTGATCCGGGCGCGGCTGCGAGATCTGCCCGACGACGCCCGAGGCGGAGCCCTGCTCACCGCGATCGGCAACCTCGAACGGGCTGGTGCCGACGCCGTGCCTGACCTGGTCGAACTCCTGGAAGCCGGTCGGCGCAGCAGCGGGCTGTTCTACGCGTTCAGGGCGATCGGTCCCGCGGCCGGGGCCGCGGTGCCACTGCTGAGGCGGCTCTGCGACGAGCACCCGTTCGACGCTCCGCTCGCGGTGTGGCGCATCGCGGGGGACCCGGAACCGGCGCTGGCCGAGGTCTCCGACAGCGATGACGGGATGCGGCTTGCCGCCGCGCTCGGGCAGGAGGCCGCCAGCGCGCTTCCCCTCATCCGGAAACGGCTGGCCGCGCCGCAGGACGCGTGGGCACGGCTGCGCGCGGCGATCGCGCTGTGGGAGGTCGGGGGAGACCCCGAGCCCGTGGTCCCCGAGCTCATCGCCGCCGGGCGGGCCAATTCGTTCTGCCTCGCTCCTGCCGCGGACTGCCTCGCCGAGATCGGGCCACCCGCGCGCGCCGCGGAAGGGTTGCTGCGCAACGAGATCGGGCAGCTCCGGCGGCACAACAAGCACGTGTACCTCGGCGACGCCGTCAGCGAGGACGTGCGACTGCTGACCTCCTGCGCTCGGGCATTGGACCGAATTGCGGGGGTACCGGATGCGCCTGTTCCCGCCCGGCCCTAGCTTCGTGTCGTGACGGAGATCGTGGTTGTCGGAGCTGGGCTCGCCGGACTGAGCGCGGCGGAGGTGCTGGCCTCGGCCGGCGTGGGTGTCCAGGTCCTGGAGTCCTCCGACGACGTCGGCGGACGGGTGCGCACGGACGTGGTGGACGGCTACCGGCTCGATCGGGGCTTTCAGATCCTCTGCCCCGGCTACCCCGAGGTCGCGAACCGGATCGACCTGGAAGCCTTGCGGCCCAAGGCATTCGAGTCCGGCGCGCTGGTTCGCCGCAACGGCGCGCTGCACGCGCTCACCGACCCCAGGCAGGGACCCGGCGCCTGGCGGGACGTGGTCACCCAGCGCGTCCTGGGCCCAGGTGACCTTGCCGCCCTGGCGACCATGTCGGGGCGCGACTGGCTCACCAGCGACCGCGCGTTGGTGACCGCGCTCGACCGCAGCACGCGCGCGGAACTCGCGCGGTGGACACTGTCGGGTGAAGCGGTCACGAGCGTGCTGAGACCGTTCCTGTCCGGAGTGTTCCTCGAAGCGGACCTGACGACCTCGTCCCGGTTCTTCCACCTCGTGTGGCGCAGCTTCGCCCGCGCGACGCCGGTCCTGCCCGCCCAGGGCATGGCGGAGCTCCCGCGTCAGCTCGCCGGACGGCTGCCCAGCGGCGCGCTTCGCCTCCAGGCTCCGGTCGCCGAGGTGACGACGGACGGCGTGCTCCTGGCCGACGGCGAGAAGATCACGGCTGATGCCGTCGTGGTCGCCACGGACGGCAGCGTTGCCGCGAGGCTGCTGCCGGGGCTGCGCGAACCGCGATGGAACGCCGTGACCACGTGGTACTTCAGCGCTCCCGAAACGCCTCTCGCCCGCCCGGTCCTGGTGCTGGACGGCGACAGCGGACCGGTGGTCAACACCGTTGTGCTCAGCGAGGTCGCCGACACCTACGCTCCGGAAGACCGCGCGCTGATCGCCGCATCCGTGCTCGGCGCGGGCGACGACATCGACGAGTCGACCGTGCGCGCGCAGCTCGCGAGGCTCTACGGCGTGGACACCAAGAACTGGGACGTTGTCGGCCGCTACGTCATCCCACGTGCCCTTCCGGCGATGCCCGCGCCGCATTCGCTGCGCAAGCCGGTTCGAGTCGGCGACCGGCGTTACGTCGCGGGCGACCACCGTGACACGAGTTCCATCCAGGGAGCCCTGGTGTCGGGCCGTCGGGCCGCCCGCGCGGCGCTCGCGGATCTCGCGGTCGCCCCGCTGGCCGCGGTATGACAAGTCCACTGTGGATATTCGGTGACCAGCTCGGCCCGCATTTCCACGGCGGCGGTGAGCGCGAGATCGTGCTGATCGAGTCCGAGTCCGCGCTGCGGCGGCGTCCCCATCACCGGCAGAAGCTGCACCTCCTGCTGTCGGGCATCCGGCACCTGGCCGAAGAGCTGGGCGAACGCGCGACGGTGGTGCGAGCACCGACCTACCGCGCCGCGCTGGCGGAGTTCGGTCGCCCGGTCGCGGTGCACGAGCCCGGATCGCACGCCGCCGAGGACCTGGTGCGCGAGCTCGAACGGGACGGACTGGTGTCGGAGATCCTCCCGACCCCCGGATTCGCGTTGTCCCGCAATGATTTCGCGGAATGGGCGAAGGGGCGCGAGAAGTTCCTTATGGAGGACTTCTACCGCGACCAACGGCGTCGGTTCGACGTGCTGATGGACGCCGACGAGCCGTTGGGTGGCCGGTGGAACTACGACGCCGACAACCGCGAACCCCCGCCGAAGGGCGCGACCAGGCTGAAGCTCGACGAGCCGTGGTGGCCCACCGAGGACCACATCGACGACAAGGTCCGCGCCGACCTGGACGCCATGGACCTCGACACCGTCGGCCGCGACGGGCCCCGGCTGTTCCCGGTCACCGCGAACGAGGCGACCTCGGCGCTGGAGCACTTCGTCCGGCACCGGCTCGGCGCGTTCGGTCCGCACGAGGACGCGATCCTCACCGAGGACTGGGCGATGGCGCACTCACTGCTGTCCGTGCCGCTGAACCTGGGACTGCTGCACCCGCTGGACGTCGTGCGCGCCGCCGAGCGCCGAGCCGGGGACCTGCCGCTCGCCGGGGTGGAGGGGTTCATCCGGCAGGTGCTGGGCTGGCGTGAGTACGTGTGGCACCTGTACTGGCACTTCGGCCGGGAGTACATGCGCAACAACGCTTTCCGCGCGAGGGTGCCGCTGCCGGACTGGTGGCTGAACCTCGACGCGGGCGGAGCGCGGGCCGCCTGTCTGCGCACCGCGTTGGAAGGGGTGCGCGATCGGGGCTGGGTGCACCACATCCAGCGCTTGATGGTGCTCGGAAACCACGCCCTGCAACGGGGCTACCACCCGCGCGAGCTGAGCGAGTGGTTCACGACGTCCTTTGTGGACGGTTTCCCGTGGGTGATGCCGGTGAACGTGGTGGGCATGAGCCAGCACGCGGACGGCGGTCTGATGGCGACCAAGCCGTATCTCTCCGGGGGCGCGTACCTGAACCGGATGAGCGATCACTGCTCCGGGTGCTGGTACGACCCGAAGAAGCGGCTTGGCGAGCGCGCCTGCCCGTTCACCGGCGGCTACTGGTCCTGGCTGTGGCACAACGCCGATGCGCTCAAGGGCAACCACCGGATGGCGCGCGCGATCAGCGGGATGAAGCGCCTGGGTGATATCGATGCGGTTGTCGAGCAGGAGCTTTCGCGGGAGCAGTTCTAACGCGAGTCCTGATGGCGGTGTGTCGCGCCCTCGCTCGTTCCCCAGGCGCGAGGGGCGAGCCCGTTCGAGCCGTTGAAGGCGGCGAGGTAGCCGTGCGGCCCAGAGCCCGTGACCCCGACGACCTTGTCCTCGCCGTCCAGGGCAGCGGTGCAGCGCGCGACACCCTGCGAGTCGCTCTCGGTGAGCGCCGCCGTCAGCGTGGCCTCGTACAGCCCCCGTCCGGATTCGCGGTACAGGAGAGCCGAGGTCGGGGCCGCAACGGCGGCCGGTGCGAGCAGGACCACAGCGGCGAAACGCACGGAGGACTCCTCTGCGCAAACGAACAAAGCGGACACAGAGCATGATCAGAAACCCTGCAGACCCGCGTCTGGCGCACCAGGGACCGTCTCCTCTTCACCACCACGGTCCCCGGCCCCTCGTCCCCTCCGGTGCTGGCCGACTGCGTCATCACCTCCACCTGACCCCTCCCTCCGGCGGTCACTCGGCCATTCGCGGGCTTATGGACGTCCCTGGAGGCGCGGACACGTCCATAAGCCCGCGAATGGCCGTCGTCGGGGTGGGGTGGTGGTGGCGTTGGGGGTTGTGCTGCTGCCCCGACTCCGTCGGGTTGCCCCCGGATAATTCTCCCGGACTCCGGCGCGCATTTCCTTGGACATCCAGCACCGCTAGCCCGCTCACCTAATACGGTGGCGGGCTAGCCGGGGTCGGGTTTAAAACGGTGGACCAGGATCCGCTATCGGCTCAGGCTCCCGGACATACGTTCTTCCCATCGGCGTGGTCCAAATATGGATACCGCCCGGGAGCTGTGTTCGTTTCCACCGCGTGTGATGCTTCATCACATGATGCCGTCGACATTTCGCGCCCAGATCATCCGCGACGGTGTTGGTGCCGTCAAAGGGCTCGCAATGATCCAGATCGCAGCGGTGCGCCGGTTGACGGCAGCCGATCGCCACACACGTGACATCCCGCGCTCGGACCAGATCGGCCAGGGCCGCTGAGGGGCGGTAGTTCGTGCGCCCCACATCCACCGCCACCCCGGTCACCGGGTCGGTGAGGATCCGCTTCCACGTGCCCCCGGCCGCGATGTCGCGGGCCACGTCCGCGGGAATCGGCCCGTAGCCCGCGAGCATCCCGGGTTCCTGGTCCATGCCCATCAACGTGGTCGCGGGGAGGGTGACCAGGACCTTGACCTCACCCTGCGGGGCACCGGTCTCCTTGCCCATCAACAGGTCAAAGGCGACATCCGCCCGGCGCTGGTCCATGGTGCGCTCATCGTCCAGACCACGGGCGATCCGGTCGATCCGATCCCACACCAGGGCGCCCTGGACGGCGGTGAACTGGAACCGCAACGCACACATCGCGTCATCGAGGTTCAGCTTCTCCACCCGCCGGGTCCGCTTCTTCTCCTCATGCCGCCGAGCTGCCGCGTCGGGGTCGAGCTTGGCGATCAGGCGTTGGGCGTGCAGCCGGATCCGGCTGTAGTGGTGGGTACGGGCGTACTCGATCAGTACCGCTTCCACGATCTCCGCCTGCACAGCGGTCAACGGCTCCAGTTGGTCCACGATCAACAACGCCTTGCCCTGATCGATCCGACCCTCCTCCAGGGCGGCGAGAACGGCGGGGCGGGAGGCGAGGGTTTCGGCGTGACAGATCAGCGTGCTCGCCTTGCGTGAGGAAATCGACAACTACGCCCCGACCTCATCGCCGAGGTAGGGGTATTCCGCGAAATCCGTGCTGACCACCAAATCAGCGAGACAGCGCGCCAGGACCGCGTGCGCGTGATTCACCGCGCGGTAGGCGTCCTCGATTGCATCGAGGGTCTCGTCGGGGGCCATATTCCCATTCTATCCGCCCGAAAAAGTGATCATGGCTCTGTGGGATGAAATAGGGGGTCGATTCTTTCGCTGTCGGTGAACGTGAAGGTGTGGGTGGGGATGCGGGGTCAGCTCTGCCCCGCGAAGGCGGTGCCACAGAACGTGAAAGGTGCGCCGCACCGGACAGGCACTAGAACTCCAGGCGGTAGAAGTTCGCCATCCGGCTGATCGACGGGACCAGCGCGAAAGCCTTGAGCACCAAGCCGTACAGCGGGTTCTGCAGGTCGGCGAAGCTGGAGAGGTCGAAGGCGCTGAGCTGGGTGACGCAGCGCAGCCTCGGGTGGATCGACTCCAGCTCCGCGCTGCCCTCGATGCCCCAGCGCAGCCGGGCCTTGGCGGCGCGCACCGCCTTGTTGCGACGGGTGACGCGGATCCCGGTCTCGCTCAGCGCGTCGAAGATGAACTGGCCGCTGGGGAAGTGGTCGACGATCCGGCGGAACAGCTCCCGGCCTTCGGCCTCGTCGAGGTACATGGTCAGGCCCTCCGCCACCACCAGCACGGGGTGGTCGCCGGGAACCCGGTCCAGCCAGTCCGGGTCCGTCACCGAGGACGCGATCATCTCGTAGTCGCCCTCGCGCTGCGGGAACAGGCGTCGCCTCAGGTCGATCACTTCGGGGTAGTCGACGTCGAACCAGCGCACACCCGGACCGGGATCGACGCGGAAGACGCGGGTGTCCAGGCCGCAGCCCAGGTACAGCACGGTCGCGCTCGGGTACTCGGCGAGGAACTCGCTGGTCCAGTCGTCGAGGTGCTTGCCCCGCAACGCCACCGACTTCTCGTCACCGCGCCGGATGCCGACCTTGCGGAAGTCGACGTCGATCTTCCTCGCGGCGTCCAGGGCCAGCTTGTCGTGCAGGATCGACTTGGCTGACAGGGCGTCGAGCGCTCTGCCGTACAGAGTGGGCAGCAAGGTCGCCTTCTCTCCGGTCAGCCGCACTCTGTCGCCCGTCTTCCGCGCCGCGTTGAGGATGTTGCGCACCATGCCCCCGAAGACGATGCCGTGGAACGGCCACACCGCCCACCAGTACAGGTGGCCGAGCAACCCGTGCGGCAGGAACACCGCGCGCTGCCGGTACACCGAGCCGTTCCCATCCGACGCCACCGACAGCTCCAGCCACGCCTTGCCGGGCACCTTCATCTCGGCGCGCAGCCGCAGCAGTGTCCCGCGGTCGATCTCCTCGACCCGCCACCAGTCCAGCGCGTCGCCGGACTGGAGCAGGCGCGGATCGCGCCGGCCGCGCCGCAGCCCCACTCCGCCAACGGCCCGGTCCAGCCAGCCGCGCACCGCCCACGCCAGCGGGAAGGAGTACCAGCCGTTCTCGCCGCCGATGCCCTCCACGACGCGCCAGACCTCCGCGCGGGAGGCGGTGGAGCGCTGCTCGCGGACGTCGGTGTAGGCCGAGCCCCCCGACCAGTCCGGGTCGCTGGGCAGCGGCTCTGACGGCGCGCCCGCCGGCGAGGCGTTGGACCAGCGGGTCTCCACCTCGCCGTTGCGGATCTTGGTCAGCGCGAGCTCGACCGCCCGGTCGTATCCGGTCAGCCCGCCGTCCGGCTGCGGTATGACGGAGTCGATGTCGTGCTCGGTGCATACGACGTCGTGCACCAGCGAGTCCACCAGTGGCCGCGCGATCGAGGCCGGCACCGGGGTCACCCAGTTCACCCAGTGCGATGACAGGCGCGGCGTGAGCACCGGCACCGGGATGACCAGGCGCTTCGGCAGTCCCGCGACCCGCGCGTAGTGGCGCATCATCTCCAGGTAGGTCAGCACGTCCGGGCCGCCGATGTCGAAAGCCCGGTTGACGCCGGGCGGCAGGTCGGTGGCGCGCACGAGGTAGTGCAGGACATCGCGCACCGCGATCGGCTGCACGCGGTTGCGCACCCAGCGCGGCGTCACCATCGCGGGCAGCCGTTCGGTCAGGTACCGCAGCATCTCGAAGCTCGCCGAACCGGAGCCGATGATCACCGCCGCGCGCAGCACCACGCTCGGCACACCGGAAGCGAGGAAGATGTCGCCGACCTCGGCGCGCGAGGCCAGGTGATCGGAAAGCTCACCCGAGGGCGGAGTCAGGCCACCGAGGTAGACCACGCGCTTGACGCCCTGGCGAGCGGCGGCGTCGGCGACGATCCGGGCGGCGCGCCGGTCCACGTCGGAGAAGTCCTTCTTGTGCAATGAGTGCACGAGGTAGTGGATGACGTCGATCCCCTCGGTCGCCGCGCACACGGAGTCCGCGTCCAACACGTCACCGCGCAGGACCTCGACGCGATCTGCCCACGGCACATCGCGCAGCTTCACGGGCTCGCGCACCAGGCACCGCACTTCGTGGCCCTCCGCGAGCAGCAGCGGCACGAGCCGCCCACCGAGGTATCCCGTCGCTCCTGTAACCAGACATCGCACGCCCACAGCTTGGTCGTGAACGGCGGCCCGCGCAGCGCCAGTGGGCGATTCGACGTTTTTTCCAGTCAACGCAGGGAAAACCATCCTCATGCGACATCTACGCCGTTCGCATCAACCCGGTGACCAGTGGACACCCGTCAACGACACGGACCAGAACTTCGGCGCGATCCTGCTCGTCGAGCTGATCGTCCGGCCGGTCGTGTACACGACCTTCGACCCGGGGCCGGACGCGCGGCGCGGAGGTATCGCGGAGCTGCTCGCACTCACCTCCGTGCTGAGAGTGGACCACCTGCTCATGCGGGTGCGTGCACTGGTGGAGACGGAAGGGATGCGAGTTCCCGCTGGTGGGGCCGAGCGGCTGGCGGCGGTGGTCGTCGAGAGCTGCGAGGCGTTCACCGGACGGTGGCGCACGTCCCTGTTCGACGCCGAGGAGTTCAACCGGGACCTCACGGTGCTGGAGGAGCTGCTCGACGCGATCGCGCTCGACCTCGCGGCCGGACTGAGCGAACACAACGTCTAGTGGCTTACCTGGAGTAAGCTCCGACCATGAACCTGCACAGCGGTGACTGTCCGGGTAGGACCGTCCTGGACCACGTCACCAGCCGGTGGGGCGTGCTGATCCTGACCTCTCTGCGCGGCGGCCCGTTGCGCTTCTACGAGCTGCGCGACGGCATCGGCGGGATCAGCGAGAAGATGCTCGCGCAGACACTGCGCACGCTCGCCGGGGACGGCTTGGTGGAGCGCACGGTCGAGCCGACGATCCCGCCGAAGGTCAGCTACGAGCTCACCGAGGTGGGCAGGGACCTGACCGGGCCGCTGCAACGGCTGATCAACCGCATCGCCGCGAGAACGCCCGACGTGGTGGCCGCGTGGGAGCTCAACGGTGATCACGCGGTGAGGTGAGGAGGCACAAGCCGCGCCCGACCGCCGCTGCTGGGAGACTTGCGTGGATCTTGCGGACTGTGGCCGGAGAAGGGGAGCGGTGGACGCGGACCTGACGGCGCTTGCCGAAGCACACGGCGTTGCGACCTGGTACGAGGACGGACAGCGGCAGCGGGTCGACGTGGCCCCGGACGTGGTCGTCGAAGTGCTCGCGCTGCTCGACGTGGACGCGTCGACACCGGAATCGGTGCGCGCCGAGCTGGAGCGGGTGCGACAGCGCACGGCCGAGAACGCGCTGCCGCCGGTGATCGTGCTCCGGCAGGGCACCACGCGGGCGGTCGGTGCGGGTGCGCTGCGTCTCGAAGAGGGTGGCGAGCTGGCCGTGGACGGTGAGCTGCCCGCCGACCTTCCGCTGGGCTGGCACGAGCTCCACGTCGGCGACCAAGTGGTCACGGTGGCCGTCGCGCCGCCCGCGCTGCCGGAGCCACCACGAGCGTGGGGCTGGATGCTCCAGCTCTACGCGGTTCGCTCGGCCGGGTCGTGGGGGATGGGCGACCTCGCCGACCTGGCGGAGTTCTCGCGCTGGGCGGGGGAGTCGGGAGCCGGGGTGGTGCTGGTCAACCCGCTGCACGCGCCCAACCTCACTAAGCCGGTCGAACCGTCGCCGTACTCGCCGTCCAGCCGCCAGTTCGTCAACCCGCTCTACCTCCGCGTCGAGCACACCGATGCCTACGCGCGCGCGGACGAGGCGACCAGGGCGCGGGTCGACGCACTGCGAGCCCCGAACGGCGACCGCATCGACTACGACGAGGTGTGGCGGGCCAAACGCGGCGCGCTGGAGTTGTTGTGGCCCTTCGCCGAGGTGGCCGAGCCGGATGCCGCTTTGCGGGACTTCGCCACCTTCTGCGCGCTCGCCGAGGAGCACGGCCCGCGTTGGCGGGAGTGGCCGGAGGAGCTGCGCCACCCCCGCAGCGCCAGGACTGAGCTCACCGAACGCGCCCGGTTCCACGTGTGGTTGCAGCAGTTGTGCACAGCGCAGCTGGAGGCGGTTCGGCGCGGATCCACGGTCCGTGTCGTGCACGACCTCGCCGTGGGCGTGAACCCGGCGGGCGCTGACGGATGGATGCTCCAGGACGTCTTGGCGAAGGCCAGCGTCGGCGCTCCGCCGGACGAGTTCAACCAGCAGGGCCAGAACTGGGGGCTGCCGCCGTGGCGGCCGGATCGGTTGGCGGAGCAGGGGTACCGGCCGTACCGGGACGTGCTGCGCGCGGTGCTGCGGCACGCCGACGGCATCCGCATCGACCACGTCGCGGGGCTGTGGCGGCTGTGGTGGGTGCCGGAAGGCTCGGGCCCCGAGCGCGGAACGTACGTGCGCTACGACGCCGAGGCGATGCTCGGAGTCCTCGCTTTGGAGGCGCATCGGGCGAACGCGGTGGTGATCGGTGAGGATCTGGGCACGGTGGAGCCGGAGGTGACCGAGGCGCTGCACGAGCAGAACATGCTCGGCTCCACGGTGGTGTGGTTCCAGCGCGACCACGAGGCGGACGGCCAGCCGCTGCTGCCGCCGTCGACCTGGCCCGCCAACGCGGTCGCCAGCATCTCCACGCACGACCTGCCGACCGCGCCCGGCTTCCTCAGCGGTGAGCACGTCCGCGTCCGCGCCGAGATCGGTGTGCTGGCGCGCTCGCTCGCCGAGGAGCAGGCCCACGCGGACGCGGAGCGCGCCGACTTCATCGAGCTGCTGCGCGCGGAGTCACTTCTGGGATCAGGGGAAGCGACTGACGACGAGATCGTGGTGGCCCTGCACGGGCTGCTGGCGCACAGCCCATGCAGGGTGCTGCTGGCCTCGCCCTACGACGTGGTCGGCGAGGTGCGGCAACCCAACCTGCCCGGCACGGTCGCGGAGTACCCGAACTGGAAGCTCCCGCTGCCGTTGACGCTGGCCGAGCTGCGCGAAGACCCCCGCGTGCGCCAAGTGGTCGAGCTGTTGCGCACGACGCGGCAGGTGTGACCGTCAGCGGATCAGGTAGGCCGGCTCCGAGCCGAAGTCGCTGTGTCCCGCCAGCCCAGGACGTGCGTGGGGAACCGCCGCGGTCACCTCCGGCGCGGAGCCCCTTGACCTCGGTGAGGCCCGAGTTCGTCAGCGTGTTCAACGACTCTCCGAGCGGTCGCACATTAACGCTTTCACTAGGAAAGTAGTGCAAGCCTGCTACGGTGTCGCCGTGTGGAAACTCCTCGCGGCCGCACTGCTCGTGCTCACGCCGCTCCCGGCGAAGGCCGAGGTCACGTGGCGGCCGTGCGCTCAGGACGCGACGGCCGAGTGCAGGACGCTGCGCCTGCCCGTCACCGCAGTGGGCGGCACGTTCGACATGGCGGTGGCCAGGCGCAAGGCGACCAACCCCGCCAAGCGGATCGGTGTCCTGGTGCTCAACCCCGGTGGCCCGGGTGCCTCCGGAGTAAGGATGGCGGTCGGCGCGAAGGACCTGTTCTCTGCTGAGGTCCAGGAACGCTACGACCTGGTGGGCTTCGACCCGCGAGGCATCGCGGGCAGTACCCAGGTTCGCTGCTCGGGTGAGGTGATCGGGCGCAAGCCACGGGATTTTCCGCGCAACCAAGCCGAGTTCGACGAGCTGGTCGCCTACAACCGAGAACTGCGCGAAGACTGTCGCAAGTGGACGGGGCCGCTGTTCGACCACGTCGACACGCTCAGCGTCGTCGAGGACATGGACGCACTGCGCAAGGCTCTGGGCGAAAAGAAGATCAGCTACTACGGAGTGTCTTACGGCACGCTGATCGGCCAGCAGTACGCGCAGCGCTACGGCGCCAACCTGCGCGGCATGGTGCTCGATTCCGTCATGGACCACGGCCTTAACGCGAAGGACATGGCAGCCAGCGCGGCTGCTGGCGCAGAAGACTCATTCGCGGAGTTCGCCCGCTGGTGCGCCACGGATGCCGCGTGCGCCCTACATGGCAAACCCGTTGCTCAGCAATGGAAAGACTTCCTCACGGCGAGCGACCGCGGCGAGCTGCTGGAGTTCGGCAGTATCCCGATCTCCCCCGAGTACGCGATCGGCCGCGCCTACAGCGCCTTCATCCGTGTGGAGTGGCAGCAGTTCGCGACCTGGATGTCCGAGCTGCGGATCGGCACTGCTCCGACCGAACGTCCTGCGGCGCGCGGTATCGGAACACAGGCACATGGGCGGTTCGCAGTGTTCTGTCAGGACTGGTCGATGCGCCCGGCCTCATATGAAGATCTCCGGCGGACCGCGGACGCGGAGCGTGCTGCGGCTCCCGCGATGCGTTTCTCGCCGGAGCTGCGCGAGGCGATGCTTGACTGTGCCGGCTGGCCGCCGCCCACCAACCCGTCCGCGACGACAGTCCTCGCTCCGACAACACCCACGATCATGGTCGCGAACGCCCGCCACGACCCTTCGACGCCTTACGCGTGGGCGACGGGCGCCTACAAGCAGATGCGCGAGCGCGCGGTTCTGCACACCTACGACGGGTGGGGACACGGCGTCTACCACCGAGGACAGTGCAACCGCGCGGCGATCGACGCCTACCTGCTTGGCGGCCCACCACGCGACGCCACCTGCGGTGGCTAGCGGAAAGGCGGAGTGTCGGTGGGGCGTCGTACGTTGAGCGCATGGCTGAACGCAGGCGCGGCGCTCCACCGCCTCCGACGACCCGGACGGTTCACGACAAGGACTGGGACCACGACGACCTGTCCGGGTTGAGCCATGAGCGGGTGGCGTTCGTCGACGTCGACATGACCGAGGTCGTCGGCCAGGGCGCGGTGTTCACCGAATGCACGTTCCGCGATGTGCGGTTCAACGTCTCGGAGCACACCGGGGCCGCGTTCCTCAACTGCACGTTCACCCGCTGCGACTTCTTCGACGCCAGCTTCACCGACTGCAAGCTCGTCGGCAGCATGTTCGACCGGTGTGCGTTCGACCTGATGAAGGTCGTGGGCGGGGACTGGTCGTTCACCGGGCTGCCCGGCGCCGATCTGCGCAGGGCGTCGTTCAGCGGAGTGCGGATGCGCGAGGCGGACCTCACCGGGGCGCGCTGCGAGGGTGCGACGCTGCACCGTGTGGACCTGTCGGGCGCGTGGCTGGACAAGGCGAACCTGGAGCGTTGTGACCTGCGGGGGAGTGATCTGTCCTCAGTGGACCCGCTGACCGTGGCGCTCAAGGGCGCGGTGATCGAGCCGGAGCAGGCGATGGTGATCGCCGCCGCGCTGGGGCTGCGGTTCGGCTGAGGTCGTTGGGGACCGGGCGGCTCAGCGCCCGATGCTCGACGTGAGCAGGTGTCCGCTCACCCCGCCCGGCGGTCGATGAGCAGGCACCACCTCACCACCCCCTGGCACCCTCGCAACCCTCACCCCCGTGCCCCTCATTTCGCGTTTTGTAGCCTTAATGCGAAATGAGAGCGCTCTTTTGCGCATCAAGGTGACAAAACGCGATAACCGGACCACGCCAGCGCACGGGGGGGCGACGTGGCGTCGAACCGGCTGAAGCGCAGGATGCGCGTGGCCGCGGCGCCGTCGTGATGACCGTGAGCGTGGTCCCGATTGTCTGGGCCTTCACCAAGGTCGGCGTCTCGCTACCGCGCTCCAGCGGCGCGCAGTCCCGGGTCGGCAGGCGATCTCGCCCGGCGGTCGACGAGCAGGCCGAGACCGTCCAGGATGCGCTCCACTGGCCTTCTACGCGGGGAACGGGACGCAGTTCCACGCCCCGCAGGAGGGCGAGACGCTGAAGCACAGCCAACCTCGGCTGAGCCAACCCCGCCGGAATAGCATCGCTCTCATCCGGCAAGGAAGGCTTCACCGTGGACAAGCGAATCGGTTTCATCGGTCTCGGCGCGATGGGCACGGCGATGGCGGCCAACCTCGTCGCGGCGGGGTACGACGTGACGGTGTGGAACCGCAGTCCCGGCCCGGTCGAACTCCTGGTCGCGGCCGGAGCCCGTCCGGCGGCCGACCTGGAAGAGGTCTTCGGCACCGGGACGGTGCTGTCGATGTTGGCCAACGACGACGTCGTGGAGGAGCGCCTGCTGGACCCCGCCCTGCTCGCCGGCGCTCCGGAAGGCGCAGTGCACGTCAACATGGCGACTGTCAGCGTTGAACTGGCCAAGCGCGCCACGGCCCTGCACGCCGAGCACGGGGTCGGGTACCTGGCGGCCCCGGTGTTCGGCCGGGTTCCGGTCGCCGAGGCGGGTCAGCTCAACGTCCTCGCCGCCGGGCCGGACGAGCTGGTCGAGCGGCTCCGTCCGGTGTTCGACGTGCTCGGAAAGCGCACTTGGCCGCTCGGCACGCAGCCGCACCAGGCGAACATCGTCAAGATCATCGGGAACTACCTGCTCGCCACGGCGATCCAGTCGCTGTCGGAGGCGGTCAGCCTGGCCGAGAAGGCGGGTGTCGACGCGAACGACCTGGTCGAGCTGCTCACGGGCTCGCTCTTCCCGGGACCGGTGTACAGCGGCTACGGCAAGCTGATCGCCGACCGCGAGTACGAGCCCGCGGGCTTCACCGCCACGTTGGGCCTCAAGGACGTGAACCTCGCGATGAACGCCGCGGCGGGCCTCGATGTCCCGCTCCCGTTCGGCGAGATCGTCCGCGAGTCCCTGCACGAAGCACTCGCCAACGGTCAGGCGGACCAGGACTGGGCCTCCATCGCCGAGGTCCAGCGCCGCCGGGCGCGGTCATGATCACCGTCGTCTTCGACGAGGCGTTCGCCGCCGACCCGCACGGGCACTACGCCCGTCTGCGCGCGGCGGCACCGAGCCACCGCGCCGAACTGCCGGACGGTTCACCGGCGCGCCTGGTCTGCCCCTACGACCACGTCCGCGAAGGACTCGCGGACCCTTTGCTGTCGTTGAACAAGAAGCACGCGCGCGGCGGCTACGCGGGCTTCTCCCTGCCGCCCGCGCTCGACGCGAACCTGCTCAACATGGACCCGCCCGACCACACCCGCATCCGTCGCCTGGTGACCAAGGCGTTCACCACCCGCCGCGTCGAGAACCTGCGTCCCCGCGTGGTCGAACTCGCGAACTCCTTGGCGGACAAGCTTTCCTCCCCATCGGACCTGACGGTGGAGTACGCCACACCGATCCCGCTGACGGTCATCGGAGAGCTGCTCGGGGTCTCCCGCGCCGACCAGGCCGAGTTCTCGGTCCTGATCACGCGCATGTTCGCCCCGGAGCATCCACGCCAGGTCCCGGCGGCCATCGCGGCGATCACCGAGTTCCTGGTCCGCCTGGTCGCCTCGCGCCGTGAGCGCCCCGGCGACGACCTGCTGTCCACGCTGGTCGCGGCCCGCGACGACGGAGACCGCCTCACCGAGGACGAGCTGGTCTCGCTGGCGTTCCTGCTGCTGCTCGCGGGGGTCGAGAACGTCCAGCACACGATCGCCATCGGCGTGCTCCTGCTGCTGAGCCACCCCGAGCAGCTCGCGGCGCTGCGAGCCGACCCGGCCATGGTGCGCGGCGCGGTCGAGGAGATCCTCCGCTACGACCCCTCGGGGCCGCTGGCCATCCGCCGCTTCGCGCTCGCGGACGGGGCGGGCAGGGAGGCGGGGGAGACGGTGATGCTGAGCGTGGCGGCGGCCAACCGCGACCCCGCCCGCTTCCCGGACCCGGACCGCTTCGACATCCGGCGCGCCGACAACGCCCACCTAACCTTCGGCCACGGCATCCACCACTGCCTCGGCGCCGCACTGGCGCGGATGGAGCTGGAGGTCGCGCTCGGCACCTTGTTCCGCCGGTTCCCGGACCTGTCGTTGGCCGTGCCCGTCGACGAGCTGGCGTGGCGCAGGTCTTTCCGCTCCCGCGCGCTCGCCGCGTTGCCCGTGCGCCTGGGCACGACACCATAGGTGACGTGGGGCCGTCGGCCGGTCGCGCTGGGGGTCGCGATGGTCGGCCGACGGCTGTCCGGGAGCCGCTCCGGGCACGAACGCCGTGCTCTTGGGGTGGACCGCCGACCGGGGCGCGGGAGCCCTGGCCTGCGGCCGACACGGTGCGCGCTCTATCGGGCGCTCAGCCGGACATTTCGAACAACGTGCCACAGAGAACGCTTGTTCCCGCAGGTAACCGGCCTCACAGTCGGACAGCCGACGGCTCAGACGAGAGTCGGGACCGCGTTGCCGGACTGCTCGATCGCCCGCCGCACGGGCACCAGGGAGATGAGGATGATGCCCACCACGAAGAAGACCATCAGCGACAGGATGGCGTAGCGGAACGAGCCCGTCGCCTGGCCGATGCCCGCGTACAGCAGCGGTCCGAGCCAGGACGTCGAGCGCTCGCCGATCTCGTAGAGGGAGAAGTACTGCGCCTCGCGGCCGGGCGGCACCATCTGGCTGAACAGCGAGCGGGACAGCGCGTTCGTGCCGCCGAGCACGAAGCCGATGCCGATCGCCACGCCGAAGAACTGGAACATCTGCCCGGCCTCGACGAAGAACGCCGCGGCGAGCACCACGATCCACAGCGCGAGGCTGACCAGGATCGTCCGCTTCGCGCCGATGCGGCGGGCAACCATGCCGTGCACGACACCGCCGATGAAGGCGATGAACTGCGTCAGCAGGATCGTCGCGATCAGCGTCTCCTCGTCCAGCTTGAGTTCGAGCTTGCCGTACTGGCCCGCGACGTTGGCGACCGTGGAGATGCCGTCGGTGTAGATCAGGTACGCGCCGAGGAAGGCCAGCGTGAGGGGGAACGCCCGCGCCGAGCGGATCGTCGAGCCGAGCTCGCGGAAGCCGTCGGCGATCACCGAGGCGCCGGGGTCGCGCTTGGCTGGCGGCTGGTGCCGCTTGAGCCTGCTGAGCGGGACCAGGGTGAACCCGGCCCACCACAGGCCGGTGATCACGAAGCAGATCTGGACCGCGGTGCCCTTCTCCAGCCCGACCTGCTCGTGCATCAGGAAGAGCACGAGCTGGATGGCCAGGGCCAGTCCGCCGCCGAGGTAGCCGAAGGCCCAGCCGCGCGAGGACACAGCGTCGCGCTCGTCGGGCTCGGCGATCTCCGGCAGGAACGCGTAGTAGACGACGATGGAGGCGCCGTAGCAGATGTTGCCGATCACGAACAGGATCGCGCCGAGCTCCCAGTTCGACCCGGACACCAGGCCGAGCGCCAGGGTCGCTGCGGACCCGCCGAACGCGAAGCCGCCGAGCATCTTGCGCTTGTTCTGCGCCCGGTCGGCGATAGCGCCGCTGATCGGGAGCACCACCACCTGCACCACGGTCGCGATCGACAGCAGGTAGCCCCACAGCGAGCCCGCGGGGAACTGCAGGCCGAAGGCGATGATGTCGCAGTTGCGCAGTGTGTCGTCGTTGGGACACGGGTTGGGCCCGTTGAGCGCCGTGTCGGCCATGGCGGCGCTCTGCGCGACGGTGGTCAGGTAGAGGGAGAGGAACACGGTCACCACCGAGGTGGGGAAGACCGAGTTGGCCCAGTCGTACCAGATCCAGCCGCGCTGCTCCCGTTTGCGCGCGACCGGGTCCGGGTCAGCCATCGTCGCCGCGCCGTCCGCCGTGCTCATCAAGACCCTCCCGCCGGGGTGATCCAGAGCACCCGGCACGCGGACTGTACTGGTACGGGTACCCGGCGCTGACGATCACCGGGCGAGTTGACTGCGAATCGCGATGTACCCGTTCCCCGCCGTCCACTCAGGACCGCGGCCACTGGCCTGCGCCGACCTGGTGCACGGGGTCGGACCGAGGTTTCCGGAACCGCGGCAAATCCGCTCGATCGCGGTACTCAGGTGCCGGTTGTCGGGTGTGTTGCTTGTGGGGCGAACTACCTGCACTTACGGTCGCGCCATGTGTACAGTCCGTAACCTCGCGAAGGCGTTAGTGCTGGTCGCACTCACGGTGGCCCTCGGAGCGGCCGGGGCGGGGACCGCTGTCGCCGACCCGAGCACCACGGACTGGCAGCGGCTGCGGATGTGCGAGTCGACCGACCGCTACGACACCAACACCGGCAACGGCTACTACGGCGCCTACCAGTTCGACCTGCCGACATGGCGCAGCGTCGGCGGGATCGGCCTCCCGCACGAGGCGTCCAAGGCGGAGCAGGACTTCCGCGCGCTGTACCTGTACCGGATGCGCGGCTGGCAGCCGTGGGAGTGCGCGGACAAGCTCGGCCTGCGCGACGACCGCGACGCCCGCACGAAGCGCCTGCCCACCTATGCGGAGGCGGCGTACATCAGCGGCTCGCTCGGCTTCCCGCCGTGGCCCGGCAAGGTCTTCGACTACGGCGACTGCCACCCGGCGCTGCGCACGTGGCAGCTGCGGATGAACGCCTTCGGCTACAAGTTCCAGGGCACCGGGTGCTACTACGCCGAGACCAAGGCGGCGGTGCTCGCCCTCCAGCGCGCCAACGGGATCAAGGACTCCGGCCTGCTCGGGCCGAAGACCTGGGACGCCGCGTGGAACGGCAAACGCCCACGCTGACGAGGGAAGCGGACTGGTGTGGCCCGGCCACCAGTCCGCTCCGGTGCTCCGGGCGGTCAGAACCGCCGCGGTGCCGTCAGCACCTGCGGTGTTCGGTCCGGAGCTGGTCCAGGTGGTAGCGCATCTGGTGGCTGATCTCAATCACCAGGCGCTTGGAGATGTCCTTTCGCCCGGCGAGGAACTCGTGCTGGACGAACCGGCGGAGCTGCTTCTCCGCGCGGATGGAGAGCCGCTTGTGGTCGGCGAGGTACGCCCGCGACTCCTCGCGGACAACGACGCCGCACTTCCACGCCCGGTCCCGCGCCTTCGAGATCACGAAGATCGTGATCTTCTCGATGGTCGTGCGCTCGAAGAGCCGCTCGTACTCGATGACGTTCCTGCCCTTGATGAGCTGGCGGTAGTCGAAGACGTTGCGGTCGTCGTAGATGATCCTGCCGCTGATGATCGGGACCTTGCCCTCGTCGTGCGCCTGCACGGTCGCCGGCGGTTCCGCCGTGCGCGGGGGCGTCATGGCCTGGGCGACGGTGGCCGAGGACAGGGCGAGCGCGCCCGCCAGTCCGACGGCGGCGAGTAATCGAGACATGTCCTGCTTCCTCTCCTGGTGTCGAGTTGATCTCGGCACCAGGGCGAGTGCCCCGGTGTCACGCGCGCCATGCGGGGAGGGTCACAAGATCACGCGACCGGCCCCAAGATCATGTGGTGCGATCGGCTCAGCGGGGAGGCCCCGCCGCTCACGCCGCGGCCCAGACCTTCCGGCGGCGCAGTACGTCGCGCAGGGTGTCCGGGCGGTCGGTCACCAGACCGTCCACCCCCATGTCGAGCAGCACGGTCATCTCCGCCGCCGCGTCGACGGTCCAGGCGTGCACCTCCAGGCCCAACCTGTGCGCGATCCGCAGCAGTCTGTTCTCGATCACGGTGACTCGGCCGCGCCGGACCGGCAGCTGCGCGAGCTGACCGCGCACCGCCGAGCGCAGAGGGAGGACGGGCAGCCGGGCCGCCGCCCACAGCGCGCCGGCCGACCGGCTGCCCAGCGCCGTCAGCAGCCGCGCGCCGCCGCCGAGCCGCAGCCGGGTGAGCCGCTTGTCGGCGAAGGAGGCGAGGCAGACGCGATGCCAGGCGCCGAGGCGGTGCACCACCCGCAGCACCGGATCGACCGCGGAGTCGGCCTTGACGTCGATGTTGAAGAAGGTGTCCGGCAGCTCTTCGAGCACGTCCTCAAGGCGGCTGACCCGCTCCCTGCCGGCGATCCTGGCCTTGCCGACCTCGGCCCAGCGCTGCCCGGAGATGGGGCCGATCCGGTCGGTCGTGCGGTCCAGCAGGGCGTCGTGGTGCACCACCACGACACCGTCGCTGGTGGCGTGGACATCGGTCTCGATGTACTGGAAGCCCTCGGCCGACGCGCGCCGGAACGCGCTCAAGGAGTTCTCCATGCCGGCAAGCTCGTCGACGTGCCAGCCGCGGTGCGCGAAGGCCCTCGGGTAGGGGCCGTCCAGGTAGGGATGCGTACGGGCCACCCTTCGAGTGTGCCTGGGCGGCGTGGCGCGGGGGTGACCGCGTGGTATCCGGATAGCGTCGGGCACGTGCAGGCGGGTAGCGAGGGCACCGGCTGGGGCAGGCGCCCCGAGGCGCGGCACTGCGGATGGTGCGGACAGCGGCTGGCGGACGGCGAGGGGCGCGGCAGGCCCCGCCGGTACTGCGGACACTCCTGCCGTCAGCGCGCCTACGAGCGGCGCGCGGCCATGCAGCGCGGCGGGTTGCCCGAGGACGCCGTCGTGCTCTCGGCGGCTGAGCTGGCCGACCTGCAGGATCGGCTCTTCCAGCTCCGCTGCGCGGCCGAGGACGTGGCGACCGCCGCGGAGGACGGCGCGGACAGCGGCGAGCTGCGGAGGATGGCCGCCGGACTGGTTCAGGAAGCCAAGGGTCTGGAGCGGCTGCGGTAGTTCATGGGGCTTTGGAGACCTGCGGGGACGCCTGGTACCTGTATCAAGAACTGGCAACGATGGGCCCTTGCCCACGGGTGCACGGGGCGGCGACCATGGCGCTCAGCGGCGAGGAGGCGTTAGGTGTCGGACGACGGTGCGGCGCAGTTCGCGGTGCTGCGGCACACGGACGTCGGATTTGCGGTGACTGACCGTGGTGGTCGGTTGCTCTGGGTGAACCCTGCCCTGGCGAACATGCTCGGCATCCCCGAGGAGGGTGCGGCGGGCCGGTCGCTGCCCGCGCTCATGCCCGGTGTGCCGGACGGGCCGCGCGCGGGCATCGCCGCGTTACTCGCGCCCTCGGCCCGCCCGCAGGGCCACCGGTGGCTGGAGGTCAGCTGCACGCACCTAGACGGGACCGAGAACCTCCTCTACCGCGCGATGGACGTGACCGCGTGGCGCTCCCGCGAGCTGGAGGCAACGCAGCAGGCCCAGGCGCTGCACCGCGCGCAGATGCTCGGCCGGATGGGCAACTGGGAGTGGTACCTGCCAGACGACCGGGTCGTCTGGTCGGACGCGCTGCTGGACATGGTCGGCCATCCGCCGGGGACCGAGCTGGACTACGCGGCGTACACCTCGCTGATCCACGAGGACGACCGGCCGGAGTTCCAGCGGGTCGTCGAACGCGCGCTGCGCACCGGTGAGCAGTTCACCTACACCCACCGGATCACCCGCGCCAACTGCGGCTCCGAGCTGGTCTTCGAGTGCTTCGGCGAGGTCGTGCGCGACGACGCGGGCCGCCCGGTGCGGATGCTGGGCACCGCCCACGACGTCACCCAGTCCCACCGGCTGCACAGCGAGCTGCTGCGACTGTCCGAAGAGGACCCGCTGACCGGGCTGCCGAACCGGCGCGCGCTGACCAGGGAGCTGGAGCGCCAGCTCGCCGCGGGCGCGACGGGCGCGCTGCTGCTGCTGGACCTGGACAACTTCAAGGACGTCAACGACCTGCGCGGGCACGCCGTCGGCGACCGGGTGATGCGGACGCTGGCGACCAAGCTCAGCGGTCAGCTCGGACCCGGCCAGCTGCTCGGCAGGCTCGGCGGTGACGAGTTCGCGGTGGTGCTGCCCGATGTGGACACCGCGCAGGCCGCCGCGGTCGCGGAGAAGCTGGCCGCCGGGATCTCCGCGCTGCCGGTGATCACCGGTGCCGCCGCGACGAGGATGACCGCGAGCACCGGCGTGGCGCCGTTCGGCGACGGAGCCGGGTGGGAGGACGTGCTGGCCAACGCCGACCTGGCGCTGTACGCGTCGAAGGCGGCGGGCCGCAACCGCGTCACCGTCTACGAACCGGGCCACTACGCCGACACCGTCAAGCGGGTCTCGGTGCTGGACCGACTGCGGTTCGCGCTGGACAACGACGGGTTCGCGCTGCACGCCATGCCGATGGTGCACCTGCGCACCGGCCGCATCCTGGGCTACGAGCTGCTGCTGCGGCTGGAGGACGGCGACGGCCCCGCGCCTGGCCCCGCGGAGTTCCTGCCGGAGGCCGAGCGCTCGGGGCTGGTGCTCGACATCGACAGGTGGGTGCTGGACAAGGCGCTGGACACGCTGGTCAGACACCCCGACTCCGACCTGCGGTTCAACGTCAACGTCTCCGGCCGCACGCTTGAGGACGCCGACTTCGCCAAGTTCGTGCTGGACCGGCTGGTCGCGGCGGGCGTGACACCCGGGCGGCTCGGCCTGGAGATCACCGAGACCGCCGCGATGACCAACCTCGACGCCGTGCGCGACCTGGCGGAGCAGCTGCGCGCCACCGGCTGCCGGATCACCCTGGACGATTTCGGCGCGGGTTTCGGTTCCTTCGTGCACCTCAAGCACCTGCCGATCACCGGCCTGAAGATCGATGGCGAGTTCGTCCGCGGCATCGACCGCGGCACCAGCGACGCTGTCCTGGTCAGCGGCATCCTGGAGATCGCAAGAGGCCTCGGGCTGTCCACAGTGGCCGAGTGGGTGGAGCGGCCGTCCCAGGTCGACGCGCTCGCCCGGCTGGGCGTCCGCGTCGGACAGGGCTTCCACCTCGGCCAGCCGACACCGCTCGCGGAGATGCTGCGACACCGGAGGGAGCACCAGGCGCCAACAGACGCCGCGCACGGGCTGCCCAGCCGCAGGGCGGGCCGGTGACCGAACCGTTCAGCGTGCGCATCGGCGTGCGCGGCTACGAGCTGGACACCCAGGGCCACCTGCACGGCGCGACCTACCAGGACTACGGCGAGCACGCGCGCTGGGAGGTGCTGCGCGCCGCGGGCGTCCCGCAGGAGAAGCTGCTGGCCAACGGCGTCGGACCGGTCATGCTGGAGATCAACGTCCGATACCTCTCCGAGCTGCGCGCCGGTGACGAGGTGGACGTGACCTGCGGGTTCACCTGGGGCGCAGGCAAGACCTTCCTGATCGAGCAGGAGATCACCCGCACCGACGGCACGGTCGCCGCAGAGCTCAGGGTGGTCTCCGGCCTGATGGACCTGGGGCTGCGCAAGCTCGTCGCCGACCCGGCCGAACGCTTCACCGAGCTCGCCGAGCGGCCGGAGCTGCTCGGTCTCTAGCGGCTCGGCAGGAGGTTCGCCTCGCCGCGCAGGTCCGCGAGCAGGTCACCGTGTTCGGCAACGCGGTCCAGCACTGCGGCCGGCGTGAACACCAGGTCCTGCGGCCTCGCGCAGCTCTCGACCTCGTCCCAGGTGACTGGAGCGGACACGGTCGGGTGTTCGCGGGCCCGCAGCGAGTACGGCGCGACGGTGGTCTTCGCGGTGTTGTTCTGGCTCCAGTCGATGAGCACCTTGCCGTCGCGCAGCGCCCGCCGCATCTTCGACACGATCTGCTGTGGACGGTCTGCGGCCAGGCGCTCGGCGAGCTCGCGCGCGTACTCGCGGGGCCGCTCGGCGTCGGAGCCGCGAATCGGCACGTAGAGCTGAAGTCCCTTGGAGCCACTGGTTTTCGGGTAGGCGGGCAGGCCGTCTCCCGCGAGCTCGGCGCGCAGCAGCTCGGCGACGCGGCAACACTCCACAATGGTCGCCGGAGCACCCGGATCGAGATCGAACACCAGCAGGTCAGGATCGCGCCGGGCGCCGCGCGGGTCGACTGTCCACTGTGGAACATGCAGCTCCAGTGCCGCCAGGTTGGCCGCCCACACCAGGGTCGCGGTGTCCTCGGCCACGGCGTAGTCGGCGTGCTCGTTGCCCCTGCCGCTGCCCGGCGTCGCCAGCCGCACGGTGCGCACCCAGTCCGGGGCGTGCCGGGAGACGTTCTTCTCGAAGAACGACGGCCCGTCCACTCCGTCCGGGAACCGCTTGAGCGTCAGGGCTCGGTCGGCGAGGTGGGGGAGCAGGACCGGGGCGATCCGGGCGTAGTAGTCGATCACCTCGCCCTTGGTGAACCCGTCGGCGTAGAGCACCTTGTCCAGGTTGGTCAGCCGCACGGTCCGCCCGTCCACCCGCACCGACACGGCCTCGCTCATGACCTGCCCACCTCACCAGGGGTTTTGTCCGGGCGCAGGCCCCGCCAGCGCGGCAGTCGCAGCCGTCCGTCCTCGGTCCAGCTCTGGAAGACCACCTCGCCGACCAGGCTCGGCCGGACCCACTGCGCCCGACGGGCGTGCGCGCGGGGCACCTCGGGGGAGAACGGGCTGGTCCGGCGCGCGAGCCCGCGCAGGGTGGTGGTCAGCGAGCGCAGCGCCTCGTCGCTGAAGCCGGTGCCGACCTTGCCGACGTAACGCAGGGTCCCGTCGGGCTCGGGCAGGCCGAGCAGCAGCGATCCGATCAGTCCCGCCCGCTTTCCCGCGCCCGGCTGCCAGCCGCCGACGAGCACTTCACTAGTTTCAAGATCAGTGATCTTGATCCAGTCCGCCGAGCGGAGACCCGGTCGGTAGCGCGACTCGCGGCGCTTGGCAACGACCCCCTCCAGCCGCTGCTGCCGCGCGGCGTGCAGCACGGCCGTGCCCGCTCCGGGGTACGCGCGCGGCGTCAGCCAGTGGCCGCCACGCAGCTCCAGTGCCTCCAGCAGGTGTCTGCGCTGGTCATAGGGCAGGTCGAGGCAGGACCGCCCGTCGAGGTGGAGCAGGTCGAAGACCAGGTACGTGACGGGCCGCTGCCCGGCGAGCCGCGCGATCTTGGCCTGGCCGGTGGCGTTGATCCGCTTCTGCAACGCCGCGAAGCTGGGCCGCCCGTTCTCCAGCACCACGATCTCGCCGTCGAGCAGCGCGGTGCCCGGGAACTGCGGACCCAGCTCGCGCAGCTCCGGGTAGGTCGCGGTGATGTCGGCGCCGCTGCGCGCGAGCAGGCGCAGCCGCCCGCCGGTGATCCGGGCCAGCGCGCGCACGCCGTCCCACTTGAACTCGTAGGAGAACTGTTCGTCCTGGTCAGCGCTGGGGAGTGAGCCGCGGACCGCGAGCATCGGCGACAGCACCTCCGGTGGGGGCGTCCGCTCCGGCGTGCCCGCCTTCGTCGCACCGCGGCGGACCATCCAGTCCTTGCCGGCGCGGTCCTTCCGGTCCGCGCGGAAGAAGACGTACCTGCCGGTGGCGCGCGTGCCGTGCAGGACGACGTCCACCTCGTGCTCGGACCACTTCAGGGTGTCGTAGCGACCGCTGTCCCAGATGGTCATCCGGCCGCCGCCGTACTCGCCCTTCGGGATGTCTCCAGAGAAGTTGAGGTACTCCATCGGGTGATCCTCGGTGCGCACCGCGAGCCGGACCGTGTCCCGCTCCTCCGGCAGGCCCCTCGGCACCGCCCAGGACGCGAGCACCCCGTCGCGCTCCAGCCGCACGTCCCAGTGCAGCCGTCGCGCGTGGTGCTCCTGGATGACGAAGAGATCGTTGTTCCCGCTGGTCAGCTCCTCGGTGCCGGGCATCGGCTCCGGGGTCCGGGCGGCATCGCGCCTGCGGTGGTACTCCCGGAGGTCGGCCATGGCTCAGGCGCTCTTGTCCTTGGCGCCGGTCTTCTTCGCGCCGCTCTTCTTCCGGGCGGAGGCCTTCTTCCCGCCTCCGGCGTCGGAGCTGTCGGCTCCGCGCTTCGCCTCGGCCCGCCCCGCCTTGGCCTGCGCGACGCTGCGCTCCAGAGCGGCCATCAGGTCGATCACCTCGCCGCTGTCCTCGGCCTCCGGCTGCGCGGGCAGCTCCGCACCCTCGGCCTTGGCCTCGACCAGCTTCGCGAGCGCGTCGCGGTAGTCGTCGGTGAACTCCTCGGGGACGAAGGTGCCCGCCATGCTCTCGATCAGCGACTCGGCCATCCGCAGCTCCTGCGGCCGGACCTCCACGTCCCCCTCGAGGAAGCCGAACTCCGGCGTCCTGATCTCGTCCGGCCACATCATCGTGTGCAGCACGAGCACGTCGTCGCGGGCGCGCACCACGGCGAGCGACTCCCGCTGCCGCATGGTGATCTTGACGACCGCCAGCCGGTCCGCCCGCTCCAGCGCGGTCCGCAGCAGCACGTACGGCCGCACCGCCGCCTTGTCCGGCTCCAGGTAGTAGCTCTTCTGGAACAAGATCGGGTCGATCTCCTCGGTGGGCACGAACTCCAGCACCTCGATGGCGTGGTCGGTGGAGATCGGCAGCTTCTCGAAGTCCTCGCGGTCCAGGACGACCATGCGGCCGTCCTCCATCTCGTAGCCCTTGGCGATGTCCTGGTAGGCGACCTCCTCGCCGCACGCGGAGCAGACCCGCCGGTACCGGATGCGCCCGCCGTCCTCCCGGTGCACCTGGTGGAACCGGAAGTCGTGCTCCTCGGTCGCGGCGAACAGGCGCACCGCGATGGTCACCAGACCGAACGAGACCGCGCCGTGCCACATCGCCCTCATCGGCCATGCGTACCTCCTCAGCAGCGGTTTCGCACCTTGATCTCGCCGATGGCCCACCGGGGTTCGACTGCCTGCCGTATCCGTTTTTTCACCGCGATGGTCCAAGTCTTGTTCCACGGCGCGAGATTCCGGGCCGACCAAGCGTATTCGGGTCGGAACCCGCAAGGAGCCGGAACGCCGGCGAGAAAAGCGGGGCGCCAGCGCCGGAGGGAATTGGGATGAGAATTTCTTTGCCGATTGCACTGATTCTGGTGGCAGTCCTGTCGCCAAGCGCAGAGGCAACTGTCGCGCGGACAGAGCTCACGTTGACCCTCGCGAAGGGGGAGAAGCCCTTCCCCGCCGTGAAGAAACGGAGTCTGACCTGCGACCCTGTTGGCGGAACCCACCCATTCGCCAGGCAGGCATGTCGAGATCTCAAGCGCAGCGACGGGGACTTCCGGCGCCTCCCCGGCGATCCGCGGCACAGCGGGTGTCCACGGGACTACTGGCCGGTCACAGTGACCGCACGTGGTTTCTGGAAAGGACGGCCGATCGCTTTTAAGCACACCTACGGAAATGACTGTACGCGTAACGCGGAGTCTGGACCTGTGTTCCGGCTCTGACTAGCACGGAGGTAAGCAGAATGAAGCGAAAGTCAGCTGTGGCCGCCCTCATGGGGCTCGCAATGATGGTCCTCGGTACCGCCACGGCGAACGCCGCGGCACCGCCCCGGCTCCAGCCGCTGGGCGATGTGGTGGTCAGTGACAGCATCACGGCCTACGCTGGCCCGCGCATCGGCTCCAGCCATGTGACGCGCTGCAAGATCGAGGTGCAGGCCCGCTTCCGGACTGACATCAGCCCGGTCACCGTCCGGTTCGCCGGCCGCAACGACTGCAGCCGGGCGCTCTACCAGACCGGTCGTGCGCGCCTGCTGAACGAGACCAGGGCGATCGAGAAGTCCGCGCCCGCGTTCCCGATCGGCATGAAGACGAGGGCCGTCAGCCAGAGCACCTACCAGCAGTTCTCCAGGGGTCTGGAGCGCACCGTCCAGCACCACACGGTCGTGCGGGCGCCGCTCGGCCAGGTGTGGAAGGTCGTTCCGCAGGGCTGCCGTGGCAAGAACACCACGCGTCTGACCTGCACCTTGGAGCAGTCCTTCATCGTGTGACGCACACCTCTGGGCGGGGCCGAGCAGTCGGCCCCGCCCAGGGCGAGTCCCTGAAAGATCATTCCTGCCTGACATTGCCTGAACGATTTCGCCGCCACCGTCTCCCGCGACGGTGGCTTCTGCGTTTTCCTTGCCTGGCTTCTGTCGCCGCCGCGCGGGCTCCGGCCGTCGCGGCCCCACCCGCGGGACGGTCCCCATGAGTGATGCTCCTTCCACCGGCGGCCCGTTGCCCGGCCCGGGCTCTCTGATGTGGCGTTACGCGGGGCTGTGGCGGTTCATGCTCGTCCTCGGCAGGGCGCTGGTGCTGGAGACGGCGCACCCGGCCGTCGGCGCGGGGGTCGCGGAGTTCTCGACCTACCGGCACCGCCCCTGGCGCCGGGCCCAGCAGACCCTGACCAGCCTCCAGCGCATGGTCTACGCCGACACCCGGGGCCGGGAGAAGGAGGTCGCCCGGCTGGACCGGCTGCACAGCCACATCAACGGCGTCGACGAGGCGGGCCGGGCGTACAGCGCGCTCGACCCGGAGGCGAAGGCATGGGTCTACCTCACGATCTTCGAGGGGATCGTGACGATGTGCCGCACCGGTGGCGACCCGCTCTCCGCCGAGGACGAGGCCCGGCTGTACCAGGAGTGGCTGGCCATGGGGGCGCTGCTCGGTGTCGCCGAGGCGATGCCGCCGACCGTCGCGGACTTCTGGGCCTACTTCGAGCGCGTGTCCAGCGAGCGGCTGGAGCGGACCAAGGGACTGCAGGACCTGCTCGACGCGTTGGCCGGTGAGTTTCCGCTGCCCTCCGGGCTGGAGTTCGTGCCATTGCCGTTGTGGCGGCTGGTGAGCACGACGGCGGTGCGGGCCTACGCCGACGTGACCGCCGCGCTGTTGCCCCCTCAGCTGCGGGAGCGCCTGGAGATCCAGCCCAGCTTCGTCGGCTCCGCACTGTCCACTGTGGTCTGCCGTGGCGCGGGGCTGCTCGACAAGGTGCTGCCGACGAGGTTGCGCTACACGCCGCTCGCGGTGACCGCGCTGACCGCCGAACACCTGCTGCGTCCGAGTGGGCCGCGACCGGGCGTGGGCGGCTCGGAGATCTTCGCCAGGGTCCTGGACCAGAACGGCGACGGCGCGCTCAACTGGGTCGATCTCGCGGCGTCCGCGCGGGTGATCGCGGCGCGGCTCGATCTGGACGAGAAGACCGAGACCGCGCTCTACGACGCCTTCCACGCGTGGTGGGTGGAGCTGCGCGAGATCGCCGACGCCGACAGCGACGGCCGGGTGAGCGGGGAGGAGTACGCCTCGGCGCTCTACGAGGGCAGCGCCCTGCGTGCCGCGATGGACGTAGTCGCCGACGCCGTCGACCGCGACGATGACGGCTACGTCGAGCTGGCCGAGTACGCGCACCTGCTCGGCGGGGCGGAGCACCACGAGGTGGTCGAGAGCTTCCGGCGCTTGGACGCCGACTCCGACGGCAAGCTCACGGTCGCGGAGTTCGCCGTCGGGCTCGGTGCGTTCTTCCTCGGCCAGTCGGACTCCCCGGTGGACCGCCACCTGCTCGGACAGACCTGACCGCCGGATCCGGCGAGTAGCGTGGATGAATGAGGATTGCCAGCTACAACGTCATGAGCGGTGGTTTCGACGGGTACGACCACGAATCGTCCGTGCCGCAACGGCTGCCTGAGTTGACGCTGGCGATTCAGGAGCTGCGGGCCGACGTGGTCGGCCTCGTCGATACCTTCAGGTGGGACGAGGTATTCACGACCGACGACCTCTGTCGACAGTTCGGTTACAAGTACGCGTTTTGCGTCAGTTTGGACGACGAGCGCTTGAAGGAGCTGGGGCACGACAACGGACTCACGCTGCTGAGCAATGTTGAGATGGCAGATGTCCGTGCTGTCAGGGTCGCAACTCGAAACGCGATCTCGGCCCGCTTGCTCGGCGAGCGGGCCGAGGTGTCGATCATCCTCGCGTACCTTGACGACCTCAGTGAAGATGTGCGGGTCACGCAAATGAGGACCCTGTCGTCGGAGATCAACTCCGACGAACCGACGGTTGTCGTGGGTGACCTGAACTCGATCAAGGCGAGCGAGGTGACCAACCTGGCTCGATCGCTGTCCCGTGTTTACGAGACCAATCCAGGTCTCGCCGGGGCGCTGGAGCCGGTCGTAGCCGACATGCAGCGAGGGGAAGTTGTCGCGCTACTTGAGTCCTTGGGTTTGCGAGATGCGGACCCAATGGGTCGGCCAACACTCCCCACGCAGTTGTTCCCCATCAAGCTGGATGGGGCTCTTCTGCGTGTGGACTATTGCTTTCACTCGCCGTCGGTGACGGTGCGGAACTTCACGGTGCCAGATTCCGCGACATTCCAGAGGGCCTCAGATCACCTCCCCATCGCCTTTGACGCGGAGGTGGACCCTGGTGCGGCCCGGCCGAGGTAGGCGGGCGACGACGCTGGTCAGCCGGTCATCAGAGTGAGGTTGTACGCGGAGAGGATCTCCTTCAGTGGCTGGAAGAACGTGGTCGCCTTCCCGCCCTGGCACGTCCCGCCGCCCCCGGAGAGCACGCCCTGCGCCTGGGTGAAGCCCTCACCCGCGACCCAGGAGCCACCGGAGTCCCCGGACTCGGCGCACGCGTCGCTCTTGGTGAGCCCCTTCACCGAGCCGAGCGAGCCGCCGTAGTTCACGGTCTGGTCCTTGGCGAGCACGGTGCCGCAGTGCCAGCCGGTGGTCCGGCCGGACCGGCAGACCGCCGCGCCGACAGCAGCCTCCTCGCTGCCCTTCACGACGATGTTGGTGCCGTCCTGCCGGTTGACCCACGGCTTCGTGGTCCAGTCGGAGGTGGTCCGCACCCACGCGTAGTCGTTCTCGGGGAACGAGGACTCCACATAGGACCCCATCGCGACCTTGTTGAACCCGACGACCTTCTCACCCTTGGGGCCGCAGTGGCCCGCGGTCACGAAGCCGCCGTTGACGGCGAACCCGACCGAGCACGGACTGCTGCCGGTGTAGAACGCGTCGCCACCGCGGACGTCGTGCATCGGAGCCGGAGCCTCGTCGGCCTCTTCGACCACGATCGCGGGCGATACTCTCCGCGCCGTCTCCAGGAACCGCGCGGTCGCCTCGTCCTGTCTGCCCCGGAGCACCTCCACGACAACGGAGTTGTCACGGTCGTCGACCCGCCACCCGGTGACCGAGTCCGGCGCCTTGATTCCGTCCAATGTGGACTTCGCCGACCTCAGCGCGGCGTGGGAGTGCTTGACGACAGCGACCTCGGCTCCCTCCGCGCGCACCTCGTCGGCTTTGGCGGAGTCGGTCACGGCGACGACGAGCTTGCCCGCGTGAATCCACGCGCCACCAAAGGAGTCACCGGCCGATAGCCGTGCGCGCTGCTCGATCTGAGTGGCCCTCGCGTCACTGCTGAGCCGCGCACGCGCCTGCTGTGCGTCGAGCCCGAGGTCGCGCTGAACGGCGTGCAGCAGCTCCGGCGAGTAGTTCTCCGCCGCGGCGGGCGCGGTGATGGCACTGGCCGCTCCGGCAGCTAAGAGGACAGCGCCGGTCAGGGTGCGGTACATGGATCTCCCTCGTCTTCGGTGTGGCAGTGCAGGGGCCACCCGGCGAAGCTAACGACGAGAACTGCCTCGCGTCGCCGTTCGACAAGGTTGTTGAATTCACGGAAACTCCCTCACACTCTCCGGAGTGCGAGTGGGCGTTCAGCGGCGGCGTGCTCGTTGTTTGGCGCGGTTGCCGCAGCGATCCATAGAGCACCAGCGGCGCTGGCCAGGTCGGGAGAGGTCCACGAACACGAGTTGGCAGTTCTCCGCTGTGCACTCGCGGACTCGTGCGGCCGCGTCGCCGCCGAACAGCTCCACGGCATCCCTGGCGATCGACGACAACGCCTGTGTCGCGGTCGCCGGTGCCCATTCTCGTGCTCCGGAGGTGAGCACTGGGACCAGCGGTGGTGATGCGGCGATCTCGTTGAGCGCCGCAACCGCGTCGGCGGGGCGCGGCCGTCCTGCGAGTTGGGCCTGCGCCATGTCCCACACCGCCGTGCGGAGCCTCGCCACGACGGGCATGTCGTCCACTGTGGACGCGGCGTTCGGGACCCGTAGGCGGGACAACGCCAACCACCGCGTCAACAGCGTGGGGGTGGGGACCGAGTCGTGGGCCGCGTAGCGACCGACGCCACCCGTTGTGAGCAGCTCCAGGCAGACCGCTCCGGCGTCGAAGCCGAACTCCACGTCGTTCGGCCAGCGCAGTCGCAGTTCGTGTGGACTTGACCTCGTCGCCATGACACCACTATAACCGGTGTCAACCCACGGGAGACACGATGACCACTCTGAGCCGTGACCAGGTGCTGGCCTGGCGGATGAAGCGGCACCACATCACCGAGCCCGCGCACGCGAGCGCCGTCGAGCTGGCTCGCCGTCTCGCCGGAGTGCAGGCGCAGGTGTCCTCCTCCGCGGTGCAGGCGATCGCGTTCCGGCAGGCCAAGCCCGACTCCGACGAGGTCGACCGGGCGCTGCGGGACGAGCGGACGCTGGTCCGCTCGTGGTCCGTGCGCGGCACGCTGCACCTGCACGCCGCCGACGACGCCCCGCTCTTCGCCGCGGCCATGGCCGCCGTGCGCTCGTGGGAGAAGCCCAGCGTGTTGCGTGGCCACGGGGTCACGCTGGCGGAGATCACGTCGATCATCGAGGCCGTCGCCGAGGTGTTGCACGGACAGGTGCTCACCCGCGAGGAACTGACCGAGGCCGTGCTTGAGCACACCGGCTCGCCGCACCTCGCGGAGATCCTGCGCTCGGGGTGGGGCTTCGCGCTCAAGCCGACCAGCTGGCTCGGGTTGCTCTGCCACGGCCCCGCCGAGGGCAACCGGGTCACCTTCACCAGTCCTTCGACGTGGCTGCCCGGCTGGCGGACCGTCACCGCCGAGGAGGCTGGGCCCGAGCTGGTGCGGAGGTACCTGGGAGCGTACGGACCGTCCACTGTGGCCGACTTCGGCGCGTGGTTCTCCCGTGGTACCAAGGTTTCCTTGCTGAAGTCCTGGTTCGCCGCCGCTCGCGACGAGCTGACCGAGGTGGTCGTCGACGGCACGCCGATGCTCGCGCGGACCGAGGACGTCGCGGAGCTGGTGGACACTGCGCCGAACAAGCTCGTGCGGCTGCTGCCCGCCTTCGACCAGTACGTGATCGCGGTCAACCGCGACCTCGTCCCGGCCGAGCACCTGGCGAAGGTCAGCAGGGCTGCCGGGTGGATCTCACCGGTCGTGCTCCAGGGTGGGCGCGTCGCCGGGGTGTGGAAGGAGGAGGGCGGTGTCGTGCACATCGAGCAGTTCGAGCGCGTGCCGAGGAAGGCCCTCGCCGCCGAAGTCGCTCGCGTTCTGCCTGGAACCTCTCTAGGGTGACCGCCGTGCACCGAATCTTCATCGTCACGCCGCCGCCGGCCTCCTAGCGGGGCAGGCATTCAACAGCGCATCGTGCCGATCCGGCCATGCGCGTTCCCGGCGTGCCCCGCTTCAGCGACCTTTCCCCTTCTCGTCGCAGGAGCGCCGCACACATGCACGCACCGACTGTCACGTCAACCACCCGTGCCCAAGGGCTGTTGAGCCTGGCCACCGCCGGTTTCCTGTGGGGGACCGGCGGCCTGCTCGGCAGCCTTCTCGGCCGCGCGGCAGACCTCTCCCCGATGGCCGTCGCCACCTACCGGCTCCTCGTCGGCGGCTCGCTGCTCGTCGCCTTCCTGCTGCTCACCGGACGAGCGCTGCCCCGGGGACGGGCGGCGTGGACCCGCGTCGCGTGCATCGGCGGGCTGGCCGCGTTCTTCCAGAGCAGCTACTTCATGGCCGTCTCGCTGACCTCGGTCAGCATCGCCACCCTGGTCACCATCGGCTGCTCGCCCGTGCTGGTGCTCGTCGCCGAGCGGGTGCTGGGCTGGCGCCGGATCGACCGCGTCGCGGTGCTGACGCTCGCGCTCGCGCTGACCGGGCTCGCGCTGCTGGTCGGCGTGCCGTCCGGGGAGTTCTCCGGAACCGACGTGCTCGCCAGCGCCGGGTTCGCGGTGCTCGCGGCCGGAGGCTTCGCCACGATGACGCTGCTCGGGGCGCGACCGGTCGCCGGGCTGGACGACCTGACCAGCACGGGGTTCGCCTTCACCTTCGGCGGGCTGCTCATGGTCCCCTTCGCCGACCTGGGCTTCTCCGTGAGCCTGACCGGTGTCGGTCTGCTCGCCGCGCTCGGGCTGCTGCCGACGGCGGTGGCCTACACGCTGTACTTCCGGGGACTGCGCGGGATCGGCGCGAGCACCGCGGCGGTGATGGCGCTGCTGGAGCCGCTGACCGGGGCCATGCTCGCCGCGCTCGTGCTCGGTGAGCGGCTCGGGGCGACCGGGATCGCCGGGGCGGCGCTGCTGTTCGGGGCGGTGATCATCTCAGCCCGGCGGGGCTAGCCACGTGTCAGCGGCCTGGCGCCCACGCCACCTCACGCCTCCCCGCATTTCGCGTTTTGTAGCCTTAATGCGAAATGGGAGCGCTCTTTTGCGCAATTAGGTGACAAAACGCGAAAACTCCGTGCACGTCGGCCAGTGCGCACGGGGGGCGGTGTCGCCTCGGGGGATCGGGGCGACTTGCAGGACACGGGCTAGCCACGTGTCAGCGGCCTGCTTCCGGGTAGCCGGGTGAGGAGACGACCCGGGAGGAAGCATGGCCGAGACTGTTGCCGACTACCTGCTCCAGCGCCTGCGTGACTGGGGAGTGGAGCAGGTCTTCGGCTATCCGGGCGATGGCATCAACGGCATCGTCGCCGCCTTTGGTGACGCGGACAACGTGCCGCGCTTCGTACAGGCACGACACGAGGAGATGGCCGCGTTCCAGGCCGTCGGCTACGCGAAGTTCAGCGGACGCGCCGGGGTCTGCCTCGCGACCTCGGGCCCCGGCGCGATCCACCTGCTCAACGGCCTTTACGACGCCAAGCTCGACCACGTCCCGGTCGTGGCGATCGTCGGGCAGACCGCACGGAGCGCGCGCGGTGGCAGCTACCAGCAGGAAGTCGACCTCCAGGTGCTGTTCGCCGATGTCGCCAGCGAGTACCACGTCGAGGTCACCGTGCCGGAGCAGTTGCCGAACGCGCTGGACCGGGCGATGCGGACCGCGTTGACGCAACGCGCTCCCACGGCGCTGATCATTCCGAACGACGTGCAGGAGCAGGAGTACACGCCGCCGAAGCACGAGTTCAAGCAGGTGCCGTCCAGCCCGCCGAGCCTTGCCACGGGCGCTGCCGTGCCGCCACCTGAGGCGATCGCCGGGGCCGTCGAGGTGCTCAACGCGGGGGAGCGGGTCGCGATCCTGGTCGGCCAGGGCGCGCGCGGCGCCGCGCAGGAGGTGCTCGACGTCGCCAAGGCGACCGGCGCGGGCATCGCGAAAGCCTTGCTGGGCAAGGACGTCATCTCCGACGAACTGCCGTTCGTCACCGGCTCGATCGGCTTGCTCGGCACGCGGCCGAGCTACGAGATGATGCGGGACTGCGACACGCTGCTGATCGTCGGCTCGAACTTCCCGTACAGCCAGTTCCTCCCGGAGTACGGCAAGGCGCGCGCGGTGCAGATCGACGTGGACGGCCGCATGATCGGCATGCGGTATCCCACCGAGGTCAACCTCGTCGGGGACGCGAAGGCGACACTGGCGGCGATCGCGCCGATGCTGCGGCACAAGGAGGACCGGTCGTGGCGCGACACCATCGAGTCCAACGTGGAACGGTGGTGGAGCACGGTGGAGCGGCAGGCCATGCTCGACGCTGACCCGGTCAACCCGATGCGCGTCGTGCACGAGCTCTCCGCACGCGTACCGGACAACGCGATCATCACCGCGGACTCCGGGTCGGCGACCAACTGGTACGCGCGGAACCTGCGGATGCGCGGAGACGTCCGCGGTTCGCTGTCGGGCACGCTCGCCACGATGGGCTGCGGCGTGCCGTACGCGATCGGCGCGAAGTTCGCGTGCCCGGACCGGCCGGTGATCGCGCTCGTCGGTGACGGGGCGATGCAGATGAACGGGCTCGCCGAGCTGATCACCCTGGCCAGGTACCGCGAGCTCTGGCCAGACCGGCGGTGCGTGGTGTGCGTGTTCCACAACAACGACCTGAACCAGGTCACGTGGGAGCTGCGGGCGATGGGTGGGGCGCCGAAGTTCGAGGAGTCCCAGGTGCTGCCGGACGTGGACTACGCCGCGTTCGCCCGGTCGCTCGGGCTGGGCGGGATCGCGGTCGACAGGCCGGAGGACCTCGGTCCGGCCTGGGACCGCGCGCTGGCGGCGGACCGGCCGGTGGTCCTGGACGTGCGCTGCGACCCCGAAGTCCCGCCCATCCCGCCGCACGCGACCTTCGACCAGGTCGTCGCCATGACCGAGTCCGTGTTGCGCGGGGACCCGAACGCCTGGCACATGATCAGCCAGGGTGTGCGCACGAAGCTCCAAGAGCTGCTGCCGGGCCGGTGAGCGCGGCCGAAGGCATGGTCTGCCCTGCTTCACCGTGACGGGCTGAGTCCGAACCGCCTGCGATATGCGGACGGCGTGAGACCGGTCCGCCTCCGCATCTGAGCCCGAAGGTTGGACGCGGTCCCGAGGCCGCTGGCGTTGGCGACGGCGTCCAACCGCGGTTCGCCCCGTTCGATCAGGCGGCACGCCAGGGCGACCCGCTCCTCGGTCAGCCAGTCCAGCGGCGTCGTGCCCAGCTCCGCGCGGAACCGCCGGTGCAGCGTGGCCACGCTGACAGCGGCGCGTCGAGCCAGATCCACCGTGCTCAGCGGCTGGTCGAGCCGTTGCTGTGCCCATGCCAGCACCGGTGCCAGTGCTGTCTCCGGCACCACGGGCACCGGACGCTCGACGAACTGCCGCTGACCGCCGTCGCGGTGCACGGCGAACACCAGCCGACGGCTCACCGCGGCGGCGACCTCCGCGCCGTTGTCCCGGCGAATCAGGTAAAGCCCCAGGTCAAGAGCTGCGGCGCTGCCCGCTGCGGAGAGCACGTCGCCGTCATCGACGAACAGCACGTCCGGCTGGAGATCCACATCCGGGTACCGGGACGCGAACACCTCGGCCCATCGCCAGTGCGTGGTGGCCCGTCTGCCGTCGAGGACTCCGGCCTCGGCGAGGGTGAACGCGCCGGTGCAGAAGCTCACCAGCCGGGTCCCGCGCTCCGCCGCGCGCCGCACGGCGTCGAGGACCCGGGGTGAGGCACCAGCCTCCGGGTCGGGGCGGTTCGGTGCGATCACGGTGTCGGCCTCGTCGAGTGCGTCCAACCCGGCGACGTCGGAGAGCGTGAAAAACCCGTTGTGCATCCGCACGCTCGGCGTCGCCGAACAGAGCGTGAACTCGTACCAGGGCAGGTCCAGCTCGGGGCGGCGCAGCCCGAACAGTTCCGTGGCCACGCCCAGCTCGAACGGGTTGGAGCCCTCGTCGACGAGCACGGCGACGCGATGCGGCTGCGAGAATCCACGCGACATGTGCGATTCCTAGCACTCGCGTGGCGGGCGCGCCACGGGCACGCTCGTCGCATGACCACCAGTCCCATCGCTCTGACCAGTGCGCTCGCCCGCTTCGACGCGATCTGGAGCCCCCGGATCGTCGCCCAGGTCAACGACTACGACGTCCGCATCGCCAAGGTCGCGGGTGAGCACGTCTGGCACTCCCACGACAACACCGACGAGTTCTTCCTGGTGCTCGAAGGAGAGCTGACCATCGCGCTGCGGGACGGCGACGCCGAGCGGACCGTCGTCCTCGCTCAGGGCTCGGTCTTCGTCGTGCCACGCGGGGTCGAGCACAAACCGTCCTCCGCCGATGGCGCGTCCATCCTGATGTTCGAGCCGAGCGGCACGCTGTCGGTCGGTGACCGGCGGGACTCGGTTCCCGATCATGTCGATGTCACCACCGGACACCGGCTGGACTGACTCGAACCGACTGGCACCATGGGACGATGAACGTCGAAGTCCATGTGACGGATCTCGGCTTGCTGCTGGGGTCATGGACGGTGAACGTCATCGGCACCGAGATCAGGAAGATCACCGCGCTCCAGTGCGCGACCGGAGACCCGAGCCGGCCGCACGGCCGGACGGTCCGGGCCACCGAGGCTGACCGCGACCGGTGGTGCTCCGCGACGGACGAGTTCCTCAAGCAGATCCGTGCTCTCCAGGAACGGGAGCGTGTCGCGAGCCAGCACCTGTGGCCGCCCTTCCAGGGGCGACTGTGGTGGCGGCTCCGGTACGCGCTGCGGAACTGGAGCCTCCGCAGGAGCTACAACGACACCGCTGCCCAGTTGCGCTCGGACTTCGACACCGCGCTCGCGACCTATCAGGAACACGCTGGTGATCTTCCCGATTACGTCGTGGAGTTCACCGAGCGCGAGTCGGTACGCCGGGCGGAGGAAGACCGACGCGACAAGGCTCGGCGCGCGGCGGTGCTGACCACCGCCACCGGACCGGTGTGGGCGTACGAGCTCGTCGTGAGCCCAGCGCGTCGCAGCTTCGCGATCTGGCTTCCGAGCCTCGACGGCGGTCAGGCGACGCACACGGGAATGACCGCGAACCAGGTGCAGGCCGCGTTGGAGGCGGAACGGTCGGAGCACCCGTACACCACCGTCTACTGGGACATGCAGACCAGGCGGGCGCTGGAGGAAGGACACGGGAGCGACGTGCTGGGCTGGCGGTCCTTCACCGGCGTGCTCATCGACAGCCACCCGTACGACCCCAGCAAGCGGACGATGCCGTCGAAGTACCACTCCGGGCCGTCGAGCGACTACGGCAGTGGCGGCTTCGGCGGTGGCATCTGAGAAGACGTGAAGGCCGGGCACCACGCGGTGCCCGGCCTTCATGGTGCCCGTTCAGCCCTTGATGCCGGTCTCCGCGACGCCCCTGACCAGGAAGCGTTGCAGCGTCACGAAAACGAGGACCAGCGGCAGGATCGAGACCGCAGCGGCCAGGAACAGCTGGTGCACGTTCAGGTTCTGCGCGGTGAGGAAGCTCGACAACGCCACCTGGACGGTCCACGAGGACTGGTCCTGGGCGATCACCAACGGCCACAGGAACGCGTTCCAGCTGCCGATGAAGGAGATCACCGCGAGCGCGGCGATGAAGTTCCAGGAGTTCGGCACCACGATCCGCCAGAACGTCCCCCAGTAGCCGAGGCCGTCGATGCGGGCGGCCTCCTCCAGCTCCTTGGGGAAGGCCAGGAAGTACTGCCGGAACAGGAACGCGGTGAACCCGCTGAACAGACCGGGGATCACCAGGCCGCGCAGGTCGCTGAGCCAGCCGAGGCTGGAGACCACGACGAAGCTCGGCACGAACGTCACCGCCGCCGGGATCATCAGCGTGGCGACCACCGCGTAGAAGACCTTGCCGGAGTGCCGGTAGGGGATGCGGGCCATGCCGTAGCCCGCCAGGCCGCACAGCAGCAGCTGCCCGATCGTCTGCAGCACCGAGACGAGCACGGAGTTGCCCATGCTGGCCAGCAGCGGCACCGACGGGTCCGAGAACAGCTCGGCGAAGTTCTCCCAGTGCAGCGTGTCCGGGAAGAACGTCCAGTCCGGCGCGGCGACCTCGGCCTCGGTGGCCAGGCCGTTGCGCAGCAACAGGTAGAACGGCACCAGGAACAGCGCCCCGGCCACCACGAGCGCCAGGTAGCGCAGACCCGAGGTGATCACGCCCGCCGGGGTGCGCCGATACCCGGCCGGGCGGTGCACGTGCTCGCTCACTCGCCCCTCCTGAACCCGAACAGCCTGCCCTGCAACAACGTCACCAGCGCGATCAGCAGCGCGAGGATGACCGCGCCCGCGCTGCCGTGGCCGAAGTCCTGCCCACCGCTGCCCAGCGCGCTGTAGTAGAGGTAGACCAGCGGTGGCCGGGCGAAGGGCGGATAGCCGTCGGCCGAGCCCAGCACGTTGTAGAACTCGTCGAACGCCTGGTAGGCGGCGATGAGGGTGAGCAGGATGACCGAGACCGAGGTCGCCCGCAGCTGCGGCAGCGTCACGTGGCGCAACGTCTGCCAGCCCGGCTTGGCCCCGTCGATCCACGCCGCCTCGTAGAGGTGCTGCGGAATGCGCTGGAGCCCGGCGATGAACAGGATCATGTAGAAGCCGAGCTGCAGCCACAGCCGCAGCGTCACCAGCACCAGCCAGTACCACGGCGGGTCGGTGGAGACCGTCCACGCGATCGGCTCGATGCCGAACCAGGACAGCACGGTGTTGGCCAGCCCGTAGCGCAGGCCGTTGAAGATCGACAGCTTCCAGATCAGCGACGCGACCACGTAGGAGCACGCGGTCGGCAGGAAGAACACCGACCGGAAGAAGGTCCGCGCGAAGCCGATCTGGTTGACCAACAGCGCCAGGGCCAGCGACAGCACGAACGTCAGCGGCACGATGAACAGCGCGAACAGCGTGAACGTGCCCATGCTCTGCAGGAACGCGCCGTCGCTGAGCATGTCGATGTAGTTGTCCACCCCGACGAACTCCGTCGGGGTGACCGTGTTGTGCGCGTTGAAGAAGCTGAGCAGCAGGCTCCAGCCGATCGGCAGGTAGGCGAAGATCGCCAGACCGGCGAGGAACGGGCCGACGAAGAGCCAGAAAGCCTTGGCGTTGCCGGGTTTCTTCTTGCGGACGGTGGCGGCGGCCGAGCTCATCCGTACAGGCGCTTCAGCTCGTCCTGCGCCTTGGCCACCGCGCCGCGCAGCTCGACCGCCGGGTCGGCGCCCTCGCGCACCACCCGCGACAGCGCGTCCTGGTAGGCGGTGCGCATCGACTGCGTCCAGTCCGGCGGGTTGGAGGACTTGGCGAGGTCCTTGACGAAGGCCACCGCGTCAGCGGCCGGGCCGGCCTTGAGCTTGTCGGCCTTGCCGGCCAGCGAGGCGCGCGGCGGGATGTGGAAGCCGTAGGAGAGGTTGAAGTCCTCCTGGTACTCGGTGCGGTCGATCCACAGCCACTTCACGAAGGCCTTGGCCTCGTCGATCTTCTTGCTCTTCGCGTTGACCATCGCGCCGTACGCGCCGACCGGGACCGACGCGCTGCCCGATCCGGAGAGCTTCGGCCACGGCAGCAAGCCGAAGTCCTCGCCGAGCGCCTTCTGCACGGCGGGGACCGCCCACAGACCGCACCACTGCATGGCGACCTGGCCCTGGATGAACGCGTCCGGCTCCGACCAGTCCTTCACCGCGCCGAGCAGCAGGCTGTTGCTGGTGTTGAGCTCGCGCAGCTTGGCGACGGCGGTCGCGGCGGCCGGGTCGTCGAAGCCGACCTTGTGCTCCGGGGTGACGTAGTCCAGGCCGACCGACCACAGCGCGGGGCCGCCGAGCGTGGACACACCGCTGTCGTTGCCGACGAACAGCCCCTTCACGCCGCCGGAGGTGAGCTTCTTCGCGGCGTCGATGAGCTCGTCGACGGTCGTCGGCGGCTTGACGCCCGCCTTGTCCAGGAAGCTCTTGCGGTAGAACAACATCTGCATGTCGACGGCCTGGGGGATGCCGTAGACCTTGCCGTCCACGGTGTGCCCGGCGAGCACGGTGGCGGTGAAGTCGTCCTTCGCGGGCGCGATCACGTCGTCCAGCGGAACGATCTGGTTCGCGCGCACCATGCTGATCTGCAGCGTGGACTCGAAGACGTCAGGTCCGCCGCCGGAGAGCAGCGAGGTGGACAGCTTCGAGGAGTAGTCACCGGGGTTCCACTGCACGGAGACCGGCGTGGCGGTGTACGCCTTGGCGTAGCGCTCGACGGCCTGCTGGACGCCGTTCTCCCCGTACGCGTGGTACCACTGCTGGAGGCCCTGGCCACCGTTGCCGCCGCGGCCGGTGTTCGACCCGCACGCGCTGAGACCGCCGAAGGCGCCCGCGAGCGCGACCGCGCCCGCTGCGTTCAGGAAACCGCGCCTGGACAGCGGTGTTGAGGACATCAGTACCTCCATCGACACGTACTCGGTGTGGCCGGTGACTTTCCCACACCGAACCCCATCACGCCGACACGACCCGCGTCGATCATTCTCGCTGACTGAGATCGACACCGCTGCACCCCCGACTTCATCGCCGCGTGGCGATGGGTCGGAACTCGGGTCGGCCGGCTGCTGAGATGAGATGATCGCCCCATGTCGGAGTCTGTCGAGACCGGGATCGAGCGGATCGTCCAGGCGCGGAAGGAAGGACGCCTGGAGGACGCGCTGCGCGAGGCACTAGAGCTGTCCGATAAGTACCCGGACGACGCCCGCGTGGCGTATCAGACCGGGTGGGCGCACGACTCGCTCGGCAAGGAGTCGGCCGCTGTCCCGTTCTACTCTCGCGCGTTGAGCCTTCCCGGCCTGAGCAAGGTCGAGCGACATGGCGTTTTCCTCGGCCTCGGCAGCACCTACCGGACGCTCGGCCGGTACGAGGAGTCGCTGGAGACGCTGCGGCGCGGCGTCGCGGAGTTCCCGGACTACGCGCCGCTGAAAGCGTTCCTGGCGATGACGCTCTACAACTGCGGTGAGCACAAGGAAGCCGTCTCGTCGCTGCTGAACCTCGTGCTGGACACCACCGACGACGAGGAAGTGAAGTCCTACTCGCGAGCCATCGCGCTGTACGCCCGAGACCTCGACCAGGTCTGGGCCGACTGAGCCCCCCTGGCCCCCCAGCCCCCTTACCTCCGTGCCCCTCATTTCGCGTTTTGTAGGCTTAATGTGAAATGAGAGCGCTCTTTCGCGCATTAAGCCTACAAAACGCGAAAACCTCGACCACGTCGGCTGGGTTACGCGCGCACGGGGGTGCCGGGGGGACGGAGTTCCCACGGGGGGCGGAGTTCCCGCTAGGTCGGACGGCGTGCGGGGCCGGGTTAGCCGATCTGGTTGAGGTCGAAGACCGGACGCACCTCGACCTCGCCCCCGAGCCGCACGTCGGGCACACGTGCGGCGATGCCCACCGCCTCGTCGAAGTCGGCGCAGTCCACCACGTAGAAGCCGGCCAGGTGTTCCTTCGCCTCGGCGTAGGGGCCGTCGGTGGTCATCACCTTGCCGTCGCGCAGCGACACGTGCCTGGCGAGCTTCGGGTCGGCCAGCCCCTCGGAGGAGACCAGGTGGCCGGACGCCGCCAGCTCCTCCGTCAGCTTCTTGTGCCCCCTGCCGAAGTCCGTGCGCTGTTCGTCGGAGAGCCGCTCCCACCTGGCCAGTGAGGCGGCGTTGCTCTGGATGAGGATCATGTACTTCACCTGGGCCCCCATGGTTTCCAAGCGCGGTTTCCACGATTGTCCGACCAAGGCCGTCGACCTCAAGCCGTGAGGCGGGCGGAGGACCTGCTCACTCCGTGCGCAGGTCCTCCGCGGTTCCCGGCACCGCCGGTCCGCAGTCGGCGGGCAGCGCGGCGACCGCCACCGCGACCGCGCCTGCCGCGTCATCCTCGCCGAGCACCGTGTCGTCCGGGCCGACGACGCGGTAACGGCCTGCGCCCAGCGGCAGCACCACGGGCGGAACGCTCAGGTACGGGTAGCCGGTGCAGCGGCTGAACAGCAGTGCGCGGCGGCTGGTGAACGGGAACAGCTCGCGCAGCCGCGGCTCGGTCAGCGCGGCCTCGATCAGCGGGCGCAGGTGCGGGTCACCGTTCTCCAGCAGCATCCGCCACTTCACCTCCACGGCGTCGCCGCGCTCGTGGGCCTCGGCGAGCTCGGTGTAGGACAGCAGCGGCCATGCCGCGCGCAGGTCCGCAAGGCAGGCGCCCGCCTCCCATGCGCGGCAGATGCCCACCACCTCGGTGATGTCCGCGGTGTCACCGCGCGCGAGGTTCACCCCGCGGCTCCACAGGCTGAGTTGGAACGAGCGTTCCCTGGTGGCCAGGTCGACCTCGACGGTGCCCCGCGCGCTGAGCACGCGGGCGGAGTGCGGGTGCTGGTCGGGCTCCAGCGTGAGCTCGCGGCCGTCCACAGCGGACTGGCGCAGCAGCGCGGCGCTGAGGTCGGCCGCTTCGACGAGCTCGGGGTAGTGGGAACGCATGTCGTCACGCATGAGGTGCAGAGGTCCTAGTCCGTGGTCAGGCCGGTCGATGACCCGCACAGCATCCCCTGAGCCCCTCGCGTGGGCGCAGCCGACCCGCCACGCCGGTTCCGGGAACCGGGGCGGGTGGGGGAGAAGGGGGGACGGTGCGGCGGTCGCCTCACGGCGGATGGCACGAACGCGGCTCCAGCCGAACGGTATTCCGCGACGGCCTGAGGTAGGCCCGGGGGACACGTTCCGCACCGCCCCAGTCGATCAACTCATGACCACTGCCCGGTGTTCCCGGACCGGCGTGTGACCTGGGTCACGCGTCCCCGGAGCCGTACGGGCGGGTCAGGATCTCCAGCGCGTGGCCGTCGGGGTCGTCGAAGTAGACGCCCCGGCCGCCGTCATTGGTGTTGATCTCGCCGGGCCCTCGGTGGCCGGGGCCCGCCCAGTACGGCAGGCCGCGCTCGCGGATCCGGCCGAAGATCACGTCGAACTCGTCCTCCTCCACGAGGAAGGCGTAGTGCTGCCTGGTGAACTCGCCGGGGTTGTGCAGCACGTCCAGCGAGACCTCGTTGTCGGTCTGGACGACGAGGAACGGGCCGAACTCCTGCGGCTCGGCGAAACCGAGGACCGAGACCAGGAAGCTCGCGGTGGCCTCCCGGTCGGTGGCGTGGACGATGGTGTGGTTCAGCTTCACGGTCATGGTCCGACCGTAGAACCTCGATCTTGCTTGAGGTCAAGGCGCGAGGTGTTCGGCGAACCACTCGATGACCATCTCCTCCTCGCTCTCCCTGGTCTCGCGGTCGGCGACCACGTGCCCCTCGCCGTCCACCCGCACCAGCTCGACCGGCAGGTCCAGCTCGACCAGCCGCGCGTACATCTGGTCGGACTCGGCGATCGACACCCGCGTGTCGTTGATCCCGTGCACCAGCAGCAGCGGCGCCTGGAGCCGGTGCGCGTGCCGGTACGGGCTGGCCTCGCGCAGCCGGGCGTTGTCCGCGGGGTCGTCGGGATCGCCGACCCAGTCCCTCGCCCGCCGCCGCCACGTCGGCGGGAACGAGCGCACGTCGCTGACCAGGTCGGACACCCCGCAGATCGACACGCCCGCGCGCCACAGCTGCGGCAGCCTGGTGAGACAGCTCAGCGCCGCGAAGCCACCGTAGGACGCGCCGAACACCCCGAGCCGCTGACCGTCCACCCAGCTCAGCCCGTTGAGGTACGCGGCGGCGCCCGCCAGGTCGTCCAGGTCACCGCCGCCCCAGTCGCGGTAGATCAACCGCTGGTAGCTCAGCCCGTAGCCGGACGAGCCGCGGATGTTCGTCGCGAGCACGCCGATCCCGCGCGCCAGCAACCTCTGCGTCATCCCCGAGAACCAGGGCCGGGCCTGGTGTTCCGGGCCGCCGTGGATGTCGAGGACGACCCCGGCCCTGGAGACCCCGCGCGGGCGGTAGAGCAGGCCGTGCACGGTGCGGCCGTCCGCGCTCGGGAACCGCACCACCTCCGGCTCGACCAGGTCGTCCGGCAGGTCCGGGCCGGAGTCGGTGAGCTGCCGGACTCCGCCGGTCGTGAGGTTCACCGACCAGGCGTCCTTCGCCGCGGTCGCCCTGCTGGCCAGGACGAACAGCTCTTCGCCGCGCAGGTGGAGGGTCTGACCGTCGAAGCCGTACTCCTGCGTGGCCACGCAGCGGGGGAGCCCGTCGACCGTGCCGCGATCACCGGTCTGCCGGTTCAGCCACTCCAGCCTGGAGTAGCTGGCCACGTTGACGCCCCACACCAGCCATCGCCCGTCTGGCGAGAGCGCCGCGCCGTCGATGTCGTGGTCCGGCGTCGCCAGCCAGTCGAGCGAGCCGTCCGGCTTGAGCAGCGCGAGCCCGGTGTGGTCACGGCCGAGGGTCGTGCAGACGTAGATCCCGTCCTCCGACCACGCGGCGGGCAGGAACTTCGCCGGGCCCTCGTGCGGGGTGACGTGCTCGACCGCGCCGGTGTCGAGGTGGCACACGAACAGGTCGTGCTCGGTGCCCTGGTGCATCCGCAGCACGAGCAGCCGACGCGAATCGGGTGAGAAGAACATCGGCAGGTAGCGGTCCTCGCTGACCTCGTCACCCGCTTGAAGCACGGTGGTCACCGCGCCCGTGGTGAGGTCACGCACGAAGACGTCGAAGACCGACTCGTCCCTGGCGCTCGTCGCGTAGGCCAACAAGCGGCCGTCCGGGCTGTACGGATTGCCGGAGCTGGCATAGGGCACACCGATCTCGGCGCGGGTGCCCTCCGGGGTCAGCCACTCCACGGCGCCGCTGACCAGGTCGACCTCCGCGATCCGGTAGTTCTCGGCGCCGTCCGGGTCGATCTGGACGAGCAGCCTGCTGCCGTCCGGCCGCCAGCCGAGCCTGGTCACCGTGCCGTCCACTTCGGACAGTCGTGGTGCCGCTGCGCCGTCCAGCCTCAGGCACCACGGTTGTGGTGACCCGCTCGCGTCGGAGATGTAGGCGAGCAGCGTGCCGTCCGGGCTCGGCGCGAACCCGTCGATCTGGTCGGCGATCATCGGTGGTCTCCCAGGGTGAGCTGGATCGCTGCCGCGGCCACGATTCCGTTGAGGAACCGGTCGAGCTCCAGGTTCTCGTTGGGCGCGTGGTTGCGCTCGTCCACATTGGCCAGCGGGACGCCGTAACACGGGACGTCCAGCTCGTCGGTGAACGCGGAGATCGGCAGGCTGCCGCCGAGTGCGGGCACCAGCAGCGGGGGCTCGCACAGGCCCAGCTCGGTCCCGGTCAGCACGGCGCGGGTGAACGGCGTCTCCGGCAGCGTGCGGGACGGCGACATCGTGCCGCCCGGGATGAACTCGATGTCCGGAGCGTGCTCAGCGACGTGTCTGCGCATCGCCTCGACCACGTCCGGCACCCGCTGCCCGCCGACCAGCCGCACGTCGCAGCGCGCCACCGCGACGCTGGGGATCACTGTGCGGTGCTCCCCAGCGTCTTCGCAGGTCAACGAGTTGATCGTGAAGGTCGGCGCGGTGAGCCGCTCGTAGTAGCCGGGCTCGGCTGACGGCTCCAGCCGCGTGGTCCCGATCCCGGCGAGCACCTCGGAGAGGTTGAGCGGCAGCGCCTCCAGCGCGGCGCGCTCCTGGGGCGACAGCGGGATCACGCCGTCGTTGAAGCCCTCGACCAGCACGTTTCCGTCGGCATCACGCATCGACGCCAGCAGCTGCACGAGCTGCCACGCCGGGTTGAGCCCGACGCCACCCCAGTTGCCGGAGTGCAGCGCGGTGGTCGGCCCAGTGGCTCGCAGTTCGAAGGTGACGATGCCGCGCACACCGAGCACCACGCACGCGCGCCCGGACTCGTGCACCGGACCGTCGCTCCACAGCACCAGGTCGGGGCGGTCGTCGGCGAAGCGCTCGCGCACCACGCGGGGGAGGCTGGGGCTGCCGATCTCCTCCTCGCCGTCGAGCAGCACGGTCACGCGGCAGGGCAGACCTCCGGTGAGCTCGCGCAACGCGCGCAGACCCAGCAGTTGCGCGAGGTGCTGACCCTTGTTGTCGCCAGTGCCACGCCCGTACATCCGGCCGTCGCGGATCTCCGGCTCGAAGGGCGGCGAGATCCACTCGTCCAGCGGGCCCGCGGGCTGGACGTCGTAGTGCCCGTAGATCACCACGTGCGGGGCGCCCGGCGGGCCGTCGGCGGTGCCGATCAGCGTGGGAATGCCGTCCGTCGCAACGGCCTCGGGTTCGAGACCGCAGCCGCGCAGCAGGTCCATGCCATGCACCAGCGCCTCCGGCATGCCTTCACCGGTACGGCTGACGCTGGGCTGTGCGACCCATGCGCCGAACTCGTTGGTCAGGCTCTCGTGGCGCTCGGCCACCCACAGCCGGACCCGGTCGAGAAGTGCGTCCACCAGGACCCCCCAGACAAGTGATTGCACATAGTGAAATCGATAGCATGAAATCAAACCAGTGCGGGGTTGGACAAGACCGCCGTCGGTTAACCTGCGGAGATGTCACGACCTACCCGCACGGCGACGGTGGCCGAGCTGAAGGTGCTCGGGCATCCGCTGCGCTGGCGGATCCTGCGGCTGTGCCTGGACCAGGCGCTGACCAACCAGCAGGTGGCGCACCGGCTGGAGCTCTCGCCCGCCACCACGCTCCGGCACGTCCGCGCGCTGGTGAAGGCGGGTTTCCTGGAGGCGGAGCAGGTCCGCACGGGCGCCCGCGGCGCGCTGGAGCGGCCGTACCGCGCGACGGGCCGGACCCGGGGCCTGGTGGCGCTGGACCTGGACGCGGCAGAGCTGGTGCAGCAGATGGATCTCGCGCTGCTGTCAGCACACCGCGCCGAGCTCGCCCAGGCGGGACCGGATGCGGGGCGCGACATCGCGCGCGGCGTGCTGCGGCTGACAGAGGGGTCGCAGGCGGAGCTGAGGCAGCGCCTCGGCGCGCTGCTGGCGGAGTTCGAGTCCCGTGACGAGCCGGACGGCGAGCCGCTGAGCTATCTCTGGTCGCTCGCGGTCCGACCCTGAAACTCCCTTCCCACCACGGGGATGATGTCCGATATGGACAGTGGGGTTGTCGGAGTCGCTGACCCGGATCGCCTCGGGCGGACGCGCTTGCCGGACGGCAGGAGCCTCGGCTGGGCGGAGTGGGGACCGGAGGACGGCACCCCGGTCCTGCTGTGCCCGGGAGCGGCGACCAGCCGCTGGCTCGGCTTCGGCGCCCACGTGCCAGGCATCCGGCTGATCTCAGTCGACCGGCCGGGACTGGGCGCGTCCGACCCGCACCCCGGCCGCACCTTCGACGACTGGGCGGCCGACATCGCCGACCTCCTGGCCGCCCGCTCACTCACCCGGCCCGCGATCGTCGGCTTCTCCCAGGGAGCCCCTTTCGCGCTGGCCTGCGCCACCGCCGGGCTCACCGGCCCGGTCGCCCTGGTGTCCGCGGGCGACGAGCTGGCCGACCCGCGCTTCGCCGACCGCCTGCCGCCGGAGGTGCGCGGCATGCTCGACCTGGCCGCCCGCGACCCGTCTGCGGCGGAGTCACTGTTCGCCACCATGACCCCGGACGCCATGTGGGACATGGTGATCACCATGAGCGGCGGAACCGACCGCGAGGTCTACACGACTCCGGAGTTCGAGCGCGCCTACCGCCGAGCGATGGCGGAGTGCTTCGCGCACGGCTCGGCCGGATACGCCCGCGACACCCTGCTCGCGATGCGGCGCTGGCCCTTCGACATCGGGGCGATCACGGTCCCGGTCGATCTCTGGTTCGGCGCGAAGGACACCAGTCCGGTGCACTCACCGGACTTCGGAGAGCTCCTGGCCACCCGCATGCCCGCCGCGCGCCGACACGTGGACAGCGACGCGGGCGGAGCGATCCTGTGGACCCACGCGGAGGCAATCCTGAGCACACTCACGTCGCGGGACTGACCGGGTGAAACACAGCACTACGCCAGGAAGTCGATGAGGGCCGGAGCCAACACGGCGGTGTCCACGAAATGAGTCTGACCAGGCAAAACGAGATGCACGCCGTTCTTGACCCCCTCCGCGATCCGCTGCGCCGCCGCGCCGAAGAACGCCGGACTGTCACCGCCACTCATCGCCAGCGTCGGCACGGTGACGGAACCCAGTGACTCGGTGGGCACGGCCCCACCCCTGGCGACGTTGCGCATCACCGCCGAGTCATACGCCAACGACGGCGCGACAGCCTCCATGGCGGGCCAGTGCGGGCCGCTGCGCATCTGGTCGATCATCTCGGACGGCGTCCCGGTCGACGCGATGAACAACGCCATCGCATCCCCTGGCCTGCCCGCGCTCAACAACTCGATGAGCTTCGTGGCGTACTCACCGGCAGCCTTCCGCTGCTCCGGGCTGTCCTCGCCGAACGGCGCCTCGTAGAGCGCGAGCTTGGTGACCGGCAGCCCGGACGTCGTCGCCTCCAACGCCAGCACCGCGCCGGACGACATGCCGTACAGCGCCGCCGAACCTCCGGCCTCGGCGATCAGAGCCGCGATGTCCTCGACCTCGCGAGCGGCCGACTCCTCCTCGTTCCGCGCTGGCGCGCCCGGAGGCAACGGGTCCCCGCTGTCACCTCGTCCCCTGCGGTCGTAGGAGTAGACGGTGAACCGCTCGGCGAGCAGCGGTGGCAGGTCGCGGTCGGACTTCCGCGTCATCGTCGCGCCGCCGACATAGATCAATGGAGGACCGTTGCCCCTGCGCTCGAAGGCGATGACCGTGCCGTCGGCAGACCGCACAGTCTCTTGGCGCACAGTGCTTTGGGGGCTCATGATCTGTGCTCCGTTCGTCGAGAGGCCTCGATCCTAAGCAGGACGTCCGACACCGGAGACCTCATGAGCCCGAAGGGGTGGGAGACGCGCGCACTGTCCACATTCGACGTTCCGGTCCCGACGCGCGGCGCTGGCGTCTACCCCTTCACCTCGGAGCCCCCCCACTTACACCCGCCCGCCCGTCTTCTCGCGTTTTGTAGGCTTAATGCGAAATGGGAGCGCTCTTTCGCGCATTAAGCCTACAAAACGCGAAAACTGCGGCAGGTCGGGAGAGTCGCGTGAGCGCGAGGGGTCATGTGGCCGGTGTTCCGGGACGCCCAGGACGCCGAGGTCGGTCGCGTGGTGGCACGGCTCGCGTGACCCGTGCGCCCAGTTCCCGCAGGAACTCGGCGAGCTCCGGTGGGTCGTGGACCTCGAACTCGCAGCCCAGCATCGCCAACCGCAGCGCGAGCCACTCCAGGGTGTCGGTGTCGCTGTGCAGTCGGCAGGTGTTCTCGTCGATCTCCTCAAGATCACCCGGCCGGTCGCCGAACCGGCCCGCCACCTCCTTGAGCGGCATGTGCAGCGTGGCCACGGCGCGGTAGGTGGGCGCGAGCGAGTAGATCTGGTTGGTCACGAACTCGGCGGCGTTCGCGGCGGGCAGCTCGCGCGGTGTTGCCCTGGCCCCGGTCGCGAGCGGCTCGGTCACCCGATCGACGCGGAAGGTCCGCCAGTCGTCCCGGTCGAGGTCGAAGGCGACGAGGTACCACCGCCGCCCCGACGGGACCAGGCTGTTGGGCTCGACGTGCCGTTTGCTCTCCTTCGCGTCGGCGGCCCGGTAGGCGAAGCGCACCCGCTCCCGGTTGGCGATGGCTGCCGCCAACACCGTCAGCACCTCCGGCTCGACCATCGGACCGGTGGCCGAGTACATCGGCACGGTGGCGGCGTTCAGCGCGCCGACCCGGTAGCGCAGCCGCGACGGCAGCACCTGTTCGAGCTTGGCCAAGGCCCGCACGGACGACTCCTCGATACCCGTGACGGCATGGCCCGCTGCGGTGCGCAGGCCGACCGCGATCGCCACGGCCTCCTCGTCGTCGAGCAGCAGCGGCGGCAGCGCGGCGCCCGCGACCAGGCGGTACCCGCCGACCGAGCCCATCGTCGCCTCGACCGGGTAGCCGAGGTCGCGGAGCCGCTCGATGTCCCGGCGGATCGTGCGGAGACTGACCTCAAGGCGCGTGGCCAGCTCGCTGCCCGGCCACTCGCGCGGAGTCTGCAACAGGGACAGCAGGTTCAGCAGCCGCGCTGGTGTGTCTCCCATGCGCACAGCGTCTCAGGCATGTGTGCCAGGTACTGACCTACTTGGCTCGTAGCCCGGGGGGCGGCAGGGATAATCGCGTCGACCGGTCGCCGTTGAGGGGCCGCGTCGAAACAGGGCCATCGCACAGAACATTGGGGGACGCTCGTGCAGTTGGGGTTGAAGAGTCTCATCAACACCGAACTCGCTGTGCACGTCGAAGAGTGCCGGGCGGCCAATGCCGTGTCAGGGGCTGCGAAGGGCCCGAGCACCCTGGATGAGCTGGGGGAGGCACGAGCCAAGCGGGATGCGGCCTCAGCACGTCCGGACTCGTCAGCTGTTGAGCAGGTAGTCGAAGCCGCTGGTCGGCGGGTGCCCGTGCGAATCCTCGCTCCCGGTGGCACCGCGCCGCGCGGCGTCTACCTGGACATCCATGGTGGTGGCTTCTACATGGGGTCGGCGGCGCAGGGGGACGCGCGTAACCAGCAGCTCGCGGATGCTCTCGGAATCGCTGTCGTGAGCGTGGACTATCGACTCGCTCCTGAACATCCCTGGCCGGCCGCGCCCGACGACTGCGAAACAGCGGCACTGTGGCTCCTCGAACAGGCCGAGGCCCGCTTCGGCACCACACGGCTGGCGATCGGCGGGTTTTCGGCGGGATCCACGCTCGCCATGACGACACTGCTGCGCCTGCGCGATCGTGGTGTCGTCGACTCCTTCGCCGGTGCCGCGCTGCAGTTCGGCACCTACGACCTGAGTGGTCTGACCCCCGCGGGTCGGCTGATCGCTGACGAGTACTTCATCCAGGCCTACGCCGGTCATGTGGCCGACCGCACCGCCCCGGACATCTCCCCGGTTTACGGTGACCTGCGCGGTCTGCCTCCGGTTTTGATGGTTGTCGGCGGCTCGGACATCCTGCTGGAGGACAACATGGCCATGGCGGCCCGAGTTTCGGCAGCCGGAGGCGAAGTCGACCTCCGGATCTACCCGGAAGCACCGCACGGCTTCACCTCCCGTTCGACAGGCATGGCCAAAGCCGCGCTGCACGACATCGAGCGTTGGTTCGCGGACCGCTTTTCCGCGGCGTCCGGCTGACCTATCTGGTTCGCAGCCCGTCCAGCGAGAAGGCCAGCAGCCGTTCCGCCTGGTCCGCAGGGACGCTCTCCCCGGCCCACGCCATGGCGTTGACCAGCGCGAACAGGTCGCTCGCCGTGGCGTCGGGACGGACCACCCCGGCCTGCTGGGCGCGGTCGAGCAGCAGCTCTCCGGCGGTCGTCAGCTCCCGACAGGCCGCGTGGAGTGCGGAGCTCTCGTCCTCGAAGGCGCTCATCAGCGAGGTGGCCAGGCCCCGGTAGGAGCCGGCGTGCGCCACCGCCGCGCGGACCCAGGTGTCGAGCGCCTCGCCGGGCGACGGGTGCTCGCGCAGCTCGCGGGTCCTGGCGGTGATCGTCTTGATTCGCTCGCGCATCAAGGCTTCCAGCAACGCCTGCCGGGTGGGGAAGTGGGAGTAGAGCGTGCCGATCGCGACGCCCGCGTTCTTCGCGATCTGCTCCAGCGACACCTCGGTGCCCTGGGCGAGGAACGCGGTGTTCGCCTCGGCGAGCAGGCGCTCGTAGTTGCGGCGTGCGTCGGCCCGCATCCTGCGCGGTTCTCCCGGCATGGCCACGCGTCCTTCCTTGACAACTTGAGGGTGCCTCAATATTTTTCTTGAGGCACCCTCAAGTTTACCTCCTCGCGTGGAGAACACCATGAAGCTCGTGCTCGTGTCCGGTGCGACCGGGCGTCAGGGCGGCGCCGCCGTCACCCACCTGCTCGCCGACGGCTGGCGGGTCCGCGCCCTCGTCCGCGACCCCGACGCCCCCGCCGCACGAGCCCTCGCCGAGGCCGGAGCGGAGCTCGCCCGCGGCGACCTCGACGACACCGGCTCCCTTGCGGCCGCCGTGACCGGCGCTCACGGAGTCTTCGGCGTCACGCCCGACGACGCCGACCTGGCCCGCGAGACCCGGCGCGGCAGGAACCTGGTCGACGCCGCCGCTGCCGCCGGTGTCGCGCACTTCGTCTTCACCTCGGTCGGCGGCGCGGACCGCAACGCCGGAATCGGTTACTGGGAAAGCAAATGGGCCGTGGAACAGCACATCCACGCCGTCGGCCTGCCCGCCACGGTGCTGCGCCCGGTCCGCTTCATGGAGAACCACGCCATCCCCGGCATCCCGCTCGGCGGCATCGTGGGGGACACCCTCGTGCACCTGTTCGCACCGGACTCCCCGGTGCAGCTCATCGCCGTCGACGACATCGGTAGGTTCGCCGCGCTGGCGTTCGCGCACCCCGAGGACTACGTCGGCAAGGCGCTTGAGCTGGCCGGGGACGAGCTGTCCCCGAACGCGGCCGCAGCCATGATCAGCAGCGCGGTCGGCCGGGAGATCGGCTACCGCCAGGTGCCGGCGGGCGATCTGATGCCGGAGGAGACTGCGCGCACGTTCGCCAGCAGCGGGCGCGTGTGGCAAGCCGACATCCCGGCGCTCCGCGCCCTTCACCCGGGACTGCTGGACTTCCCTGCGTGGCTGGCCAACGGCGGTGCGGACCGCATCCGTGATGCGCACTTCTCGTAGGCTGGCCAGGTGCTCCGGACCCGCTACTACGACACGGAGCAGGTCTACGCCTGCGACATGGAGTGGGTCGAGGACCTGGTCTCGCCGGATTCCGTGCGCCGGGCCGCCGCGGTCACCCGGTTCCACCAGGCAGAGTCAGACCGCCGGACGTCCCTGATGGACGCGCTGCGGAACGTCTGGCCGACGCGGATCCACAGCCCCGACCGGGTCGACGGTGATCCGGCGGAGCTGATCCACCTGACCCTGCGCTACCTGGAATGGGAGGCGCTGCACCCGGCCGAGTGGCACCGCGACTGGGGCATGAAGCAGAAGCTGCTCAGACGGATCGTGCGCTGCCGCGCGGATCTGGACGCGTCGCACCGAGAGCGCCTTGCCGAGTTGGTGGTCATGGCCGTCCGGCGGGAACACCGCTGCAAGGACCAGGGCTACCTGCGGATCGTGCGGCTGCTGGGCGAGGACCTGCGCGAGCGGCTGGCCGCCGAGCCAGGGGATCGCGCCCGTTTCCTGCTGTACTACCTGGACCATCCGGAGCTGCCGGTGAAGACCAGGGCGTGGAACGAGTGGATCACAGGCCGAGCTTCGTGACCGCGTTGTCCTCCAAGGGGTTCGCCACTCGGATGTAGCGGTGCACTGTGCGCGGGTTGGTCCACCGGCCCTGTCGCATGATCTCCCGGTCACTGGCCCCGCCGAGTGCGGCCTGCGTGGCGAACCCGGCGCGCAGCGAGTGCCCGGAGAACAGGTCCGGGTCCAGCCCAGCCTTCGACGCGTACCGCTTGACCAGCTCCGCGACGGCCCGTCCGGACATCGCCGTCGCGGCGATCCGCCCGTGCTTGCTCACCGACGGGAACAGCGGCCGACCGGTGCCGTCGCTGAGCGCCGTGCCCTGGAAGCTGTGGCAGCGGTGGACCGTCGGCTGCTCCCGGTGCTCGCTCGCGTGCGTGCGCATCTCGTCGTGCGTGGCGAACTCCAGCAGCTCCGTCCACCCGACGTGCGCGCAGACCGGGCACGTGTCCGGGCGTTGTCCACGCGGCAGCACGACCTGCTGCTGGTGGGCACCGGTCGGGTCGGTCTTCGTCACGGGCAGCCGGATGACCAGCACGGGTTCGCCGGTGCCCGGATCGGTCTGCACGTCCACGTCGTCCAGCGAGATCGTGGCCAGCTCGCTGCGGCGCAGTGCCCCGGCGAAGCCGACGAGCAGCACCAGCGCGTCGCGCCTGCGGGCGGGCTCCGTCGGCCATCCCGGCTCGGGCAGCTGCGCCAACAGCTCCGTGAGCGTGTGCAACAGCACCGGGCGCTTCCGCTTCGGCTGTGCGCGGCGGCTGCGCCGGATACCGCGCAGTGTCAGGCGAACCACGTCCGCGCGGGTCGGGGACGACAGGCCGTTCGCGGCGTGCACCGCGGCGACGGCGGCGGCCTTGCGCTCCAATGTGGACGGTGCGAAGGCCCACCGGCCCCCGTCCTCGGTCCGCGCCTCGGCCGCGGCGGCGAGGAACACCGCGAGGTCGAGCGGGTCGGCCGGCAGGGCTTGGCGCCCCTCCCGCGCGCACCACGCCGCCCAGCCGATCCAGTCGGAGCGGTACGCCCGCAGCGTGTTGGGGGACTGGGACTCTTCGAGGTACTTGCCCAGCGCCTGGGCCTGCGTGTCGTCGAAGCGCTCGCGCACCCGGGCGAGCGCGGCCGTGTCGATCAGCACGCTACGCGGCCGTTCGCTGAGCGCGACGCGGACCGCCTCCGGCAACGGGACCAGCTCGCTCATGATCAGATCGTACGAGAGGTGTCGCGGTCGTAGCGGGACCTCGCCGCCGCGATCTCGTCCTGGTGCCGCTCGCGGCGCTGGCGTACGCGTTGTTCCCGCCGGTCGGCCCGGTCTGATGTTCCTGCTCGGAGTGGCGTTCGCGCTGGTCTACGGGCTGTTGACGATCGAGGCGACCAGGCGCCGACGAGGCTGAGCACGGGGTGGCCAGCGAGCTGCTGTCGGCGGCCACCGGTTCGGGCTCGATGCTCGACGGCTTCCACACGGTGCTGTGGGTCCCGCTGGTCGGCGCGGTCGTCACGGTGACCGGGACCAGACGACGTCAACCGGTGACGACTCCCGAGGTCGCCGCGTGCGAGCGAGCCGGATGAGCCAGCACGTCGGTGTTGTCGACGAACTGGTCGACGGCACCGACCACCGGCAGGCCGCGCACGACCGGGTCGGTGATCGACTCGACCAGCGCGGCGGTGAACCGTTCGGCGTGCAGCACCTGGAACGGCCGGTCGTGGTAGTTCCGGGTGCTCGGGTCCACCCGTGCGGTCAACCCGAGCTGGTTGTGGTGCGCCCCAACCACTTCATACGCCCGAGCCAGGTGTGCCTCCCGTTCCCGCCACTCCGTCGCGGCCAATGCGGCGGCCAGGTCACCACCGAGATCACCAGGCAGCCGCGCGAACGCGCTGCCGAGCCACTTGTCGTACGGCGGGTACCGCCGCGCCATCAGCAGGCAGAGCCGCATCAGATCGCGCACCAGCCGCGCCGCGACCACAGCCGACCCGAGCTCGTCACCGACCTCGCCGCACCGCCCGACGAACGCCTCTTCCTGCGAGATCCGCTGCCACTGACAGGCCAGGACGTAGCGCCACACGTCGGCCGGGTACCACTCCAGTTTCGCCCGCGCCGCCTCGAAGTCCCCCAGCCCGTCGTGGAACACAGCGCCCGCCGTGGTCTCAAGCAGTCTCTGCGTCGGAGCCGCCAGCCAGTCGGCAACCGTGATCGAGCCGCGTGGATCGAACCCCACCCGCTCGTGGAACCAGGCGTCCAGTGAGGTGACCTCGATGCGGTGCCGCACGGGGCCGTCGGTGAGCCGCATGCGGCCGATCTGATCGCTGTCGAAGTGAGTGGGATAGCCGAGGAACGACTTGGGCAGCTCCGCCGAGAACATCGCGCTGATGTCCAAGGCGAGCCGCGCCGTGTCGGCAGGCTGGAGGAACAGTTGCACGCGCGGTCCCCACTCGTGGTCAGCGGAGCGCGCGGTGTCGAACCCCAGTACCTCGGACCCGCTGCCCACTCGCGCGGCGGTGTGCGGCAGCTCCCCGAAGTGCTTGCGCAGCAACGGCTCCACCACGTCCTGGTAGTAGCGCCGTGACAGGTCGAGACCGGGAACGAACATGCCCGAATCATGGTCCACCTGCTGCGGCCTACGCTCGTGAATATGGTGACTGTGCGCCAGGGCGCGTTGCGCGGGGTTGAGTACGACGATCACGTTGTGTGGCGCGGTATCCCCTATGCGAGCCCGCCCGTCGGTGAGCTGAGGTGGAAGGCGCCACAACCCGCTCCGAGCTGGGACGGGGTTCGCGACGCCACCGAGTTCGCGCCGCAGGCGCTGCAACCGACCACCATGCCCGGTGCGCGCAAGCAGGCGGCGAGCGAGGACTGCCTCTACCTCAACGTGTGCGCACCCGCGACACCCGGAGAAGGCAGGCCGGTGCTGTTCTGGCTGCACGGCGGGGGTTACCAGACCGGCAGCTCCCGGCAGATGGGCGAGGGCGCGGCGTTCGCCAGAGCCGGGATCGTGGTCGTCACGATCAACTACCGGCTCGGCGCGCTCGGGTTCGCCCAGCTGGACGGCGAGCCGGACTCCGGCGTGTGCGGGTTGCTCGACCAGGTCGCCGCGCTGCGCTGGGTGCGGGAGAACATCGCGGCGTTCGGGGGCGATCCCGACCGCGTCACCGTCTACGGCGTGTCCGCGGGGGCGAAGAGCGTCGCCAACCTCATGGCGAGCCCGGCGGCGAAGGGCATGTTCGCCCAGGCCATCTCCAGCAGCGGTGGCGGTGATCACGTCTCCGCGCCGGAGGTCGGTGCCGAGCTGGGCCGCAGGCTGCTCGCCGAGCTCGGCTGCGCCGACGCCGAAGCCGCGCGCGCACTCCCCGGTGAGGAGGTGATCGCCGCGCAGGAACGGATCAAGTCCGGGATGGACGCGCTGTGGCTGTGGCGGCCGACCATCCACCCCGAGGTGCTGCCCGCCGTCCCGATCGAGCTGATCGCCGCCGGCAGCGCCGCGGGTGTCCCGCTGCTCGTCGGGAACAACGGTAACGAGGCGGGCCTGTACGCGGCGATGCTCGGGGCCGAGGAGGTGACCGCGCCCGCGCCGGAGGTGATCGGCGGAATCCTCGGTGTGGACGGGTATGAGGCGCTGCTCAAGGCGTACCGGGTCAGTCGTGGGCTGACCAGCGACGTCGCGGCGATGGTCGCGGCGATGGGGGACGAGCGCTACGGCATCCCGACCCAGCGGCTCGCGGACGCCCAGGCGCAGTCCGCCCTCGTCTACCGGTACCGCGTGGACGTCGCCGCGCCGGGCCTGGTGCGCGAGCTCGACGGCGCGCACGGCACGGAGACTGCGATGGCGTGGGACGTGCCGGAACCGCTGCCGGGGATGCGCGCACCGAGATCGCCGAACCCAGAGCGCGTCCAGCTCGGCAAGCAGATCCACCAGGCGTGGGTGTCGTTCATCCACAACGGCATCACCGGCTGGCGCGCGTACACATCGGACGAGCGGCCGGTGATGGTGTTCGGCGACAGCCCGGAGCTCCAGTTCGACCCGCGCCGCGCGGAACGACTCGCGTGGGGCGACGCGACGTGGCCGTCGAGCACCTGGTTTACCTAAAACTTCCCTATCGCTCCCTATTTTCCTCAACATGAGGTACGTTGGGGAACATGACGGAAGAGATGTACTCGGTAGAGCAGGTCGCGGAGCGGCTCGGCCTGCACGTGCGGACCGTCCGCAACTACGTCCGCGACGGGCGGTTGAAGGCGGTCCGCATCGGCAAGCAGTACCGCATCACCCGCGCTGACCTGGAAGAGCTCACCGGCGGCTCGGTGCCGTCCACGCCGACGGAGTCGGCGCGGCGCACCCGCTACGTCGAGGTGTCGAGCATCGTGCAGGTCGACGCGATCGACCCCGCCTCGGCGAACCGCGTGATGACGGCGGTGATGGCTTCGCTCAACGGCAGCCGCGACGGCGACGGGCCGCTGCGCGTGCAGACCGCCTACGACGAGGAACGCGCCAGCCTCAAGGTCATCGTGATCGGTGCGCCCGACGCGACGGCCGACGTGATCAAACTGGTGGACGCGCTGGTGGGGAGGGACTGATGAGGATCTACCGCACGACCGGTGGCGGCGAGGCCGTCCAGCGCCGGTACGAGGAGCTGCTCGACATGTGGCCGGTTCCCGCGGAGCGGGTGACCGTCCCGACCCGGTTCGGTGAGACGTTCGTCCTGGTCTTCGGCGCCGAGGACGCGCCTCCGCTGCTGGCGCTACAAGGCTCAGGCGGCAACGCCGCGATGTGGCTGCCGAACGCCGAGGAGCTGGCGAAGCGCCACCGCGTCTACGCCGTCGACGTCGTCGGCGAGCCCGGTCTCAGCGCGCCCAACCGGCTGGAGCTGGGGACGGAGGAGCACGCGCTCTGGATGGACGACGTGCTCCAGGGGCTCGGCCTGAAGGAGCCGGTCGCCGTGGTCGGGATCTCGCTCGGCGGCTGGCTGGCGATCGACTACGCCTCCCGGCGACCGGAGCGGGTGTCCCGGCTGGCGCTGCTGGTCCCCGGCGGTGTCGGGAAGTTCCGGAAGGGGCTGGTCGTCAAGCTCCTCGCGTACTCGCTGCTCGGCGAGCTGGGACGCCGCAAGTCGCTGGCCTCGGCCATCGGCGTCGGCGGCCCGGTCAACGAGTGGAGCTCGACGATCGGCGACTTCGTGCTGCTGATCTTCAAGCACTTCAAGCCGCGGACGGGGCTGCCCACCTTCGACGACGACGCGCTGCGGCGGCTGAGCATGCCGGTGTTCGTCATGGTCGGCGCCAAGGACCCGATGATGGACTCGGCCACCACCGCGCGGCGGTTCCGCGAGAGCGTTCCGCACGCGATGGTGCAGGTCCTGCCGGAGGCGGGGCATGACCTGTCCCACCAGATCCCGGAGGTCCTGGGCTTCACAGCTTCCGGTACATGATGTGCAGCCCGACATAGCCGTGCGCGGGGGACCGGAAGCCCTCCGGCACGGTGCCGATGATCTCGAAACCGAGTGAGCGCCACAGCGCCACCGCCCTGGTGTTGCTCTCCACCACGGCGTTGAACTGCACACCCCGGAACCCCGCCGACCTGGCCCACGCGAGCATGTCCTCGCCGAGCGCCCTTCCGACGCCACGCCGGGAGTGCCGGGCGTCCACCATGAAGCTCGCACTGGCGATGTGCGAGGCAGGGCCCATGTGGTTGGCGTACATCCGGGCCGAGCCCAGCACGGTCCCGTCGTCGGCCACGGCGACGACCGTCCGGCTGGTGGCGCTGGGCATCCACATCTCGCGGGCGGTGACCTCGTCGATGTCCCGAGGCCAACTGAAGGTCTCGCCCGCCGAGACGATCTCGTGCAGGAACGGCCAGATGGCCTGCCAGTCGCCGTCGACTGCCTCTCTGATCAACACCCCGCGAGTCTGACTCGGCGCTGCTGCGCCCGCGACCGAATTTGACAGCCGGACCAGTGCGGTGCCACCGTGAACACCTGTTCATGAACAGGTGTTCACGGCGAGGGGTGACGTATGGAGACAGTGGTCAACACCGAGCAGGCCGAGGCGTGGAACGGCTACGAGGGCAATCACTGGGCCGACAACCACGACCGCTACAACGCCGTGAACAGCGGGTTCAACGACCCGCTGCTCACGGCGGCGGCGATCGGCGAACACGACCGCGTGCTCGACATCGGGTGCGGAACGGGTCAGGTCACCAGGCTGGCCGCGCTGCGCGCTCCTGGTGGGCACGCGGTCGGCGTCGACCTCTCCGCGCCGATGCTGCGGCGGGCCGAGGCCATCGCGGCCGCCGAGGGCGTCGCCAACGCGCGCTTCGTCCACGGCGACGCTCAGGTGCACCCGCTCGGCGACGCCGAGTTCGACGTCGCGGTCAGCCGGTTCGGCGTCATGTTCTTCGCCGACCCGGTCGCCGCGTTCACCAACGTGGCCAGGGCACTGCGGCCCGGCGGCAGGGTGGCGCTGCTCGTCATCCGCGAGCTCGCCGGCCTCAGCGGAGTGCTCGCCGCGGTCGAGCGGCACCTCCCGGCTTCGCCGGATCCGGCCAAGTCCGGAACGGGACCGCTGTCACTGTCCGACCCGGACGTCGTCCACGAGGTGTTCACCGCCGCCGGGTTCACCGACATCGCGGCGACCGCCGTTGACGCCCAGCAGGTGTGGGGCCGCGACGCGGTCGACGCGGCGGGCTTCCTCGGCGACTGGGGGCCACTGCGGTTCCAGCTCGACAAGGTCGACCAGCCCACGGCCGCCAAGATCCGCGCGGAGCTCATCGAGCAGCTGCGGCCCTTCGAGGAGCCCGACGCGGTCCGGCTGCGCGGCGCGGCGTGGCTGATCACCGCGGTGCGGTCCTGACGTGGCGCCACGGGAAGACCTCCGCGAGGACCTGGTCGCCGCAGCCGAACGACTGGTGGCGCGGCGTGGTGTCGCCGGACTGACGGTGCGCGAGATCGCCCGCGAGGCGGGAGTCGCCACCGGCCTGCTCTACAAGCACTTCGCCGGCAAGGAGGAACTGGTCGCCCTCGGTCTGTACGCGCACTTCCGCTCCGTCGACGCGAGGCTCGGCGACCGTCCAGGTCCGGCGGGGGCCGGGACGGTCGAGGCCAACCTGCGCGCCTACGTCACGCGGGCGCTCGTGCTGCACGAGGCGGTCATGCCCGCATTCGCGGGACTGCCGTCGGAGCCGGGGGTGCGGGAGCGGTTCGCCGCGCTGCTCGACCCGGCGACCGGCGGCAGTGGGCTGCGCGAGGACATCGCCGACTACCTCGGCGCCGAGCGAGCCCTCGGCCGGATCGCCGAGGGGACGAACGTGGGCACCGTGGCGACGATGATCATCGGTGCCTGTCACGAGCTCGTGCTGCCCAGGCCGCACGGCGCGCCCGCCGAGGTGCCGCCGGAGTTCGCGGACGAGCTCGTCGAGACAATCCTCAACGGGATTCTTTGAGGCCAAGACCGGAATCGAACCGGCGTGGACCGCTTTGCAGGCGGCTCCCTAACCACTCGGGCACTTGGCCGTGACAATCAGCGAAAAAGGGTACGACAAATAAAGAAAGCCGCCTCGTCGAGTGCTCGACCGGCGGCTCCCAGGCGTGACCACACCGAGGTCACGGCGGAGAGCCGGAACAACAACAGGCGAGGTCGTAGCGCGTCATGCCAACCACTATGGGGTAAGTCCGACGCGAAGTCAACAATTCTCGCGAAGACACTTATACATTTTACGGCCGGGCATGCTTGCCCGTTCTTTTCCGGTGCTTAACCGCACTGCGGGAACCTGTCACCGCTCGCTGCCCACAGAGGTCGCACACGCGAACAGGAACCAGCATCAGCGCGCTCGTCGCCTGCCTGGCGCTCAGCGTCGCGGGGGCCACGATCCGGCCGTGGGGTCCCCCGGCACCCACGGCCGGATCATCCAACGCAGTGCGCGAACCCGGGAAGGCCACGATGAACCAGGTGCTGACGATCAGAGAGGTCGTCGCCGCAACGAGGATCCCCACGTCAACGCTGAGGTTCTACGAACGCGAGGGCTTGATCAGCGCCCTCGCGCGGGACGGGGCGGGACGGCGCGTCTACTCCGCCGACATCCTCACCAGACTCGCCGTGGTCGAGCTGGCGAAGCAGGCCGGGTTCACCATCTCCGAGCTGGCGGGCTGCGTGGACACCGGAACCGGGCTGCCCGGCCCGCGATGGCGCGACCTGGCACAGGCGAAGCTGGCGGAGCTCGACGAGCGGATCGCCGACGCCGAGCGCGCCAAGGCGGCCCTCACCCACGCGCTGGAGTGCGACGACCCGACCTTCGCGGAGTGCCCGGTCTTCCGCGGGAGCGTGCGGGAGCAGATCGACGCGATGCGTGGTCGCGCCGGTACGCAGTGACATTCATCCATCCGACCACTGTCCCGACCCTCGCGGCGGACACAGAATGATGCAACGCCACACAGGCTCCTGACCTGGGCGATCGGGCACCGTTCAGCGCAAGGAGCGTGGCATGTCCGACCACAACGTCCCCTTCGGTCCGCCACGCGTCCACCCTGCCGTCGACGCGGTGGGCGACGCGCTCGACGCGTGGACCGACAAGTTCGCCATCGGCGACGAACGGCTGCGTGCCGCCCGCTTCCACCGGCTGGCCGCCAGGGTGCTGCCGGACAGCCCGCGAACGGCGGTCGAGCTGCTCGCGCAGTGGACCGCCTGGCTGGCGTCCCAGCCGATCCCCACCGCCTACGCCGACCTCGCCGCGGTCATCGAGGGCAGCGTGCCCGCTGACGAGGCCGCGCCGACGGTGATCGCGCTGGTCGACCTGTGGCCCCGCACCGCCGTTGGCATGTCGCTGGCCTGGCGTCGCCGCTGCCTCCAGCACGTCCGCGACGGCAGCGGCCTGTTCGCCTACGACGTCGTCGAGGCCGTCTGCCGCACGGAGATCCCCGTCGGCATCGCGCACTCCACGTCGTGGAAGGCGATCTGCGCCGCGGTCGGCGAACTCACCGAATGGTGTGAAGTCGCCGCCCCGACGGGGCAGGTCCAGGACCGCGTCCAGCGGCTTGCCTCCGCCCAGCTGGACCTGCTGCGGCACCTGCACGCCTGCCACCCCGCCATCTACGCCCCGGTCCTGGAGATCGCCGAGACGATCGGCGCGATGCCCGGCGCGTACCTGGCCTGGCTCCAGGAGCTCGATCCGGGGTTGGCAGGATCTCTCCCATGAGCAACGTCAAGCTGCACACCACCCACGGCGAGATCGTCATCGAGCTGGACGCCGAGAAGGCGCCCAAGTCGACCGCCAACTTCCTGGAGTACGTGAACAAGGGCCACTACGACGGCACGATCTTCCACCGCGTGATCAAGGGCTTCATGATCCAGGGCGGCGGCTTCGAGCCGGGCCTGTCGCAGAAGCCGACCGCCGCGCCGGTCGAGAACGAGGCCACCAACGGCCTGAAGAACAACCACTACACGGTGGCCATGGCGCGCACCTCGAACCCGCACTCGGCCACCGCGCAGTTCTTCATCAACACCTCGGACAACGACTTCCTCAACCACAGCTCGCCGACCCCGCAGGGCTGGGGCTACGCGGTGTTCGGCAAGGTGACCGAGGGCCAGTCCACCGTGGACAGCATCGCGGGCGTGCGCACCGGCAACGCCGGCGGCCACCAGGACGTGCCGGTCGAGGACGTCGTCATCACCAAGGCCGAGGTGCTCTGACCGCTCAGCCCACGCGCGGAACCGCGGAGTTGGGGTCGAAGCCGGAGAACGCCAGCCCGATGACGAACCCGGCCGCCTCTTCGAGCTGGCGAGCCCGGTTCAACGGCCCCAACACCGCCGGAGCGCCACCCGCGTCCCGCACGAGCTCGCCGACCACGCGCAGCGCGTCCGCGTCGTCGCCGCACATGGCGACCGTGACGGGATCGGCGTCCTCCTTCCCCCACTGGTCGGCGGCGAACATGTGGAACGCCTTCACCACGTGCGCCCCGGGCGCCAGCTCCGCGATCCGCTCCGCGGCGGAGGTGCTGGTCAGCAGCACGCCGACGCCGTGCTCGACGGCATTCGTCGGGTCGATCAACGGGGTGCCGCTGAGCGATCCCTCGGCGGCACCCGCGCTGCGCAGCACGTCCTCGACGCCGTCCCAGAGCACCGCGAGCAGCACGGCGTCCTTGTCCCGCACGACTTCCCGAGGCGGGGCCGCCCGGACACCCACCTTCTTCGCGAGGGCCTGCGCCTTGGCTGCCGACCGCCCACCGACCTCGACGTCGTGGCCCTTGCGCGACCAGCTCTCCGCCAGCGCCCCAGCGACCGTCCCCGTTCCCAAGATCCCGATTCGCACTGTGTGCCTCCTTCGTGTGGTGGCAACGCTAGGGAGATCGATACGCACCGATCGGTGCGCGACGGACGAGGCATGATGGCCGCATGGGTGACTGCTACGAGCTGGTCGCGGACTGCCGTCTGCGTGCGGCGACCGATCTGTTCGCCCACACCTGGAACCCGGTGGTGCTGGCCGCACTGCGCGAGGGACCGCGGCGACGCCGGGAGCTCCGCGCCGCGATCGGCGGCATCAGCGACAAGGTCCTGACCGAGACGCTGAACCGCCTGCTCGGCAACGGCCTGATCGACCGGCGCTCCTACGCCGAGGCCCCGCCGCGCGTGGAGTACGCCCTCACCGCACTGGGCAAGAGCCTGGTCGACGGTCCCATGCGTGCGCTCGCGGACTGGACGGTCGAGCACGCCGACGAACTCCTGGAAGCTCAGGAACGCGCTTCAGACACGTAGTTCGGACGTGAGTCCCGTGCCGCGGAGCTCCGGTGACAGGTGCCCGACGTCCATGGCGGCGCTTGGAGTGCGTGCCGGACGAACCAGCCGAAGAACGGCAGGTAGGCCGGGGAGTGTCGGCATCCGGCATTGCTGGCACGTAGTCGTCCACCAACTCTGACTGGGTGCACCGGCACGTCCGGAACAGCTGGGCGGTCTCCACGGCGCGGGGGAGTGGCGAGTGGTGCATCGCCGTGAAGGGCACTGCGCGCAACCGCTCACCGAGAAGCGCGGCCTGGCGGCGGCCGATGCCGCTCAGACTCCTCTCTGGCGCCTTCAGCTCCGTTGGGACACGTGTTCGGCCTCCTCGTGAGGGGCTCCAGTTTTCTCCAGTCCGATCTGACCTGTTTCGTTACGTCACCACAAACGCAACGCAAACCAAACGAAAGAACTCACTACGCAGTCGTGACCGCCGATAATGTTCCCTTATCGGCGGTCACGACCTGCGGCGATCCGCAGCGCCCCTTTCGTGTTCTGTTGCGTGTGGTGACGAAACAAAACACGGTATTCCTGCTAGGTTGTGCCGGTGACGACCGCGGAGCCGACTCAGCGCCCCGCCGGGGAGTGCAACTACCCCGGCTGCACCCGTCCGGCGTTCCGAGGAGGCGGCCCTGGTCGCCCCTCGGAGTACTGCGACCTGGCGGAACACACCCGCTGGCGGGCCTGGAAAGAGCGTCAGCGACTGCAACAGCAGGATGCTGAGACCCCGGCGACATCTGTCACGGTGACGAAAAACCAGGGGCCGGTGACCGCCGCGAAGGCCCGCGCCGACGAACTCCTGGTCGAGTTCAGGACGCTGGCCAAGCGCCTGGGCGAGACCTTGAACTCGGCGGTGTCGGAGCTGTCCACGCTGGCCGACCCGAGCGTTGCCGAAGCCCAGGTGCAGGCCGCGCAGGCCGAGGCCGCCCGCCGCATCGCCGAAGCGGAGGCTGCGACCGTCTCCGCGCAGCAACGCGCCCGGCAGGCGGAGAAGGAGAAGCTCCTCGCCGATGAGGCCGCCGAGGACGCGGGCGCCGACGCGGAGCGGTTCGAGCGCGAGGCCATCGAGGCGCTGGCCGCGCGGGACCACGCGGTCACCGAGCTGGAGCGAGTGCGCAGGAAAGCCGAAGAAGACGTCACCGCCGCGCGCAACGAGGCTGGGGTTGCCATCGAAGGCGTCCGTCGCGAAGCCGCCGCGACCGTCGAGCAAGCGCGTGCCGACGCTGTCAACCAAGCAGAACAGGCCCGCAGGCTGGCCTCAAAGGAGGTCGAGCAGATCCGCGCCGTCGCCACGGAGCAGATCAAGGAAGCCCGCGCCGAACAGGAAGAGACCCGTCAGCGAGCCGAACGCGCCGAGCGCATGGCGGAACGCTCCGAACAGTCGGCGACCGACGCCCGCGCCGAACTGGAACGGGCAAGGGCTGAACTCCAGCAGCAGCGCGAGGAGATCGCCGAGGCCCGCCGTCAGGCCGCCGGCGACGTCGCCGCGGAACGGGTGCGGGCGACGGCGGCGATCGAGGACGCGCGCAAGACCGCGACCGAGCGGATCACCGCACTGGACGAAGCGCGTGCCCAGACCCTGGCCCGTGCCGAGCGGGCCGAACAACAGCTCGACGAGCTGATGGCCGAAGTGCGCAGGCTCCGCGAGCAGCAGGTCACCGCGACATGACAGCGCCGTCGAGAAAACCGCGCATGACGGTCAGCCACTCCTCAGGACGCTCGACGAAGGGCAGATGCCCGGTGGCGATCTCGGCGAACTGAGCACCGCGGATACCGTCAGCGAGCTGCCGGTGGTGGTACGGCGTGACCAAGCTGTCGAAGGTGGTCGAGATGACCAGCGTCGGCACCGCGATCTCCGGGAGGTCGGGGCGCACGTCGATCCGATCGACCAGGTCCAGGTGCTCCGCTGTGCCCGGCGGGATACTCGCCGCGGTCGACTTCAGGGCCGCGTCGAGGTCATCCTGGGAGACCTCGTCCAGGGTTGGCGCGCCGACGCCGATCAAGGACACGAAGGCCGCCAGCCGCTCCCCGTCACCAGCCAGGAGGAGCTCCCGCCACAACCGCGTCGCGAGCAGGAAGCGGGGGTTGGGCCGGACGAAGCTCGCCGTCAGCACGAGCGCCGTGACGCGCTCCGGATGACGGGTCGCCGCACGGATGGCTACAGGGCCGCCCAGCGAGTACCCGGCGATGGCGAAGGACCCCAGCCCCTCCTCCACTGCGGTGGCGACCAGCTCGTCGGCCAGGGCGTCGAGGCTCAACGGGGCGCTCGCGCGCGGGGTTCGGCCCGTGCCGGGATAGTCGGGGCCGACCACGGTGTACCGCTCGGCCAGCCCGTCGAGGATCGGACCGTAGTTGGGCTCGATGCCCCCACCGGCACCGTGGGCGAGCAGGAGGCCGGGACCGGTACCGCGGACGACGCGCCCGAGCGAGGAGGCGGGGAGAACAGGTGTCATGCCGTGACGTTAAAGCTTGACATCAATGTCAAGGTCAACCCGTCGTTGAATCGGCCAGATCCTGACCTATATGTCTGCGAATGTCGTCGCGTGACCGTTCTCGACACTCGCGCGCTCAACCGCGCCACGCTCGCCCGCCAGCTGCTGCTCGACCGCGCCGACATGCCGGTGCTCGACGCGGTGGCACACCTCGGTGGCCTGCAAGCACAAGAGCCCCAGGAGCCGTTCATCGGCCTCTGGTCGCGGGTGCGCGCATTCGATCCCACGGTGCTCTCGGGCCTGCTGACAGGGCGGCAGGTGGTGCGAACCCACCTCATGCGCCGCACCGTCCACCTCCTCACCTCCGAGGACGTCCTTGCCTGGCGAGCTCGCCACGACGCGATGCTGCGGCAACGGGTGCTCGGGGTCTACCGGCGCGAACTCGACGGAGTTGATCTCGACGAACTCGCCGCGGTGGGGCGTGCGGTGATGGCGGACGGCGAGCCGCGCTCAATGAGCGAACTCGCGCGGGCAGCGGAAGACCGGTGGCCGGAGCCGGGAAAACGAGCACTGGGCGAGATGCTCGTCGCCGCCCTGATCCCGATGGTGCAGACGCCGCCGCGCGGGCTGTGGCGGACGAAGGGAGGCGTGCGCAACGTCCCGCTCTCCTCCTGGCTGGGGCGCGAGATCGACCCACCGGCCCAGAACGGGACCGATCCGGTCGGCGAAGCGCTGGTTCGTCGCTATCTGGCCGCGTTCGGTCCTGCCGCGACGGCTGACCTGCGCGCGTGGAGCGGCCTCGCCGGACTCCCCGCAGCGGTGGCCGCGATCCGAGAGGAGCTGGTGAGTTTCCGCGACGAGCGCGGCCGGGAACTGCTGGACCTCCCGGACGCGCCGCGCCCCGATCCCGACACGCCCGCGCCCATCCGGTTTCTCCCGGCGTTCGACAACGCGATCCTCGGCTACCACGATCGCGGACGGATCATCGACGACGCGCACCGCAACCTGTCGATCGCGGGCGCGCGCGTTGTCCTGGTCGATGGCCGGGTGTCTGCCACCTGGACTGTCGAGGCCGACACGGTCGTCGTGGCTCCGCTGCGCCGCTTTTCGCGGGCCGAGCGCGCCGCCGTCGCTGAACAAGGCGAGGAGCTGGCGTTGTTCTTGTCCGACAACGACAACAGCAACGTGCGATTCGCTGCCTAGACAGCGGTACCACCACCCCCAGCACCCTCACCCACGCCCCCTCATTTTCGCGTTTTGTAGGCTTAATGCGATTTGGGAGCGCTCTTTTGCGCAATATGCCTACAAAACGCGAAAACCTTGGCCGCGCCAGTCGGGCCGTGCGTGTAGGTGAAGGGGTGCGGGGGCGGCGCGCCAGCACGGGGCACGGGGGCGACGTGCGGGGCGGGCGTTAGGACCCGAGGTGACGTCGGAACCACGCGGTGAGCCCGGCGTCCACCTCGCGGGCCTGCGGCAGCTGTGGTGCTGGCTCGATGCCGGGCTCGTCGGCGAGTGGATGCGCCAAGTCGGGGATCGACAGCAGTTCGGACCGTTCCCCCAAGGCGTCGACGAGGCGGAGCGCGTCGGAGCGCATGCCCGGGTGATCCAGTTCTCCGCTGACGACCAGCAGGGGCGCGTGGGCGGCGATCGCATCGGCCTTGGGGATGAAGTCCAGGCTGTCGACGGCTTTCTCGGACCCGGGGTCGTACGGGTAGTCGCCCGGGAACAGATCGACGACAGACCGCATCCGGATGGCGGCGTTGACGACGGCGCCTGCGAAGATCGGCGTGTCGGTCTCGGCAAGGACTCGCAGCGCGACGGCCCCGCCCAGCGATCCGCCGAGCACGCCGATCGGACCGTCGTCGACCGGCAGCTGCTCACGGATCGACGCCAGCGCGGCCGGGAACTCCTCGAACGCCTGCCGGACGAACGGGTACAGGAAGGCCATCAGGACGTCCTTGCGCACCAGCTCCATGCCCGCGTCCATGCTGCCGTTGACCATGCGCGCCCCGCACATCGGCATCCCGAGGTGCACCCGCCACGCGCGAAGGCCGTTCATCGGCAACGCGGCGGCGAACGCGGCGTCCGACCTCGGCGCGTCCAGCATGTGCCAGGTGACGATCAGCGGCGCGGGGCTGTCGCCGACCGGTGGCAGGGCGGTGAACGGCACGCCAGCGGCCATGCCCGTGATCGGTGAGTCCATGCGGCCACTGTAGGACCACGGTCGCGTGCCAGGGATCGGTTACGCCACCAGCGGAACCAGGGCCTACCTGACAGACCCTAGGCTTCCCGCCCGTGAACACGCACCGATGGGTCGAGCGGAACCTTCCTCCCGGAGACCGCATCCGGTCGACCGAGGCGTTGCGCGGCGGCTGGACCTCACGGATGTGGCGGCTGGACATAGAGGGACGGGGGAGTCCGTATTCGTTGGTGCTCCGGTCTTTCGTGAAGCCCTTCTACGTGCGGCACGCGCTCGGTCTGCTCACGCGCGAAGCCGATGTCCTCCGGCTCCTCGCGGACACGGACGTGCCGGCCGCGCGGCTGCACGGTGTCGACGCCTCGGCCGAGCACTGCGATCACCCCTCGCTGCTGATGTCCCTGCTGCCAGGAAGCATTCGGCTCGACGAGAACGACGTCGACCGCAAGATCACGCTCCTCGCCCGTCAGCTCGTCGCCGTTCACCGGCTGCACGTCGCGGAGTCGGCACGGCCGCGCACCTACCAGGCGTGGACGGATCCGGATCGGGTGCGGATTCCCGAGGACACGACGCGGCCGGTCCTGTGGCGCCGGGCTGTGGAGGTCATCCGACGAGACCCTCCGGCGTACCGGCCGTGTTTCCTGCACCGCGACTTCCATCCCGGCAACGTGCTCTTCACCGGGCACGGCGCAGACCTGGCCATCACCGGGGTCGTGGATTGGGTGGAGACGTCCTGGGGGCCGGCGGACCTGGACGTGGCCCACTGCTCCACCGCGATCGCCCTGCTGCATGGCGTGCCTGCCGGGATGCGGGTCGCCGAGCAGTACCTCGCGGCCGGAGGAGCGCTCAGCGAAGATCCGTCCGATCACCTGTACTGGCGTCTGCTGGACGCGCTGGCCTTCGCGCCGGACGCGGAGAAGGTCGCCGTGCCCTGGCGGGAGGTGGGCCGAACCGACCTGACACCCGCCGTTCTCGCGTGCCGCCTTGAGGATTACCTCGAAGCACTCCTCGACTCGATCCGGTGCTGCTCCACCAGCTCCTCGTAGAAGGAGGGGTCAGCATCGCTGAGCACGACCGGCCGGGCGTCGCCGGCGAATTCGCGCACCCGGTTAGCGATCTCCTCGGCTTTGCGCTGGTCGGCGTAGATGCCGAGCACCACGTCACCGTCGTGGGCTGCCAGGCTCCACGGCACCTCGCACGGGCCGTCGTGCTCCTCGACCGGGCACAGCAGGCGGGCGATCGCCTCGGTGTCGGTGCAGCCGGAGATCCGGATCTCGTGGATCTTCATGTGCGGAGACCATCGATCATGAACCCACGGTAGCGCTCGACGCGTGGCTGGGCTCAGATCACCAGGAGCAAGGTGGCCGCGGCGCAGGCGACGGCGCGGACGGTGTTCCACAGCGTCCATTTCGTCAGGTAGTGGTTCCAGACCTGCTCGTCATCGGCGTCGGCGGCGTCGAGCGCGTTGTTCATCGGCACGTTGACCAGCATCGTCAGGAGCAGGCTCGGCACCACGTGCAGCACCGCCGCGGTGATCACCAGGGGCGACGGCGCGAGGATGGCCAGCGCGATGCCGCCCAGGGGCGCTCCGAAGAACACCAGCATGAACGCCGGGTTGAGGATCGCGGCGTTGGCCGCGCGCATGGCCGCGATCCCCTGCGCCGCGGGCAGCCGCCGCAGTCCGGGCATGACGCTGGTGGAGAACGCGAAGTACACACCCCCGAGCAGGCCGCCGACGACGATGACCAGGGTCTGCACGGTGGTGATCATGATGGCCTCCGGTGAGCCTCGAACAGCTCCGAGGCGAAGTCCTCGAACCTCGTCGGAGTGGTGTTGTCAGGTGTCCTGCCCCGCAGTGGGACGACCCTGTTCTCGTTGAACGCGTGTGTCATCGCCACGTGCTGGCTGGCGACATCCTGCGAGAAGCCCGACTCGACCAGCGCGTGCGTCATCGCGTCGTAACCGAACTGCACGTACGGCAGTGCCGGGCGGCCCATCGCCTCACCGAGGATGGTCGTCGCCTCGCGGTAGCTGAGGTCGCGCTGACCGAGCAGCTCCCGCACGACGATGCCGTGCCAGTCGCGTGTGGCGAGGGCGGTGGCGGCCACCTCGGCGATGTCGCGGGTGGCGATCATCGGGATGCGGACGTCAGGGGCGACCGAGTCGCCGTTGATCCCCTCGGCCTCGATCAGGCCGAGCGCGGCGCGGAAGCTCTCGAAGAACAGGCCCGGCCGCAGCAGCAGGACGTTGACCTCCGGCAGGGTGCTCCACCGCTGCTCCTGGGCGTGCAGACTGGTCAGGAAGCCCGTTCCGGTTGGCAGTTCGGCACCGAGCGAGCTGAGCGCGACGACGTGCCGGACCCCCGCGACGCGGACCGCCTCGACGATCGCCGAGCCGATGGCGCCGACCTCGGCGTGGAAGTCCGCCCAGGTCACGTCGATCGGGAGCAGCGTGTAGACGGCCGAGGAGCCACGAAACGCCTCGGCGAGGAAGGTCGGGTCGGCGGCGTCCCCGGCGGCCGTCTCGGCGCCCGCCGCCGTCAGCTCGGCGAGCTTGTCCTGGGACCGGCCCAGAGCGCGGACGCGGTGCCCGGCGGCGAGCAGCCGCTGGGTGATCTCGTGGCCGGTGTTGCCGGTCGCGCCCATCACGGTGATCAGTTCGTTCTGCATGCCATCCACTCTGCTGGCTTGCTCGTGGACTATCTATGACTTTCTGTCGCTATCTCATGCTCGATCGTCCAGCTTGACTGGACTGTGCACACTGGAGTGGTGAAGGCCGATGTCGCACCCGACCCGCTCGCCGAGGCGCTGCATTTCCTGCGGATGACGGGCACGTTCTACTGCCGCTCGGAGCTGAGCGCGCCATGGGGGATGACCTTGCCCGCGATGGCGGACTGCCTGTGGTTCCACGTCGTGACGGCGGGCCGGTGCGTGCTGGAGGTTGACGGAGCCGAACCGCGCACGCTGCTGCCCGGGGACCTCGCGCTCGTCCCGCACGGCGAAGGCCACAGCCTGCGCGACGCGCCCGACGCGCCGGTGCCCGCGATCGAGGAACTGCCGCACGACTACGTCAGCGACCGCTACGCGGTCCTCCGGCACGGCGGGGGCGGCGCGGAGACGACGCTGGTGTGCGGGGCGGTCCGCTTCGACCACCCGACCGCCCGTTACCTGGTTGACCTGCTCCCGAAGATCATCCACGTCGAACCGGCGGGCTCACCGCAGGCGGAGTGGACGCAGAGCACGCTCCGGCTGATCGCCGCGGAGGCGGGCGCGCTGCGCCCCGGCGGCGAGGCGGTGATCACCAGGCTCTCGGACATCCTGGTGATCCAGGGCATCCGGTCCTGGCTGGAGCACGACCCGTCCGCGCGCACCGGCTGGTTGGGGGCGTTGCGGGACAAGCAGATCGGCCGCGCGCTCACGCTGGTGCACCGTCATCCGGAGCGTGAGTGGACGGTGGCCTCTCTCGCGGCGGAGCTGGCGATGTCGCGTTCGGCGTTCGCCGCCCGGTTCACCGAGCTGGTCGGGGAACCGGCGATGCAGTACGTGACGCGGTGGCGGATGCTCGTGGCGCTGGACGTCCTGCGCACCGAGGGAGCGTCCGTCGCCGAGCTGGCCGGGCGCCTGGGTTATCAGTCGGAGGCGGCGTTCAGCCGTGCGTTCAAGCGCGTGGTCGGTGTGTCTCCGGGGTCGGTCAGTCCCGGCCCTGCCACGTGGTGATGCAGGCTTCGTTGCCCTCCGGGTCGGAGAGCACCCAGAACGCGGGCGCCGCTTCGTCGTCGATCAGCGTTCCGCCCGCTTCGAGGGCCGCCGCGATCCGCTTCTGGGCCTCGTCGTGCGGCACGGCGACGTCGAAGTGGATGCGGTTGCGCTGCGGGCGGGGCTCGGTCATGCGTTGGAACCACACCGAAGGCCCCTGGCCGAGCGGATCGACCACGCCGTCTTCCGGCCCGGCGCCCGACTCGTCGGTGTAGGCCAGGACCGCGCGCCAGAACGGCCGCACGCGGGCGATGTCCATGGCGTCGATGGCGAGCTCCACGACCTGCTCCGACCGGCCGGTGCTGCCCAGCTCGACGAGATCGGCGATGCGCTTGGCCTGTGCCACGTCGGCCGCGGTGACCCAGCCGTCGGACTGGATGGTCAGCGCCACGCGATCGCGGCGCAGGTCCAAGGTGAGGCCCTCGCCGGTGGGCGCCAAGCGCGCCGCGACCTCCGCCGCCTCTGCCAAGGACGTCACCGCGACCGAGGCGCGCAGCGAACCGAGGACGAAGCGCCACTCCGTGTCGACGAGCGCGGTGGAGATGTCGGCTCTGCGCAGTCGGTTCGGCGTCATCACGACAGGCTACGCTGCCTGATCACGGTGGACTGGGTGCGTCTCAAGCTGGATGTCGACGGCTCGACGGGGCGGAGTTCGTGCCCTATCTGGACCGGGCGCGGGCGTCCGGCGTCGACTTCACGACGATGGCGGAGACTGATGATCGCCGCGCGCTGTATGAGCTGAACAAGACGTGCTCGGCCGACATCCCGGAGCGCGGGGAGTTCTTCACCTACGACGAGTACGTGGCTCAGCGGATCGAGGCCCCGGGTGTCACCAAGGACGGCGTCGTTCTCGCGCTGCGCGACGGGCAGTGGATCGGGATGACCATGACCTCGCTGCACCGGGACAAGGACACGGCTTTCACCGAGATGACCGGTGTGCTCGCGGCGGAGCGCGGACGCGGATTGTCGTTGGCGCTCAAGCTGTTGGCGATCCGGTTCGTGCGCGCCTCGGGCTATCGGTGGCTCCGGACGTTCCACCACCCGCGCAACACTTCGGCGATAGCAATGACCTGTCGTTCGGGCTTCGTCGATGACTAGGGTTCTCGCGTGACTGAGCCGGACTTCCTGCGCGACACGCGCAACTCCTACAACGCCATGGCCATCGACTACGCCGAGAACTTCAAGAACGGGATCGACGACAAGCCCGTGGACCGCGCGGTGCTCGCCGTGTTCGCCGAACTGGTGCGCGCCAGCGGAAACACCGACGCCGTGGATGTCGGCTCCGGGCCAGGTCATGTCACGGAGTACCTGAAGTCCTTGGGGCTCAACATTTATGGCATCGACCTGTCCTCGGAGATGGTCGAGCTGGCGCGGCGCAAGCGGCCGGGTATCCGGTTCGAGGAGGGCTCGATGACGGCCCTGGACCTGGCGGAGGGCAGCCTGGGTGGGATCTGCGCCTGGTACTCCACGATCCACGTCCCGCTGGAGCAGCTGTCGGGGGTCTTCGCCGACTTCCGCCGCGCGCTGGTGCCCGGCGGTCATCTCGTGCTGGGTTTCCAGTCCGGTGACGAGTTGAAGCACTACGACGAGGGCTTCGGCCACAAGCTGTCGCTGGACTTCTACCGCAGGAGCCCCGACCTCGTGGCCGGTCTGCTGAACGAGGCGGGCTTCGAGGTGTACGCGCGGGCGGAGCGCGAGCCGGACCCGGAGGAGAAGACGCGGCAGGCGTACCTGATCGCCCGGGCGCTCGGTTAGGCGTTCCTGGGCAGGAAGTCCAGGAGGGCGGCGGCGAGCTCGGCGGGCGCGTCCTCCTGGACCAGGTGGCCCGCCCCGGCGATGGGTTCGAAGCGGGCGCCGGGGATCAGAGAGACCAGCTCGTGGCCCTTGGCGATCGGGATCCAGGTGTCGTCCTCGCCCCAGCAGACCAGGACCGGCATGTCGATCTCGCCGTAGCGGCCCTGGATCTCGTCGGTGAAGCGCTGGTCGGACTGGGCGATCTGCCGGTAGAACGCGCCCTGGCCGGGATCGCCCAGCCACGGTTCGACCAGCTTGTCGAGGACGTCGGGGTGCAGGCCCTTGCTGCTGGCGGAGCTGACGTACTCGCGGACCAGGGCGCGGTGCAGCGCGGGCGGGAGCTGCTCGAAGACCGCCGAGTTCGCGCCGACGAGCCGGAAGAACGGTGAGCCCCACGGCGCCAGCGCCACCGGGTCGACCAGGGCGAGGGCACGGTAGCGGGCGCCGTGCAGCAGGTGCGCGCGCAGGGACACCGCTCCGCCGAAGTCGTGCGCGACGACCAGCGGCTCGGTCAGGCCCCAGTGGTCGAGCAGATCGGCGAAGACCCGGCCCTGCGCGGCGAGGGAGACGTCCTGCCCGTCGAACATCGCCGAGCTGCCGTAGCCCGGCATGTCCCACAGGAACACCTCGTAGTGCCGTGCCAGGACGCGAGCCACGGCGCGCCAGACGTAGGAGGAGAACGGGGTGCCGTGGCACAGCACCACGGGCGGGTTCCCGGGCTCACCAAGCTTCCGCCACCGGACGTCGCCAAAGGTGTGCGTCATGCCGCCGACGTTAGCCCCAGCCGAAGAGCCGCCTAGCGCACGCCCGTTCACGTGGCCCACAGGCACGAACAGACTCCGGTGTCCGCAGAGCGGTCCCACCCAGTAGGGTGGCCAGCCATCTCGATCATGGGGGTGCGGGGGAGTTGTGAGCATGCAGTCAGAGCAACAGAAACCGGTGTCGCAGCGGCTGTGGTTGGTCGGCATCATCGCCGACGTTGCGGCCGTGGTGACGCTGGTCGCCAGTTCAACGGGAGATGTGGCCGTAGTCCTCGGGCTCGTCGCCCTGCTGCTCGGCACGGTCCAGCTGGTGGCGAGCTTCGGCAAGCCCGTTGACCGCTGGGTGGTGCTGGCTGTCGTCGGCATCGTGGCGGGCGCGGTGACGGTGACTGTTGTGGTTACTCGGGGCGTGGTGGACACGAGCACAAAGGCGAGCGGTAGCGCCGCCGTCCCGTCCACCACGGTTCCGGCCACCACAGCAAAGCCCAGTGCGAGCAGCACTACCTCAGAACCGCCCTCATCGACGACTCCACCGCCAGTTCCGGTCACCAGTACCAAGTCACCAGCCGAGAAGCGGGTGAGCAACAGGCCGGTGCTGCTCACCGATGGCTACAGCGTGGACTTGGACTCCGACAGCCTGGACTGGGGTTCGAAGCGTGGCAGCGTCTATTTGTCCGAGGAGGCGGACCTCGGTTACGACCTTGGCTCTCTCACAGCCATCCGCGACATGGCACCTGTCAAGCCGGATGCGACCTTCGATGACTGCGTAACCGCTGGTTACAGGCGGAGTAGCTCGGGGGCGGAGCTTCGGCCTGGCAAGGCTTTCTGCGTGAAGACAACGGAGGGGGCCTTCGCTCGCGTCGTCATCATCCACACGGACACTCGTGACCAGATCGCCATGAACGTCCTGGTGTGGCACCCGTCCGCGCCGAAGTGAACGCGATGCCGTGGACGATGACTGCTCAGCCCCAGCCCGGCTCCGTGGCCCCGGAGGCGATGGCGCAGACGATCTTGAAGCACTTCATCGCTTCGGTCATGTCCGGAGCGTCGAAGCCGACCCGCAGCACGTCCACCTGCTCCACCGTGGGGATCACCGCGGCGGCCATCGCCAGGTGCGCGGCGTCGAACTCCACCTCGATGCGGTGCGGTGCGGGGGCGGTCGCGACACGCCCGGCGCGGGCCATGGACTTCTCGGCTCCGGTCCGGATCAGCTCCCAGGACTTCGCCGGGGGCAGGCAGATCGCGGCGTAGCGGCTGACGCACTCCTTGACCGCGACGCGCTCGGCGTCGGGGATGTAGGACTCGGCGTCCACGCAGCAGCGGTCGTCGCCGGTGATCATCAGAACCGGGACGCCGTGCTCGGCGGCCAGCGCCGCGTTGAGCCTGCCCTCGCTGGCGAGCACGCCGTCGAGGTAGACCCCGGTCACCGTGTTCTCCAGGTAGGTGTGGGCCAGCACGCCGTTCTGCCCGGCCGCCGCGTGGTAGCCGATGAAGACCACGCCGTCCACGCCGGAGTCCACGCCCTGCATCATCGACAGCGGCTTGTGCCTTCCGGTGAGCATCCGCGCCCTGACATCGAGTTCCTCGATCAGCAGGTTGCGCTGCGAGCTGTGCGCCTCGTTCACGACCACCTCTGTCGCACCGCCCGCGTAGAGTCCCTCGACGCAGGCGTTGACGTCACCGGTGAACACCGGGCGGAAGCGCTGCCATCCGGGGCTGCCTGGTAGCACGTCACCGCCGTAGGTGACCCCGGTGACGCCCTCCATGTCCGCTGAGATCAAGATCCGCACGGCGACCACGTTACGTCTTGGCCGCCGTTTTAGGTACTCGTTGACTTCATGGTCGATCAAGTGGTTATTTCTTCGCACCCAGCGAGAAGGGTGAGGTGAACAATGTCGGCAGGTCGCCGGTTGGCAGGTTTTCTCAGCGCCTTGGTGTGTGGCGCTTTACTGGCGGCTCCCGTGGCCGTGCCCGCACAGGCCCAGGAGCAACAGCCCGGGGCGGTGCTGCGGGTCGGGCTGCTGCAGAACATCGACTCGCTCAACCCGTTCCTCGCGGTGCTGCAGTCCTCCACCGAGCTCGGCCGGTTGATGTATGACTTCCTCAACACCAACGCCGCCAAGGACAACGCCCCGGCCGAGGGGCTCGCGGAGAAGTGGGAGTCCTCGCCGGACAAGCTGACCTGGACCTACACCATCAGGAACAACGCGAAGTGGTCGGACGGCGCGCCGATCACCGCCAAGGACGCGGCCTTCACGTTCAACCTGATGATGACCAACGACGCCGCCGCCACCGCCAACGGCAGCTTCACGAGCAACTTCGAGAAGGTCACCGCGCAGGACGAGCGCACGCTGGTGATCAAGACGAAGAAGCCGCAGGCGACCATGCTCGCGCTGGACGTCCCGATCGTCCCGGAGCACGTGTGGTCCAAGGTCACCGACATCGCCAACTTCGCCAACGACCAGTTCCCGGTCGTGGGCTCCGGCCCGTTCGTGCTGACCGAGCACAAGCCGGACCAGTTCATCCGGCTCAAGGCGAACAAGAACTACTGGCGCGGCGCCCCGAAGATCGACGAGCTGCAGTTCCTGTACTTCAAGAACAGCGACGCCGCGGTGCAGGCCCTGCGCAAGGGTGAGGTCGACCTGATCAACCGGCTGACCGCCACCCAGTACCAGGCGCTGGGCAACGACGCGAACATCACGCTGAACAAGGCCCAGGGCCGCCGCTTCAGCGAGCTGCTGATGAACCCCGGCGCCACCAGCCGCGACAACACCGCCATCGGGGACGGCCACCCCGCGCTCAAGGACGTCCGCGTCCGCAAGGCGGTCAGCCAGGGCATCGACACCAAGGTGCTGGTCGACCGCGTGCTCCAGGGCTTCGGCGAGCAGGGCAAGGGCCTGATCCCCCCGGTGTTCGCCGAGTTCCACTGGGAGCCCACCGCCGCCGAGGCCAACAAGTTCGACCCGGCCGCGGCGAACAAGGCGCTCGACGAGGCCGGCTACCCCAGGGGCGCGAACAACGTGCGCGTCGGCCCGGACGGCAAGGAGCTGAAGTTCCGGCTCTACGCCCGCAACGACCGGCCCAACGACCTGGTCTCCGGTGAGTACATCAAGCGCTGGATGTCCGACATCGGGATCGCGGTGGACTTCACCACGATCTCCGGCAACCAGATGAACGAGCAGACCACCAGGGGCAACTACGACCTGGCGTTCTCCGGCTGGGGCACCAACCCCGACCCGGACTACATCCTGTCGCTGCACCTGTGCTCCGCCCGCCCCGGCGCCGACGGCAAGGGCGGCACCTCCGGCGCGAACATGTGCGACAAGACCTACGACGAGATCTACGCCAAGCAGCTCGCCGAGTTCGACCGCGCCAAGCGCGCCGAGCTGGTCAAGCAGGCGCAGGCCCGTTACAACGAGGTCCGGCCCGCGCTGACGCTCTACTACGAGAACGCCATGGAGGCGTACCGCTCGGACAGGTTCTCCAGCTTCACCAAGCAGCCGGAGTCCAACGGCGTGATCCGCGAGCAGAACGGCGTGTGGGGCTACTACGGCGCCGTTCCCGCCGACGCCCAGGGCGGCGGCTCCTCCTCGAACAGCGGCCTGATCATCGGCATCGTGATCGCGGTCGTTGTCGTCGGCGGCATCGCACTCGTCGTGATCTCCAAGCGCCGCAAGGTGTCCTCGGACGACCGGGAGTAAGAGTTGTCTGACCTGCTCACCCCGGGTGAGCAGACGGAGCCGCCGGCCACATCTGGCCGGCGGCCCTCGTCTGGCACCCTGCGCTTCGTCCTCGGCAAGCTCGGCGGCGCGATCGTCAGCGTCGCCTTCGTCGCGGCTCTGGGCTTCCTGCTCTTCCGCGTGCTGCCGGGTGACCCCGTCCTGACCATGACCCGAGGCCGGCCCACCACCCCGGAGGCGATCGCCGAGCTGCGCGTCCGCTTCGGCCTCGACGACCCGCTCTGGAAGCAGTTCCTCACCTACGTCGGCGGGCTGCTCCAAGGCGACCTCGGCACGTCCTACGCCTACAGCCGTCCCGTCGGCGACATGATCCTCGAACGCGTCGGTCCGACCCTGCTGCTCGTGGGCACCGGAACCATCCTCGCGGTGATCCTCGGCATGTGGATCGGCATCCGGGGCGCCTGGCAGCACGGCAGCCGCTTCGACCGCACCACCACCAGCGTCGCGCTGACCCTGTGGTCGGTCCCGACGTTCTGGCTCGGTCTGCTGCTGCTGATGGTGACCGGCAACCTGTTCCCCTCCGGCGGCATGGTCGACCCGAGCACGCCGAAGGAGTTCCTGCCGCAGCTGCTGGACACCGCCCACCACCTGGTGCTGCCGTGCATCACCTTCGTCGCGGTCGTCTACGCGCAGTACCAGCTGGTGATGCGCTCCTCGCTGCTGGAGGAGATGGGCGCGGACTACCTGAACACCGCCCGCGCCAAGGGCATGCGCGAGGACATGGTGCGCCGCAAGCACGCCGTGCCCAACGCGATGCTGCCCGCGATCACCCTGGTGTTCCTGCACCTCGGCCTCGTCGTGCAGGGCGCGATCACGGTGGAGACGGTCTTCTCCTGGCCGGGCCTCGGCCTGCTGCTCTATGAGGCGCTGAGCTACCCCGACCTGCCGCTGCTGCAAGGCGTGTTCACCGTGCTCGCCGGAAGCGTGGTGGCGATGAACGTCGTCGCCGACCTGCTCTACCGGGTGTTCGACCCCAGGGTGCGTGCCGTATGACCCAGTCCAACGCAAGCTCCAAGCAGACCCCGGCCGCGCTCGCGTGGGCGCGCCGCAAGGAAGCCGCCTCGCGGGCGTGGCAGCAGTTCCGCGTCCAGCGCAGCGGCCTCGCCGGGCTGATCGCGCTCGGGCTGATCGCGGCACTGGCGATCCTGGCCCCGGTGCTCTCCGACGAGACCCAGCTCGACGTCACCAAGGTCAACGGCCCCACCCTGGGCGCGCCCAGCGGCGACTACCCGCTCGGCACCGACGAGAACGGCCGCTCGGTGCTGCTGCTGACGTGGTGGGGCGCGCGCGTCTCGCTGACCGTCGGCCTGTCGGCGGCGCTGTTGTCGGTGGTCATCGGCACCGTGATCGGCGTGCTGTCCGCGCACTTCGGCGGGTGGGTCTCGGCGATCCTGATGCGCTTCACCGACTTCTTCCTGGTGCTGCCGTCCCTGGTGCTGGCCATCGCGCTGTCCACGGTGCTCGACCGCGGCCTGTTCACCATCGTCCTGGCGATCGGCCTGACCTCCTGGCCCAGCACCGCGCGCCTGGTCCGGGCGCAGACGCTGTCGGTGGAGGCCCGCCCCTACATCGAGCGGGCCAAGGCGCTCGGCGGCGGGCACGCGCACGTGATCACCAAACACGTGCTGCCCTCGGTGCTGCCACTGGTCTTCGCCAACACCACGCTCGCGGTGGCCAGCGCGATCATCGCCGAGTCCACGCTGTCGTTCCTCGGCCTCGGTGACCCGACCCTGGTCACGTGGGGGTCGATGCTCAAGTCGGCGGCGAGCAACGGCGCGGTGACCACCGGCGCGTGGTGGTACCTGCTGCCGCCCGGCCTGGGCATCGTGGCCGTGGTGCTCGCCTTCACCCTGTGCGGAAGGGCCCTGGAGACCGTGCTCAACCCGAGGCTGCGAGGGGAGCGCTGATGTCGCTGCTCGAACTGCGCGACCTGACCATCGACTACCGCTCGCGGCGCGGCCTGGTGCCCGCGGTGCGCGGGGTCAACCTCACCCTGGACGCCGGGCAGACCCTCGGCATGGCGGGGGAGTCCGGCTGCGGCAAGTCCACCCTGGCCATGTCGGTGCTGCGGCTGCTGCCCAAGACCGCGGTGATCGGCGGCGAGGTGCTGCTGGACGGCGAGGACGTGCGCACGATGTCCTGGGGCCGGCTGCGCGCGGTCCGCTGGGCGGGCGCCTCGGTGGTCTTCCAGGGCGCGATGCACGCGCTCAACCCGGTGCTGCGCATCGGCGACCAGCTGGCCGAGCCGATCACGCTGCACGGCGGGGCGGGCGCGAAGTCGGCCTCACCCGCCGACGTGGCGCGCGCGGTCGGCGAGCTGCTGGAGCGGGTCGGCCTGCCCCGGCGGCACGCCAAGGCCTACCCGCACGAGCTCTCCGGCGGCCAGAAGCAACGCGTGATGATCGCGATGGCGCTGGCGTGCGGGCCGCGGCTGGTGATCGCCGACGAGCCCACCACCGCGCTGGACGTGATGGTCCAGGCCCAGGTGCTGAAGCTGCTCGCGGAGCTGGTCCGCGAGTCCGGCATCGGGCTGATGATGATCAGCCACGACCTGTCGGTGCTGGCCCAGACCTGCCAGCGGCTCGCGGTGATGTACGCGGGCCGGATGGTGGAGCTCGGGCCGAGCGCCGAGGTGATGCACGACCCGGCCCACCCCTACAGCAAGGCGCTGTCGGCGGCGTTCCCCACGGTCGGCGACCCGGCTTCCCGGATGGCCCCGCAGGGCTTGCCCGGCGACCCGCCGGACCCGACCGACCTGCCCGCGGGCTGCCCGTTCCACCCGCGCTGCCCGGTGTCCACCCCGGAGTGCGAGAGCACCGACGTGCTGCTGCGCCAAGCGGGTCCGGAGCACAAGGCGGCGTGCGTGCGGGTGGCGGAGACGGTGGGAGAGGCCCGATGAGCGAGCTGATCAAGGCCGAGCGCCTGTCCGTCCACTTCAAGGCGCGCGGCGGCGACACCGCCCGCGCCGTGGACGGCGTGGACCTGACGGTCAAGAAGGGCGAGATCGTCGCGCTGGTCGGCGAGTCCGGCTGCGGCAAGACCTCGCTGGCCCGCTCCCTGCTGGGCCTGGTCCGGCCGTCGAAGGGGTCGATCCGCTTCGAGGGTGAAGCGCTGCCGACCACGGCGAAGGGCCTGAAGGCCTACCGCAGGCAGGCGCAGCTGGTGCTGCAGGACCCGACGGGGGCGCTCAACCCCCGGCACAGCGTCTACGAGGCGGTGGCGGAGGGCCTGCGCATCCACAAGGTGCCCGGCGACGAACGCGAGCTGGTCGCCGACGCGCTCTCACGCGCGGGACTGCGTCCGCCGGAGCGCTACTTCCTGGCGTTCCCGCACGAGCTCTCCGGCGGTCAGCGGCAGCGGGTGGTGATCGCGGGCGCGCTGGCGCTGCAGCCGAAGCTGCTCATCGCGGACGAGCCGGTGGCCTCGCTGGACGCCTCGGTGCGCGGGGAGATCCTGGCGCTGTTGCTGAAGCTGCGCGAGGAGCTGGACCTGGCGGCACTGGTGGTCACCCACGACCTGGGCCTGGCGTGGAACATCGCCGACCGGGTCGCGGTGATGTACCTGGGCAGGCTGGTGGAGGTCGGCCCGGTCGAGCAGGTCCTGACCGCGCCGAAGCACCCCTACACCCAGGCACTGCTGTCGGTGCTGTCGGAGGAGCGGGAACCGATCGTGCTCTCCGGCGAGCCCCCGGACCCGACCCGGGTACCGGGCGGCTGCCGGTTCCACCCCCGCTGCCCGCTGGTGGCGGCGGGGCTGCCGGAGGAGATGGAGCGGCGCTGCCGGACCCAGGACGTGCCGATCCTCTCCGGCGGGGAGGACGTCGAGGTCGCCTGCCACGTGGCGACCGCCGCAGCTGAGCAGGTCTGATCGGCTGGCCCGCGCTCCTCAGGGGGTGCGGGCCAGCTTTCTGCTGAGCCAGAACAGCCCGGCGGCGACGACGGCGACCAGCGGCAGCCCGATCATGAACACCAGCCCGGCGCCGATGTTCGCGCCGATCACGCCCGCGGTGAGCACCCTGCAGAAGAACCCGAGCACCCCACCGAGCACGAAGGCGCCGACGTAGGGCAGCCGCCACATCCCCTTCGCCCGCGCGACGATCACCACGGCGACGGCGAGCCCGATGACACCGAGGACGAGATCGGTGGTGGGACTGCGAAAAGGCGGCTCGACGAAGTAGTCCAACCGCGTCCCTGGTGGCACCTTCGCGGACAGGTCCCCGAGGGCCCACCAGGCGGTGAGAGCGCCCGCGCCCATCAGCACCAGCTCGGACCACACTGGCGCCTGGGGAACCCTTGTGCCGCTCTTGTGTTCCGTCATGCCCTCCACCTTCCCCCTCTTGATCACCTCCTGCCACCGGCGCGGCGCAGCGTCTTCAGGGAGTCAACTGGGGAGGAGGGGGAGGCGGACGGTGAATGTGGCTCCACCGCCCGGAGTCGGGCTGTGGTGCACGGTGCCGGAGTGGGCGGTGACGATGGCCGCCACGATCGACAGGCCGAGACCGGAGCCGCCCGTGGTGCGGGTGCGGGAGGGATCGCCCCGGTAGAAGCGCTCGAAGGCGTGCTCGACCTGGTCGGCCGTGAGCCCGGGGCCGTGGTCGATCACTTCCAGGACGCCGTGCTCGCCGTCCGGAGCCACACCGGCCCGCACCGTCACCGGGGTGCCGCGCGGGGTGTGGGCGAAGGCGTTGCCCAGCAGGTTCGCCGCCACCTGGTGCAGCCGCTGCTCGTCGCCGAGCACCAGCGGCGGCGGCACGTCCTCCGACGGCGACTCCTCGGGCAGGATCACCAGCGAGACCGGGCGGCCGGGGTCCAGTGCGCGCACCGACTCGATCGCCTCGGCCGCCACCGGGATCAGGTCCACCGGCTCCCGGCTCGCCGGGCGTTCCTCGTCCAGCCGCGCCAGCAGCAGCAGGTCCTCCACGAGCACGCTCATCCGGGTCGACTCCGCCTCCACCCGGCTCAGCAGCCGGGTGACCTCGTCGGGGCTGACCGCGCCCTGCCGGTGCAGCTCGGCGAGCCCGCGGATCCCGGCCAGCGGGGTGCGCAGCTCGTGGGAGGCGTCGGCGACGAAGCGGCGCAGGCGGGACTCGGACTCCGCGCGCTGCTGGAAGGCCCCGTCGATCTGGGTGAGCATCGTGTTCAGCGTCATCGCCAGCCGGCCGATCTCCGTGCCGGGCGCGCTGCGCACCGGGACCCTGCGGGACAGGTCACCGCCCGCGATGATCGACTCCGCGGTGCGCTCGACGTCCTCCAGCGGCCTCAGCCCGACGCGCACCGCCGCCATCCCCAGCAGCGTCAGCACGACCAGCACCACCACGGCCACGCCGAGCTCGATCAGCGCGAGGCTGCCCTCGGTCTCCGCGCGGCTGGTGGTGTCGAAGGCGACCACCGCGACGCCCCGGTCGCCGTCCATCACCCGGACCTGGACCCGGTAGCCCTGGTGCCGCTGGCCGCCGAGCGCCTTGACCTCGAACGGCTGGTCACCTCGGGCGCGGGCGGACTCCAGGTCCAGCGACGGCAGGTCCGGCAGCGTGCGCGGCCGCTCGTCGCTGGCGAAGCGCCGGGACAGCGAGCCGTCGGTCCTGCGGTACTCGATCACGTACTCGTGCGGGATGCCCTGGACCCGCGCCGAGCCCTCCGGCGGGTTGAACGGGTCGTTGTTGCGCTCCAGGTGCGACAACGCGTCGTGCACCACCGACAGCTGCTCGTCGACGCGCGCGGTGAGGTAGGTGCCGAGCAGGCTCGCCGCCGCGGCCGCGGCGATGAGCAGCCCGAACGCCGACACCACGAGCACGCCGATCAGCAGCCGCGCCCGCAGGGACAGCCGCCGCAGCCTGGTCCTCGTCCTGGGGAACAGCCTCATGCCTGGGGCAGCCGGAGGCTGTAGCCGAAGCCGCGCAGCGTGTGGATCAGCGACGGCTCGATGATGTCGACCTTGCGGCGCAGCAGGCTGATGTAGGACTCCACGATGCGGGCGTCACCGGTGAAGTCGTAGCGCCACACGTGGTCGAGGATCTGCGCCTTGCTGACCACCTTGCCCGCGTTGCGCAGCAGGTAGTGCAGCAGCTTGTACTCCGTCGGCGAGAGCTTGACGAAGTGGCCGCCGCGCCGCACGTCGCAGGTCTCCTCGTCCAGCTCCAGGTCGGCGAAGCGCAGCACGGCGCGGTCCCGGCCGTCCGAGGCCGTGGCGTCACCGCCGACCCTGCGCAGCACCACGCGGATGCGGGCGACGACCTCGTCCAGGCTGAACGGTTTGGTGACGTAGTCGTCGCCGCCGATGGTCAACCCGGTGATCTTGTCGTCGGTGGTGTCGCGCGCGGTCAGGAAGATCACCGGCGCCTGCACACCGCGGGCCCGCAGCATCCTGGTCACCTCGAAGCCGTCCAGATCCGGCAGCATCACGTCCAGCACGAGCAGCTCGGGCTGGAAGTCCATGGCGACGGCGAGCGCCTCGGTGCCGGACCCGGCGGTGCGGACGTCGAAGCCGACGAAGCGCAGGCTGGTGCTCAGCAGCGCGGTGATCGTCGGCTCGTCGTCGACCACCAGCAGCCGCGTCTTCTCCTGTGCGCTCACCCGGTCCTCTCCTCGCGCGTGTGTCCGCAGCTTGGCGTAGCCAGCTGCAAGCAGGCTGACCGGAGCCTGAATATCACCTCAAAGCCCGCTCCCGCCGGTTGGCGCGCATGCTGGTCAGCGTCACCACCACCAAGGTCACCACGACGACGCCGAGCGAGAGCACCGTGGGGATCTCCGGCACCGAGGGCCACGTGCGGTGCGCCCACGTCATGCCGAGCTTCACGCCGATGAAGGCCAGGATCAGGGCGAGCCCGTGGTTGAGGTGGCGCAGCCTGCTCAGCGCGTGCTGGAGCACGAAGTACAGCGCCCGCAGCCCCAGCAGCGCGAAGGCGTTGGTGGCGAACACCAGGTACGGGTCGGAGGTGACGCCGTAGGCGGCGGGCACCGAGTCCACCGCGAACACCACGTCGGTCACCAGCACCGCCACCACGACCAGGGCGAACGGGGTGAGCGCGCGGCGCCCCCCGGACAGGACGGTCATGCGCGGCCCGCGGAAGTCCTCTGTCACCGGCATCAGCCGCCGCAGCAGCCGCACCGAGCGCATCTGGTTGATGTCCGGCTGGTGCTGGTCACCCCGCAGGGCATCGCGGAAGATCTTCACCGCCGTGGCCAGCAGCACGAGTCCGAACACCAGGAACGCCCACGCGCCCGCCTGCAGGATCGCCGCGCCGAGCGCGATGAACACCGCGCGCAGCACGAGCGCCCCGACGATGCCGTAGAGCAGGACCCGCTGTCTCAGCTCCTCGGGTACCGCGAACGCGCTGAGCAACAGCATGAAGACGAACAGGTTGTCCACCGACAGGGACTTCTCCAGCACCCAGCCGGTGGCGAACTCCACCGACGGTTGCGTGCCGTGCGCCAGCCACACGTAGAGGCCGAACAGCACGGGGAGCACCAGGTAGAACACCGACCAGCCGACCGCTTCGCGCATGCCCACCTCGTGCGGGCGGCGGGTGATGACGAAGTCCAGTGCCAGCAGCGCCAGCAGTACGACGATCGTGACGAGCCAGAGCACGGGCGAGCCGATGCTGCTCGCCTCGGAGGCAAGGGGGTACACGAGAGGGTGCTCCTCAAACGTGGTCAGCGTCTGAGGTCTCCTTCACCCGGTGCGGGCGGCCGCCCGGGAGACCCATCGGGGGGCTCGTAATGACCGGGACGACGCTTGGGAAGTACTCCCCTCGCCGCGCAGTGTACCTGCCCGGTTGGCGCGGGTGACCAAGGTCGCAGCCGGCTTTCAGCGGAATTCCAGGTTCGTTGGAGCTGTCCTTCGGGCGGAGGTGCTGGGCTGGTAGGCACCACCCCTGCACCGAGGAGACGCACCCGAGATGTCGATACTGGCCCGGCTCAGCCTCGCCAACCGCGGGCTCATCGCGCTGGTCGCGATCGCGATCACCGGCTTCGGCGCGTGGGCGGTGCCCGCGCTCAAGCAGCAGATGCTGCCGGACCTGGCCCTGCCGACGATCTCGGTGGTCGCGCCCTACCCGGGTTCGGCGCCCTCGATCGTGGAGTCCCAGGTGACGATCCCGATCGAACGCGCCGTGCGCACCGTGGCCGGGGTGACCGAGACGACCGCGTTCTCCCGGTCCGGGTCGGCGACGGTGCAGGTGAACTTCGACTACGGCACCTCGGTGTCCTCGATCACCAGCGAGGTCGAGCGCGCGGTCAACCGGATCGCCGCGCAGCTGCCGGAGAACGTCACGCCGAGGGTGGTCGCGGGCAGCACCAGCGACCTTCCCGTGGTGCAGCTGGCTGCCAGTGGCGGCGGGGACGAGCAGCAGCTGGCCAAGGCGCTCAAGCAGACCGTGCTGCCGGAGCTGCAGGGCATCGACGGCGTCCGCGAGGCGGCGCTGACCGGGGCCCGTGACCAGCAGGTCACCATCACCCCGGACACGGCGAAGATGCTGCGGGCGGGCCTGTCCTCGCTGTCGGTGAGCAACGCCTTGAAGGCCAACGGGATCGCCCTGCCCGGTGGCACCCTGACGGAGAACGGCAAGTCCTACTCGGTGTCCGTGGGCGGCGCGTTCTCCTCGCTGGAGGACCTGAAGAACCTGCCGCTGACCCCCGCCGCGGCCGGTGGCCAGCAGAGCACGCGGCCCGGCTCGCCGGTGAAGCTCGGCGACGTCGCGACCGTGGAGCAAGGTCTGGCCGAGTCCACCGCGCTGACCAGGACCAACGGCCGCCCCAGCCTCGGGGTCGGGGTCACCGCCAGCCCGGAGGGCAACGCGGTGGCGATCTCCCACGCGGTCAACGAGAAGCTGCCGCAGCTGCGGACCGCGCTCGGCGCGGGCGCGGCGCTGACGGTGGTCTTCGACCAGGCGCCGTTCGTCGAGCGCTCGATCGAGGGCCTGACCACCGAGGGGCTGCTCGGCCTGGTCTTCGCGGTGCTGGTGATCCTGGTGTTCCTGTTCTCGGTGCGCTCCACCCTGGTCACCGCCGTGTCCATCCCGCTGTCGGTGCTGATCGCGTTGATCGCGCTGTGGATGGGGGAGTACTCGCTGAACATGCTGACCCTCGGCGCGCTGACCATCGCGGTCGGCCGGGTGGTCGACGACTCGATCGTGGTGCTGGAGAACGTCAAACGGCACCTCGGCTACGGCGAGGCCAAGGGCGTCGCGATCATCACGGCCGTCCGCGAGGTCGCGGGCGCGGTCACCTCCTCCACGCTCACCACGGTCGCGGTGTTCGCCCCGATCGCGGTGGTCGGCGGTCTGGTGGGACAGCTGTTCGCGCCGTTCGCCCTGACCGTCACCGTGGCACTGCTGGCCTCGCTGGTGGTGTCGCTGACGATCGTGCCGGTGCTGGCGTACTGGTTCCTCAAGCCCGCCGACGCGGGAGCGGACACCGCCGCGCTGCGCGCCGAGGCCGAGGAGAAGGAGCGCAAGGGCCTGTTGCAGCGCAGCTACGTGCCGGTGCTGCGGTGGTCGATCGCCCACCGCGCCACGACGTTGCTGATCGCGGTCGGCATCTTCGTCGGCACGCTGGCGCTGGTGCCGCAGCTGAAGACGAACTTCATCGGCGGTGACGGCCAGAACACGCTGACCATCCGCCAGGAGCTGCCGGTGGGCACGAGCCTGGCGACCACCGACGCCGCGGCGAAGAAGGTCGAGGGCGTGCTGGGGCAGGTCAAGGGCGTGCAGTCCTACCAGGCCACCATCGGTGGCGGCGGGGGCTTCCCCGGCCTCGGCGGTCCCGGCGGGGGCGCGACCACGGCGACCTTCTCGGTGACCACCGACGTCGAGGCCGACCAGGCTGCGATCGAGAAGAACCTGCGGGACCGGATCGCGGCGCTGGCCGAGGTCGGCAAGGTGTCGGTGCAGGCGGCGGGCGGTGGGTTCGACGGCTCGAAGCTGGAGGTCGTCGTCCAGGCCCCGGACGACGCGGCGCTGGCCTCGGCGGCCGACCAGGTCCGCAAGACCGTCGCGGGCACCCCGGGCACCACGGACGTGGCGAGCAACCTCACCGCCGACGCACCGCTGGTGGACGTCAAGATCGACCGGCAGGCCGCGGCGCGGGCCGGGCTCACCGAGGCCGCGGTCGGCCAGGTCGTCGGCGAGGCGCTGCGCGGGACCACGCTGAGCAAGATCGTCATCAACGGCACTGAGCAGGAGGTCGTCCTGCGCGGCACCGCCACTCCGTCGAGTGTGGACGCCCTGGAGGCGTTGCAGGTCCCCACGCTCGCCGGCCCGGTGCGGCTGGACAGCCTGGCCGAGGTACGCAGCACGACCGGCCCGACGCAGCTGACCCGGATCGACGGGGCGCGCAGCGCCACGGTCACCGCGACCGCGACCGGGTCGGACCTCGGCGCGACCAGTGCGGAGCTGAGCAAGCGGCTGGACGCGCTGAAGCTGCCAGCGGGCGCGACCTACAAGATCGGTGGCGCGACCTCGCAGCAGCAGGACGCCTTCGCCGATCTCGGTGTGGCGCTGGCGGCCGCGGTGGTGCTGGTGTTCCTGGTGATGGTGGGGACCTTCCACAGCCTGGTGCAGCCGCTGATCCTGCTGGTGTCGGTGCCCTTCGCCGCGACCGGCGCGCTGGGGCTGCTGCTGGTCACCGGCACCCCGCTGGGCGTTCCGGCGCTGATCGGGCTGTTGATGCTGGTGGGGATCGTGGTGACCAACGCGATCGTTCTGATCGACCTGATCAACCACTACCGGTCGTCCGGGATGGGCACGACCGAGGCGATCGTGGAGGGCGGGCGGCACCGGCTGCGCCCGATCCTGATGACGGCGCTGGCCACGATCGGCGCGCTGACGCCGATGGCGCTGGGGCTGACCGGCGGCGGGGGGTTCATCTCGCAGCCGCTGGCGGTGGTGGTGATCGGTGGCCTGGTGAGCTCGACGCTGCTGACCCTGGTGGTGGTGCCGGTGCTCTACGCGGTGGTGGACGGGATGACCCGCCGTCGTCCGGAGGAGATCGATCCGGTCACCGAGCCGATGCCCAAGCACCGCGCGCCCTCGTCCTGACCCGCATCCCGCCAACTGCCCCCGCCCATTCCGGGCGGGGGCAGTTGTTTGCGCAGGCCAAGACGCATCCGCAACCATTTGGTTGACAACGCGGGCGGCTGTCCGTACGGTCTATTCAACCAAGTGGTTGTCAAAGATGCGGGAGGTGACCGGTGACCGACGATCGGCTCAACCGGGTCTTCGCGGCCCTGGCGGACCCGACCCGGCGCGACATCGTCGCCCGGCTCTCCGCGGGTGACGCGACCGTCGGCGAGCTGGCCGAGCCCTACGACGTCTCGACGCAGGCCGTCTCCAAGCACCTCAAGGTGCTGGAGGACGCCGGGCTGGTCAGCCGCAGCCGCGAGGCCCAGCGACGGCCGTGCCACCTCAACGCGGAGGTGTTCGACCTGATGACCAAGTGGATCGAGCGCTACCGCCGCCAGGCCGAGGAGCGGTTCCGCCGCCTCGACGCGGTACTGGCGGCGATGGACGACGACAGCGACAACGAAGAGAACCAGCAGCGAGGAGCAGCGTCATGAGCACCAGGACCACCCACGAGACCACCATCGAGGCCGACCCCGCCCTGCCGACGATCCGCATCGTCCGCGAGTTCGACGCGCCCGCCGCCAAGGTCTACCGCGCCTGGGCCGAGCCGGAGCTGGCCGCGAAGTGGCTCGGCCCGAACAGCACCACCACCGAGATCCACTCCTGGGACCTGCGCACCGGCGGCAGCTACCGCTACTCCTCGTCCCGCGACGGCGAGATCATCGCCTCGTTCTACGGGTCCTTCCACGAGGCCCGGCCGGGCGAGCGCCTGGTGCAGACCTTCACCTACGAGGGCTTCCCCGATGGCGTGAGCCTGGAGACGGCCACCTTCGAAGACCTTCCCGACGGCCGCAGCCGCGTGGTCGTGCTGTCGGTCGTGGAGACCATGGAGGCCCGTGACGCCATGATCGCCAGTGGCATGGAGGTCGGCGTGGTCGAGGGCTACGAGAAGCTCGACGCCCTGCTGGCCGACAGTTAGTCCGGTTGTCCGCCGGCGCCTCGGAGCGGTTCGCCGCCGCCTAGAGCCGTTCGCGCAGCTCCCGTTTCAGCAGCTTGCCGATGGGGTTGCGGGGGAGGGCGTCCACGAACTCGAAGCGCTCCGGCAGCTTGTACGAGGCGATCCCCCGCGCGCGCAGGTGCTCGGTCAGCTCCGCCGCGGTGGGCGCCTGTCCGGCGGCGACCACGAACGCGCACGCCCTCTCCCCGAGCACGTCGTCGGGGTAGCCGACCACCGCGACATCGGCGACGCCGGGGTGGGAGACCAGCAGCGCCTCGACCTCGGCGGGCGCGATGTTCATCCCGCCCCGGATGATCAGGTCCTTCGCCCGGTCGACGTAGCGCAGGTACTGGCCGCGGTCCCCGGCGATCTCGAACAGGTCCCCGGTCCGCAGGTAGCCCAGCTCGTCGAACGGGTCGTCCCCGGTGCCCAGCAGGTAGCCGGGGAAGACCGTCGGCCCGGCGATGCGCAGCTCCCCGGCGTGCCCGGGCTCGGTGACCTCCCGCTCGGTGACCGGATCGACCAGCCTGGTCCGCACCCACTCCGCCGCCCGCGTGGACCAGGTCGAGCCTGGGGCGTCGTAGCGCGGGAAGAACCGCGCCCGCACCTCCGGGTCCGGGAAGTCGGCAGGCGCGCTCAGCAGCGCCGTTCCCTCGTTGGAGCCGAAAAAGTTGATGATCGGGATCCCGTGGCGCTCCTGCCAGCCGCGCACCATCGACGGCGCCAGCGGAGCCGACCCCGACCCGATCGCCCGCAGCGACCCCAGCTCCAGCCCCTCCTTGCGCAGCACCAGGGTCAGCACGGCCGGCGGAGCGACCGTGTAGGTGGCGTGCTCCTCGGCGACCTGTCGCAGGAACGTCGGCAGCCTGAAGGGGTGGTGCAGCACGAACCGGCACCCGGTGAGCAGCCACGGCAACAGCGTCCCGGCGATCCCGGCCATGTTGACCAGCGGAAACGGGTTGAGGATCACGTCATCGGCGGTGAGCGTGGGCGCGTCGGCGCACGGCCGGGCGATGGCCAGCCAGTCGTAGTGGGCGCGCGGCACGGCCTTCGGCGTGCTCTCGGTGCCCGAGGTCCAGCAGATCGTGGCGCAGTGGTTCGGATCAGGCGTGTAGGAGCGGACGGGCGCGGTGTTGGGCGCCGCGGCCACGGAGACCACGCGGGCCGGGACGTTCGGGCCGAAGGCGATCACCGTGACGACCTCGCCGCACACCTGCCGGGCGATCTCGGCGTGCGCGCGGGCGCCGATGCGGGTCGCGGTGACGAACGTGCGCGCCCCGGCCAGCGGCAGCAGCGCGCGCAGCTCGTACTCCCGGTACTGCACGGGAAGCGGGCACACCACGCCCCCCAGGCGCAGCACGGCGAGGAAGGTCGCGACCAGCTCGACGCAGTTGGGCAGCTGCACCCCGACGATCTCCCCGGGGCCGACACCGTGGCGTTGCAGCAGCGCGGCGATCCGGTCGACCTCCACGTCCAGCCGCGCCCAGCTCCACCGGTGCGGTTCGATCCCGGTGAGCTCGACCTTGTCGGGGGAGTCCACGATGGCCAGCGCGCCCGGCCGCGCCCGGACCTGGCGCTCGAAGAGCCCGCCGATGGTGTCCGGTCCCCACCAGCCACGGGCGGTGAACTCCAGGACACGGGCGAGGGGATGCAGTGCGGAGGCCGTCACGGTTCCTCCCAGGTCCAGCGGGGTGTGGGGAGGGAACGCTACGTCAGCGCCCGTCCCGATCACACCGCCTCGTCACATTCTGTTACCACAGCGCGACGAGCCCGCGCCGCTCACGTGAAGGCGATGCCCGTGCGGGAGACCGGGGCGTGGCACGCAGCGCACCGCAGGAAGGGGAGCAGGCGACCACCACAGGCGCGGTGGGTGATCACCACCTCCGCCGGGTCCTCCGGGTGCCACCGCTGCGCCCAGTCCACCAGGAACGCGAAGACCGGGAAGAACGCCAGGCCCTTCGCGCTCAGCCGGTACTCGTGCCGCGCGCCCGGCACCTCCACCTGCTCCAACACACCGAGTTCGGTGAACCGACGCAGCCGGTCGCTGAGGATCGACGGGGCGACACCGAGCTCCGACTGGAACTCCGCGAAGCGCCTGACCCGCAGGAACGCCGCCGCCAGCAGCACCGTGCTCCACCGGTCGCCGAGGATTTCCAGCGTCTCCGGGCAGTAGGACACCGCGTCCCGCTCGGTCCCCGCGCGAACGGTCCGCCGGTGCAGCCGTGGTGTCGCGGTGTGCGAGACGGCCTCCGCGCCACGCTCGGTGTCGGTGTCGCGTGCGGTCACCGGCGCCTTCCCGCACTCCGCGCAGCCCAGCTCCACATCGACCCGGTCACCGCACTCGTGGTGCAGCAGCTCAGGCAGCGGGTGCGTCCGCTTCACCCACTGCCGCTCCCAGGACCACACCGACACCAAAAACGGCCACAGCTCCAGCGCCCGTTCAGTGAGCCGGTACTCCTGACGGGTGCGCCCGTGGTCGCGGTAGGGCACCGCCTCCAGCAGCCCTCCTGCGACCAGCTCACGCAGGCGGCCGGCCAGCACCGACTCGGAGATGCCCAGCTCGTCCCGCCAGTCGGCGAAACGCCTGGTGTGCAGCAGGAACGCCCGTTGCAGGATCAACAACGCCCACTGGTCACCCAGCGCCAGCAACGCCCGCCCGATCGCGCTCGGCCGCATCCGCCACCATCCCGTTGACGCCTGACTTCGCTTATCGTAGCTTCGGACCGGGGTCAGCGCCGAGCCCAAGGGGAGCCGAGATGAGCACCGCCGACCAGCCGATCGCCCTCGCCCGCCCGCTCCAGACGGACGAACCCAACCCGTACCTCATGGGCGTGTTCGCCCCGGTCCACGACGAGATCACCGCCGACGACCTCGACGTCATCGGCGAGATCCCCCGCGACCTCAACGGTGTCTACCTCCGCAACGGCCCCAACCGGCAGTTCGACGCGCCGGGCCGCTACCACCTCTTCGACGGCGACGGCATGCTCCACGCCCTGCACATCGAGAACGGCCGCGCCCGCTACCGCAACCGCTACGTCCGCACCAAGGCCTTCCACGCCGAGTCCGACGCGGGCAAGGCCCTGTGGACCGGCGTCATGGAGAACCCCGAGGGCAACCCCTTCGGCAACACCCACGGCCTGGGCATCAAGGACACCGCCAACACCGACGTGCTGTTCTACCGGGGCAAGGTCCTCACCACCTGGTACCTCTGCGGCAGCCCCTACGCGCTGGACCCGCTCTCCCTGGAGACCATCGGCGCCGAGGACTTCCTGGGCACGCTCACCGGCGACATGATGGCCCACCCCAAGCACGACGAGGCCACCGGCGAACTCTGCTGGTTCGACTACGGACCCGAACCCCCGTACATGCGCTACGGCGTCGTCGGGGACCAGGGCCGCGTCACCCACGAGACCACCATCGACCTGCCCGGCCCCCGCCTGCCCCACGACATAGCGATCACCGCCAACCACACCGTGCTGATGGACCTGCCCCTGCTCCAGGACCAGCAGGCCAGGGCGGCCGGCAAGTACCGCATCCACTTCGACCGCGAGCTCCCCGCCCGCTTCGGCGTCCTGCCCCGGCACGGCACCGGCGACCAGATCCGCTGGTACGAGGCCAAACCCTGCTACATCTACCACGTCGTCAACTCCTGGGAGGAAGGCGAGGAGATCGTCCTCGACGTCTGCCGCGTCGCCAACGCCCAGCACCGCGCCATCTCCACCACCCCGCTCGGCCGGATGCTGGCCTACCTCCGCCTGGACGCCCACCTCTACCGGTACCGGCTCAACCTGCGCACCGGTTCCCTCACCGAGGGCAGGCTCGACGACGACAACATCGAGTTCCCCAGCGTCGACTCCCGCGTCGTCGGCCGGGCCCACCGCTACTCCTACAACATGCACCTGGCCAACGAGGACACCCTGCTCTTCGACGGCCTGGTCCGCTTCGACTCCAGCACGGGGGAGAAGCAGCAGCACCTCTTCGGCCCCGGCCGCTGGGGCGCCGAGGCCCCCTTCGCCCCGCGCGACGGCTCCACCGGCGAGACCGACGGCTACCTCCTCTCCTTCGTCACCGACGAACGCGAAGGCCGCTCCGAAGTGATCATCCTCGACGCCGCCGACCTCGAAGCCGGCCCCGTCGCCCGCGTCCTGCTGCCCACTCGCGTGCCCATCGGCTTCCACGCCACCTGGGTCCGCGCCGACCAGCTCAGGGCCTTCGGATGACCGCCTACCTCCTGGACACCCGCCGCACCCCCCGGGGCAAGGCCAAACCCACCGGCGGCCTCGCCTCCAGGACCCCGCTCCAACTGCTGGAGCCCCTGCTCACCACCCTCGGCGGCGACCTGCCCATCGACGACGTGATCCTCGGCTGTGCCACCCAGACCGGAGAACAGGGCGGCAACATCGCCCGCACCGCCGCCGCCCTCGCGGGCTGGACCGGCACCCCCGGCATGACCCTCAACCGCTTCTGCGCCTCCGGCGTCGACGCCATCAGCACCGCCGCCGCCCACATCACCTTCGGCACGGCCAACCTGGTCATCGCCGGGGGAGTCGAGTCGGTCTCGCACGCCCCGATGTTCTCCGACCAAGCCCCGCTCTACCGCGACCCCACGGTCATCAGCCGACTCGGCTCCGTCCACATGGGAATCGCCGCCGACCTCATCGCCACCCTCGAAGACCTCCACCGCGCCGAGCTCGACGCCTACGGACTCCGCACCCAGCACCGCGCCGCGGCGGCCTGGCAGAACGGCCGCCACCACGCCACGCCCATCCACGACGACTACGGCACAGTACTGCTCGACCACGACGAAGCCCTGCGCCCGCACACAACCGCAGACGAGCTCGCCGCGCTCCCACCGGCCTTCACCGAACTGGGCCTCCACGGACAAGACGACCTCGTCCGACGCCACCACCCCGAAGTCACCGAAATCCGCCACCTGCACACCGTCGGCACCTCACCCACACTCGCCGACGCGGCGGCCATCACCCTCATCGGCACCGCCGAGACCGCCGAACGTCACGGCCTGCGCCCCAGAGCGCGCATCGCGGCGGCGGCGACCGCGGCAGTGGACCCGGTCATCATGCTCACCGCAGGCCAACACGCCGTGCAGAAGCTCCTCGCCAGCACCGGCCTGCACCCCGACGACATCGCCGTCTACGAGATCGCCGAAGCCTTCGCCGCCTCCTGCGTGAAGTTCGAACGCGACCTCGCCATCACTGACGACCGCCTCAACCCCAACGGCGGCACCATCGCCATGGGCCACGCCTTCGGCGCCACCGGAGCCATCCTCGCCCAGAGCTGCGTCGACGAGCTCGAACGCCGCAACGCCCGCCACGGCATCATCGCCGTCAGCGGAGCCGCAGGCGTCGGCTCCGCCCTCCTCCTCACCCGCGTGTAACCCCTCCTCGCCATTCGCGGGCTTATGGACGTCTGGGAGGGCGCAAAAGGGTCCATAAGCCCGCGAATGGCCAAAAATGGGGGGTGGCTAGGGGAGGACGGCGACGGCCTCGACCTCGACGAGTTGGTTGTCGTAGCCCAGGGCGGCCACGCCGAGGAGGGTGCTCGGCGCGTCGTGTGAGCCGAACGCCGCGCGCACGACGTCCCACACCGCCACCAAGTCCGACTGCTCCGACGACCTCACGTACACCGTCGTCTTCGCCACGCCGTCCAACGACGTTCCCGCCGCACGCAGCGCGACCTCCAGGTTCGCCATCACCTGACGCGCCTGACCCACGTAGTCGCCGACCGCGACCGTCTGCCCCTTCTCGTCCAACGGGCACGCACCCGCCGTGTACACCATCCCGCGCGCCACCGACGCGTACGCGTACTCCGCCACATCGCTGAGCTCAACACCACGAACCAGTTCAACAGAACCCATGGCCCGATCCTGCACACGCGCTCAACTGGTTTTACTCACCGACCAGACCGTCAGCGAACTCCCGCAGCACGTCCAGATGCCCCACGTGCCGAGCCGTCTCCTGGACCACGTGCGCCAACAGCCACCGCACCGTCCGCTCCGAGCCGCCCACCTCACGCAACGCCAGGTCATCCGCAGACAAACCGTCCAATGCCTCCGCCGAGCGCACCCACTCCTCCTGGTACGCGGCCACCACCGCCTCCGGCGTGTCAGCAGGGGAGAGGCGGAACTCCGCGTTGTGATCCTCCGAGTCCCACAACAACGGCACGTCCAACCCACCGCCGACGTAGGACAACCAGAACCGCTCCACCGCCGTCAGGTGCTTCACCACACCCAACAAGCTCATGCAGGGCGAGGTCGGCCACGGCGTCGCCGACGCCTGCTCCGCACCCAGTCCCAACACCTTGTTCACCGCGGTGGCGCGCAGGAACCCCAGGAACTCCCACTGCAACTGCAGCTCGTCCTCGGCGCGCTGCTCCGGCCACGACCGCATAACGCCGCCGGCACCCCACACCTCATTCGCCATTCCCAACCCCCTCAACCAGCCTAAGGTCCTTGATATGACCGACAATCTGGCCGAACGGCTCGACCGCGTCGAGAGCGAGCTCGCGATCCAGCGCCTCGTCCACGAGTACTGCCACGGCGCCGACAAGCAGGACCTCCGGCGCTTCACCGCGATCTGGCACGAGGACGCCGTGTGGGCGCCGAGCCCCGACCAGCGCTTCAACGGCATCGACGCCATCCGCGCCGGGGTGAAGGCCCAGTGGCAGTCCTTCCAGCAGATGCACCACTGGACCGCAAACCTCGTCGTCGACTTCGACGGCGACCGCGCCAGCGGCGAAGCCGACACCGAACTCTCCGTCCAGCTCATCGACGGGACCTGGATCCGAGGCGGCGGCACCTACCGCGACGTCTACACCCGTCGCAACGGGATCTGGCGCATCATCTACCGCGAGGTCTCGTCGTCCTTCGACATCGACCGCCTACCACCCGGCATCGGCTCACCCGTCACCTGACGGCCGCAACCCCGCGGTGAGCACGGCGAACAGACGCCGCGCCCGATCCGGCGCCACCTCGCCGACCGAGGCGTCGTGAATCCCCGCCAGCACTCCCTTGAGCAACACCACCAGGTCCGACGCCTCGATGTCCGCGCGCACAGCGCCCACCCGCTGCGCACCGCGCAGCAACTCGTCCATCACCGCGTGCAGCTCGTCGCGCACCGAGCTAGGCACGCTGATCGCGTCCGACAGGTCCCGCTTGGCGACAACCTCATCGCCCAGCCTCGCCAGGAAGCCGAAGAACGCGGCACCCGGGTCGTCGCAGGCACCCGCACGAGCCCGGGTGTCTGCGACGAGGTCCTCCACCCGCGCCGTCACCACGGCCTCGAACAGCGCTTCCTTGGTGGGGAAGTGGCGGTAGACGGTGCCGGGACCAACCCCGGCCCGCGCGGCGATCTCATCGAGCGGCACACCGAAACCCGAGGCCGCGAACGCCTCACGGGCGGCGTTGAGCACCAGCTCCCGGTTGCGCCGGGCATCGGCGCGCAGCGGTTTGTCAGCCATGCCTACCAACCGGGGCGCGCGTTCCGTATAGTCGAAGCGGGGTCACCGTTCCGATTTTACGCCCGCCCACCCGAGGAGCACCCATGCCCGCCACCACCCACCAGGTCGTCGACCAGGTCCGCCGCATGGTCGAAGGCAAGGAGGGGATCGCCTTCGCCGACCTCTTCGCCACCGACGGCGTCCTCACCTACCCCTTCGCCCCGCCCGGCATGCCCAGGGAGCTCAACGGCCAGGACGCCATCCGCGCCTACCGCGGAGCGGCCGCACAACGCCGCGAACTCCTCGACATCCAGGGCGTCCACGTGCTCACCCGCGACACCGACGACCCCGAAGTCGTCGTCATCGAGGTCACCCACCACGGCTGGGCCAAAGCCCTCGACGAGCCCTACACCTTCACCGCACTCGGCATCCTCCGCATCCGAGACGGCAAGATCGTCCGCTACGACGACTACATGGACCCCATCGCCATGGCGCGCCTGCTCGGCCGCACCAACGACCTCATCGCCTCGCTCGCCGCGGCCTGACCCCAGCCGCGCCGAACGCAGCGCTGGCCGGAGACGCCATCCGCGGCCAGCGCTGCGGTACCTTCACTTCGGTAGCGAAAGCCAGCGGGGGAGGCGCCCATGCCAGCCAACGACGTCTTCGTGCTCGGCGGCCACCAGACCGACTTCGCCCGCAACTGGACCCGCGAGGGGCACGACTACGCCGACCTCACGAGGGAGACCGTTCGCGAGACCCTCGCCAAAGCCAAGATCGACCCCGCCGACATCGACGTCGTGCACGTCGGCAACGCCTTCGGCCAGCTCTTCACCGGCCAGGGACACCTCGGCGCGATGCCCGCCACCGTCGAGGAAGCCCTCTGGGACGTGCCCGCGACACGCCACGAAGCCGCCTGCGCTTCCGGCGGGGTCGCCCTGCTCGCCGCCATGGTCGACCTGGAGTCAGGTCGCTACGACACCGCGCTCGTCCTCGGCCTCGAACTGGAGAAGACCGTCCCCGGCGACCAGGCCACCACCCACCTCGGCGCGGCCGCATGGATCGGTCACGAGGGACAGCTCGCCCACTTCATGTGGCCCCACATGTTCAGCGAGCTCGCTGACGAGTACGACCGCAGGTACGGCTTGGACGACGCGCACCTGCGTGCGATCTCCGAACTCAACTTCCGCAACGCCCGCGCCAACCCCAACGCCCAGACCAGGAACTGGACCCTGCCGCCGGAGAGCTTCACCGAGAACGACGCGCTGGTGGAGGGCCGGATCCGCAGACACGACTGCAGCCAGATCACCGACGGAGCCGCGGGCGTGGTCCTCATGTCCAGCCGAGTCGCCGGTCGCCGCGAGGCGTCGAAGATCCTCGGTTGGGGACACCGCACCGTCGGGCTGCCGCTCCAGCCCAAGTTCCGCCGCTCCTCCGACGTGCCGTACGTCCTGCCGCACGTCCGCGCCACGTTCCAGGACGCGCTGCGCCGGGCACAGCTCGCCAGCGTTGACGACGTGGACGGCGTGGAAACCCACGACTGCTTCGCCATGTCGGAGTACATGGCGATCGACCACCTCGGCATCACTGAGCCGGGAAAGTGCTGGCAGGCGGTGGAGAACGGTGACCTGGAGCGGGACGGACGCCTGCCGGTGAACCCCGGGGGCGGCCTGATCGGCGGGGGACACCCGGTCGGCGCGACGGGGGTGCGGATGCTGCTCGACGCGCACCTTCAAGTGCGGGGAGAGGCGGGTGAGACGCAGGTCGAGGGCGCCCGCCGGTTCGGCACCCTCAACATCGGCGGCAGCACGGCGACCACGGTCAGCTTCGTCCTCGGAAGTTGATCTTCCGGTGGGGCAGGGCAGCGTAACCACCTTCGGTGTTTTGGTGGATAATTACTGTTATCCACCAAACTCGGACGGGGCTCGGATGGCATCAACCCGCCCAGTGGAGTAGGGGCGATGCCGCCTGCCGTGAAGCGTCCCGACGCACCTCGGCACACACTGTGCGACACGTCGTTCCGGCCACTGTCGATCTGTCAACCCAGCGCGATCGGCAGCCTTGAGCTAGCCATCGGCGACTGCGCTCGACCCCGCCCACGCCAGGGGAACGACCCGGCTTACCCCACCTAAATGCGTCACTGTGACGAAACGAGGTGGTGTGACAGGGGTGCTCCGAGATCGACCTTGAAGGACTCCTGGAGGCTCTCAATACCCTGCCGCGGCAGCCTTCGCGGGAATCTGGCATGCGGAGCAGCGACGCGCGAGAAACGCGCGTAACGAGCGGCGCTGCGAACGGCGGCGCGACGCGTGCCGCATCGTGAGTTGCACGTGTGCGACTCGGTCTCGTTGTGAGCCTCTTCTGGCCCCGTAATCCCAGGTCGAGAAAACGCCGATAATCTACATTATGTCAACTAAGGGAGAGTCGGGACGGGTCCCACCTCCCTCCGCCATGCTCCTTCGACCGTCAGGTCATCACCGATGAGTCCTGGTTCGCGATCGGAGAGGCAACAACGTGGTCACCCCCCTGTTCCGTGGCCTCAACGCGCTGCTGGCCGTGTGCCATCGGCTCCTCGACCGACCGAGGTGGTGGCAGCGCCCCAGCCCGGACGCGATTCGCGGCGACCGGCCGCTCCCGCTGCTCGGCCTGATCAAGGACTCGAAGGATCCTGTCGACCACGACGTGCTGGGCACGCTGGAAAGCAGTCTCGGCCAGGACTCCCCGCGCACGGTTCTCCTCGCCAGGGCCAGCGCCGAGCAGGCACGACAACGGTGCGCGGACCGGTGGGCGAAGGCCACACCACCGCGGACGGAGGACCGACTGCCCCTGCTGCCGTTGCTGGACGAGCTCTCGCACAAGCTGATGGCGGACCGGTTCAGCCTGAGCAAACTGCGGCGGTTCCGGTACTACGGGCTTGGCGACTGGCTCAGCGGTCAGGAGCTCGCTCCAGGGCCCGACCCGCACGACGAGATCTCGCAGCGGCTACAGGACTGGTACACCAAGCCGGGCGGTCCTGACGCGACCCAGTTGCAGGGCGCGCTCGACGCCGCTCTCCCCCAGTCCGACTGGATGAAGAACGTCCTGGCGCTGTTCGTCCTGCTGCGCCGGCCGATGGGGCGCTTCGTCTGGCGGCGGCTCGGCCGGGTGCCGCGATGGTTCATGCGACAGCCCTTCATGGTTCCCGGGCACTCGACGGACTTCGTCGGCTTCGCGGAACGGCTGACGGAGGGCCGCCGGACCGAGGAGAACGTCTACCAGCTCAAGAAGTTGCTGGTCCACGCGTTTCTCCAGGACCTTCGCGTGGCGTACCGGCCACGTCGGCTCCTGCCGGCTCGCTGGCGGCGGACGTCGTACGTGATGGTGCTGCTCGACGAGGTCAGCGAGGACAACGGTGGCTGGGAGCTGCTCAGGCTGATCAACGACGTGCGCAACGAGTCGACCGAGCACGATCCCCTGTTGGTGGTTGCCACCGCGGCGAGCAGGCCGGCCGGGGTCGGCACGGACCGGGTGACGCGGCCGGTCGTCGAGATCGAGGACGAGATCGCCCAGTGGCAACGGGATCTTCCCGCTCGGAGGCAGGCGTTGCGGGCGGACGCGCGGTTCGTGTTCCTCGCACTGCCCGGTTCGGATGGTGGTGACGAGCCGCCCGTGGGTCGTCACGGGCTCTTCGATGCGCGGAGGCCTCCGTTGTTGGCCAGGAGGCGGGTGCTTGCCCTGGTGATGGTGCTGGTGCTGGGGGCCGCTGCGCTTGCTGGCGGCGAGCCGTTGTTCGTGCGGTGGCGGAGTGACTGTCTGCACCCCTTCTCCCCTGGTGTGGGACTTCGTTGGCTGGACGAGGCCATGGAGTGCGTTGGTTACAGCGACAACGCGGCGCGCGTTTTCGGCTCCGACCCGCGGTTGCGCGCGGCGCAGCTGGCGGTGTTCGAGCACAACGGGATCGCCAAGCGGCTGCATGCGGAGAATCCTCGGCGGCCGTTGGTGACGTTGGTGTACTTCTCCGACTTGACGCATACGAATGCTGATCCGGGGATGGACGCGTCCACAGCTGAGGAGTTGGAGGGGTTGTTGCTGCGACAGCGGCAGCAGAACCACAAGGACCAGTCGAAGCCGTTGTTGCGGGTGATCGTGGCCAATGGCGGTCACGCCATGTCGAGTGCGCGGACTGTGGTCGACGAGTTGCTCGCTCCCCTGTTCCGCGACGACGCCTCTGTGTTGGGCGTGGTCGGTATGGGGCTGACTGTTCCCGCGACGGAGAGCGCGATAGCGGCGCTGGGTGATCTGGGGATCGCGGTGGTGTCGATGACGCTGACCGGTGAGTCGTTGCCGGATTTGTCGCCGCTGTACTTCCAGCTGGTGCCGGGCAATCGGGCTCAGGCCGAGTTGGTGGCGGAGTACGCGAGGCAGGGTCGGAGGTCGGTGACGGTCTATCACCCGCCGCTGGATGACGGGTATCTCCGGTCCCTGGTCGAGGAGACGAGGAACGCGGTCGGGGTGGATCGGGTGCGGACGCGGCAGTGGATGTCGCAGGTGGCGGAGCTGAGTATCACCTGCGGTGCTGACCAGCTTGCGTTCTTCGTGGGGCGGGAGGTCGACTTTCCGGGTTTCTTGGACGAGGTGGTGCGCAGGTGTGATGCGAACCAGCCGGTTGTCGTCGGCAGTGACACCGTTTCCCGGTTTGTGGCGCAGAGCGATCAGCGGCTCCGGGACGAGTTCAGCGGTGTGGCGGTGTCGTTCGTGTCGTTGGCTAGTCGCATAGTGCTTGCGGGGCGTTCGTGTCGGGAGGATGGCAGGCCGAGTTCGCTCGGGGGTGCGGCTCCGACTCATTCGCTGAGCACGTTCTGTGCGGGTTATCGGAGTTTCCGCGGGTTGCGTGAGCATGGTCCGGACGAGGTGGCGACGGTGGATTTCGCGCGTGTTCTCTCGCCGGCTGGGGATCATCTTCCGTGGCCGGGTGAGCGGATCGGCTTGGCGTACGACGCGGGTGGGGTGTTCCTGGAGGCGGTGCGGCGGAACCAGGTTCGGTCGCGGGTGAGCGAGCGGGCCGTGGCCGCGCCGCACCGGGCGGCGATCGGTCAGGAGCTGCGGGAGCTGAGGCCCTTCGACGGGGCGACGGGGCCGGTCGACTTCGCCGGGTCGCGTACGGGTGAGTCGCGGCCGATCTCGATTCTGCGGGTGTCGGATCTGCACGAGCTGTCGCAGGTGCCCACGTGCGTCTTCCGGTTCGCGGTGCCGGTGGATCGGCGGGTGTCTCGTCCGTGGGGCTCCCCCGGCTGTTGACCAGGTGGTTCTGGTGATCGACTGGTGCGCGCTCGTACCCCGGACGTGATGTGGTTCGGCGATGGTTGATGTTCGGGCCCCACGATCTGATCGGAGGCGGTCGCCGTGGATGAGGACGAGTACGTGGAGCGGGTCGATGCGATCGGGCGCGCGTTCAGTCCGGCCGCTCCCATCACCGATCGGGATCTGTTCGCCGGCCGCAAGGCGCAGTTGCGGACGTTGGCCTCGGTGGCGGTGCAACGGGGTCAGCACGCGTTGATCTACGGTGAGCGCGGGGTCGGCAAGACGTCGTTGGCGCGGGTGACCCAGAACCTGTTGCCTGACCCGGTTGTCACCTCGTACTACGTCTGCAACTCCGAGGACAGTTTCAAGTCGATCTGGAACGGCGTGTTCGGTGAGATCACGCTGCTGACGCAGGAGCCTCGGCTGGGGTTCGGCAGCTCCCCTCGCAACGTGCTCCAGTCGGCGACGGAGCTGCTGGGTGGCAGGCTCACTCCGCATTCGGTGTCGCGGGCGCTGGCGGCGATCAGCGAGAGCGTTCCGATCGTGGTGCTGGTCGATGAGTTCGACCGGCCGGTGGACGCCAGGGTGCGGACGCTCATCGCGGACACGATCAAGATCCTCGCTGACCGGTCGATCGCGGCGACGGTGGTGTTGGTGGGTGTGGCGGACACGGTGGACGAGCTGGTGAGTGGGCACGCGTCGATCCAGCGGTCGTTGGTCCAGGTGCAGATGCCGAGGATGACCGATGCGGAGCTGCGGGAGATCGTGCGGCGGGGTGTGCGTGCGGTGGCGATGGAGGCGCAGCCGAAGTTCGTCGACGCGGTCGCGGAGTTGTCGCAGGGTCTTCCCCACTACACGCACCTGCTTGGCCAGTACGGCACGATGCGGGCGGTCGAGGCGGGGCGTTCGGTGGTGAAGCGGGCTGACTTCGAGGACGCGCTCACCGATGCGCTGGATGCCGCGTCGCAGAGTGTTCGGGAGCGGTATCACCGGGCGACGCAGAGCAATCGGGAGACGTTGTACAAGGAGGTTCTGCTCGCGTGCGCGGTGGCGGAGAAGGATGATCTGGGGTCGTTCGGTGCTCCGGACGTTCGGGAGAAGCTGCGGCAGATCACGGGTAAGGCGTATGACATCCCCGCTTTCGCGGTGCACTTGAAGAACTTCTCCTCGGAGGGTGCGCGGGGTGGGATCCTGCAGCGGATCGGCACTACGCGGCGTTTTCGCTACAGGTTCCGCGATCCGCTGCTGCCTCCCTACATCGTGATCAAGGGTCGGATCGAGAAGCTGGTCTAGCGCGAGAGCGTGTCGCGGATCGCCTGGACCACGGCGTCCGGCCGGAGCCAGGCGATGCCCGAGTGCCCGGCATCGTCAAGGCGGCGGACCTCAGCTCGGGGAAGTGCTGCGGTCACGTCGGTGTACAGCCGGTGCTTGGCCTGCTGGGACTCGGCGGCCGATGTGCGGGCCTCGGGCGGTACCAGCTCCTCGGCGAACGTGTCGGTCCCCATGGCGGACAGGAGGATCAGCGGCACGTCGGGGTCGGGTCCGGCGTCGCGGACCTCGCCGAACAGGCGCGGCAGGTTCATCGGTTCCCGCAGGGACTGCCGGTAGTTCTCGCTGCTGAACCCTTGGTCCAGTAGCGGTTCGCGGATCTCGGTGGGCCAGTCGGCGAGTGCCCGACCGAACGTGGTCCGGTACGCGGTCCGCATCGCGTCCAGCTGCTCGGGCGGGAACGGGTCGTCGGTGTTCGAGTCCCGCAGCCGCTGTGCCTTCTCCTCCGGCAGGTAGTCGACGATGTCCTCGTGGGTGGGGTCGAGCAGCACCAGTCCGGCAACCTCATCGGGGAATCGTTTCGCGTAGAGCCGTGCGTACAGGCCGCCGAGCGAGTGCCCGACCAGCACGTACGGGCCGGGCACAGCCGCGACGCGCAGAAGCTCGTGCAGGTCATCGGTCACCTGCGTGCCGCTGCGCGGGAGGTCCACCACGTCGCTCCAGCCCAGGCCGAGCCGGTCGTAGATCACGCTCGTGGTGAACTCCGCGACGAGGTTGTGCACGTTCCAGTAGTACAGGCCGAACATCCCGCCGCCGGCCAGGAACACCACGGGCGGTCCCCCGGTGCCGGACCGGTGCAGCAGCATCGCTCCGCCCGAGACCTCGTGGCGCGTCCCCAGCGGGACCTCGGCCACGTTCGCGGTGGTCTCCCCCATGCCCTGGCATTCCTTTCGTCGGCAACTGGGTCAGCGCACCAGAACGTATCGGCCCACGAGGCAGGCGCTAGGCGGGTCGGTTGCCGATGACGACGGTGGCGCCGAGGTCGTCGCAGTGCGTGGTTCGGGTCTGGAACCCGTTGTGGGCGAGGGTTCGCGCGGTGTGCGGGGCTTGGCGTTGGCTGGTTTCGACCAGGAGGTGGCCGCCTGGTGCGAGCCAGTCTCGTGCGTCCGCGCTGACTCGTCGTTGGACGTCGAGTCCGTCGGCGCCGCCGTCCAGTGCGACTCGGGGTTCGTGGTCGCGGGCTTCGGGTGGCATGAGCTTGATGGCGTCGGTGGGTACGTAGGGGGCGTTGGCGACGAGGATGTCGATGCGGCCGCGGAGGTGGTCGGGCAGGGCTGAGTAGAGGTCGCCTTCGTGGACCGCTCCCCCGTGGTCGGCGATGTTGCGGCGGGCGCAGCGGACGGCGGCGGGTTCGATGTCGGTGGCGTGCAGTTCGATGTCGTCGCCGGTGGCGGCGAGTGCGGCGGCGACCGCGCCGGAGCCGCAGCACAGGTCGACGACCACGGCGTGTGGCCGCAGGAGTGCCGCGGCTTGGCGGGCGAGGTACTCGGTGCGGCGGCGGGGGACGAAGACCCCGGGGTCGACGGCGATGCGGAGTCCGCAGAACTCGGCCCAGCCGAGGACGTGTTCGAGTGGGAGGCCCGCGACGCGCTTGTCGACCATGTCGGCGAGCGCGTCGGGTGTGGTCGCCGAGGTGACGAGGAGGTGTGCCTCGTCCTCGGCGAAGACGCAGCCCGCGGCGCGGAGCCGGTCGATCACGGTGGCGGTGGGGGTGCCGAGTGACAGGGGTGTTGCCATGAGGAGTGCCTTTCGCGGATGTCCACGGGCGCTCTCCCGGTCCCCTATGTCGGGTGGACCGCGCAGCCGTTGGAGGAGAGCACCCGGCCTGCACTAGCGGACATGGGTTCCCACCTCCCTTGAGGCTCTTGGCGGTCTGGCGGGCGTCACCTTACCCGAGGCCGTTCTTGGCGAGGATGTCGAGGTAGTGCGTGTTGTGCATGACGCCGAGGACGTTGCCGAAGGGGTCGATGACGGAGGCGGTGACGAAGCCGGGGCCGCGTTCGATGCGGGGTTCGTGCTCCTTGGCTCCCATGGCGGTGAGCTTGTCGATGGCGGCGGTGAGGTCGTCGACGTGCCAGTAGGTGACGGCGCCGCCGGGGGTGGTCCTGGGGTGGGGTGCGAAGCGGCCGTCGATGATGCCGATCTCGTGCTGGTAGTCGCCGATGCGGAACTCGGCGTACGCGGGTGCGCCGTCGACGGGGCGGACGAAGTAGGGCTCGACGCCGAAGAGCTCGGTGTACCAGGTGATGGCGGCGGGCAGGTCGTCGGCGAAGAAGGTGAGGGTGGCGATGCCGCGGAACATGGTCGGGGTCCTCTCGTTCGGTCGGTGTTGGAGCCCAGCTTTCGGCATAAAGTGCTCATCTACTGAGCACTTTTGGGGAGAGGCTGCGTTCCATGCGTGCTGATCGGTTGGTGGCGGCTCTGCTGGTGATGCAGTCGCGTGGCCGGGTGACGGCGGCGGAGCTGGCTGAGGAGCTTGAGGTGTCCGTGGCGACGGCGCGGCGGGATCTGGAGGCGTTGTCGGCGGCGGGTGTTCCGGTGTACCCGCAGCCGGGGCGTGGTGGTGGGTGGTCGCTGGTCGGTGGTGCGCGGACGGATTTGAGCGGGTTGACCTCGACGGAGGCTCAGGCGTTGTTCCTGCTGGCGGGTCCGGCGGCGGCGGTGGCTCCGGAGATCAGGGCGGCGTTGCGGAAGCTGGTGCGGGCGTTGCCGCGCACGTTCCGGGCGGACGCGGAGGCGGCGGCGAGTGCGGTGGTGGTCGATCCGGCGCGGTGGGGTGCGCTGGATCGGGGGCGGCCGGAGCTGGTGGAGCGGTTGCAGGGGGCGGTGGTGCGGCGGCGCAAGGTCAGGTTGACCTACGAGGGCCGGGGGCGTGAGCGGTCGGAGCGGCTGGTCGATCCGCTGGGCTTGGTCGACAAGGACGAGGTCTGGTACCTGCTGGCGGGGACCGAGCGCGGGCAGCGGACGTTCCGGGTGGATCGGATGCTCGCCGCGGAGGTGACGGAGCTGGAGGCGTCGCGGCCGGAGGACTTCGAGCTGTCCGAGGCGTGGGGCCAGGTCGTCGAGGAGGTGGAGCAGCGGCGGTCGCTGGTGTCGGCGACGGTGGCGGTGGCGTCGCGGTACGTGTCGGTGCTGCGCGACCAGTTCGGGCGGCACTGCGTGGTCCTGGGTGAGGACGGGGGCCGGTCGTTGGTGCGGTTGGCGGCTCCGACGCCGTTGATGATCGCTCAGCACCTGGCGGGGTGGGGCGAGACCGTCGAGGTGCTGGAGTCCGCGCCGGTACGGGCGGAGTTGGCCCGTCTGGGCGCGGAGCTGGTTCGCCGTTACGCCTCCCCCGCCTGAGCGCGTGGTCAGCGGAGGGAGTTGAGCATGCGGATGAGGGCGGCCATGGTGGCGTCGCGGTCGGCCTCGGTGTTGTCGGACTGGGCCAGCCAGAGTGCCGCTTCGTTCATGGCGCCGGAGAGCAGGCGGGCGACGGGTTCGACGGGCTGGGGCGGGATGGTTCCGTTGTCGACCAGGGTGCGCAGGGCTTCGGTGAGGTGGCGGGCTGAGGACCGCTCGTCGAGGGCGCGCCATTCGTGCCAGCCGAGGACGGCGGGTCCGTCGATCAGCATGATGCGTTGGGTGTCGGGCTCGGCGCTGGCGGTGAGGAAGGCGCGGCAGCCTTCGACGAGCTGGGTCCAGGGATCGGGGTGGGCTTCGGCGGCGAGGTGGACGCGCTCCCCCACCTCGTGCTGGATGGTGGCCAGGACGGCGCGGAAGAGGGCGGCCTTGCTGGTGAAGTGGTGGTAGAGCGCGCCCTTGGTGACGCCCGCGGCCTGGGCGATGGTGTCGAGGCCGACGTTGTTGTAGCCGTGTTCGGTGAACAGGCGGCGGGCGGTGGTGTGCAGGGCGGCGGTGGTCGCTTCGCGCTGCTGCTGCTTCGTCCTGGCCATGGTGGCGCCCCCGTTGACATGCCGTCGGTCGGTTTCTTAGGGTCCAGAATACATACCGACAGTCGGTATCTTCCAGTGGAGGTGTTCCCCCATGGCGCTGACCAGCTGCTATCCCGTGGTGATGACGGCGAAGCTCACCGAGACCCGGGACTTCTACGTCACGCACTTCGGCTTCGAGGTGACCTTCGAGGCCGACTGGTACGTCAGCCTCACCCTCGACGGACGCGAGCTGGCGATCCTGGACCCGACGCACCCGACCATCCCTGAGGGCTACGGCGCGCCGGTGGCCGGACTGCTGCTGAACTTCGAGGTCGACGACGTGGACGCGGAGTACGAGCGCCTGGTGACCGAGGCGGGCCTGCCGCTGGCGCTGCCGTTGCGCAGCGAGGAGTTCGGGCAGCGGCACTTCATCGTCGTCGACCCCAACGGCGTGCTCGTCGACGTGATCACCCCCATCCCGCCGACCGCCGAGTTCGCGGCCCAGTATTCGGATGACGCCGTGCCGAGGTAGCGGTAGGAACTGCCGAATGACTGTTCTGGACGACCTCGATCGCCAGCGCTGCGCCCTGGGCGTCTCTGACGGCGCGGTGGTGCGGGAGTTCTCCCCCGATGGCACCGAGTGCCGGATCGTCTTCGCGTACTGCGCCGATTCGGAGATCGAGGACGTGATCGGCGCGGAGAAGGCGCGGGCCGACGCGCACGGGTACTCGGTGGAGTGGAAGGTCTACAGCCACGACGCGCTGTCCGGCATGGAGGAACGCCTGCTCGCGGCGGGGTTCGAGGCTGAGCCGGTGGAGCAGGTGCTGGTGCTCCCGTTGACCGAGGACGCGGTGGCGGCCTTCGACTCCCCCGGCGTCGACGTCCGGCGGGTTCGCGACGAGGCGGGCCTGCGGGGTGTCGCCGAGATCTCCCGATCGCTGGGACGTGGTGATGTCGACGCGGAGGTGAGCCGTCTCTCGGACGTCCTCCGGGAATCCCCTGCCGAGATGAGCGTGCACGTGGCGTATCTCGACAGGGTTCCCGTCTCGTGCGGGCGGTTGCACTTCGCTGAGGACAGTCAGCTGGCCGAACTCGCTGGTGGGCGGACGAATCCGGCCTATCAGCGGCGCGGGCTGTTCGTCGCGGTGGTGGGGTCACGGCTGCGTGAGGCGGTGGAGCGGGGACGGACGCACGTGGTCGTCGACGCGCTGCCGACCTCCGAGCCGATCCTGCTCAAGCGCGGGTTCGAGCGCCTGACCTCCACTCAACCGTTTGCCTACACGGCGCCCCACCCGTGAATAGGGTGGGCGGATGGCTGGAAATCTGACGCGGGACGAGGCGCTGGAACGCTCCCGGGTGCTCACCGTCGACTCCTACACCGTCGAACTCGACCTCACCACGGGCGAGGAGCGCTTCTCCTCCACCACGGTCGCGCGCTTCCGCAGCTCCGAAGTCGGGGCCGAGGTGTTCTGCGACCTCGCCGACGCGGTGGTGCGCGAGGTGACGCTCAACGGCTCCCCCATCGACCCCGCGCTCTACGACGCGACCACGGGGCGGATTCCGCTGACGGGGCTGGCCGAGGACAACGAGCTTCGGGTGGTCGCGGACTGCGCGTACTCGCGTTCCGGCCAGGGGCTGCACCACTTCACCGATCCGGCGGACGGGCAGGTCTACCTGCACAGCCAGTTCGCGACGGCGGACGCGCATCGCGTGCTCGCCTGCTTCGACCAGCCGGACCTCAAAGCGGCGTTCGCGTTCACCGTGACCGCGCCCGCCGAATGGGAGGTCATTTCGAACACCGCGGTGTCGGCGTGTGAGGAGGTCGGGGGCGGGCGCCGGTGGACCTTCCCCGCCACCGAGCGGATCTCGACCTATCTCGCCGCGGTGTGCGCGGGGCCCTACCACGTGGTGGCCGACGAGTACTCGGGGCCGGATGGGCAGCGGATCCTGTTGCGGGTGTTGTGCCGGGCGTCGCTGGCCGAGCACCTGGACGCCGAGGCGATCTTCGATGTGACGCGGCGCGGGTTCGACTTCTACCAGCACGCGTTCGAGATGCGGTACCCCTTCGGCAAGTACGACCAGGTGTTCGTTCCGGAGTTCAACTTCGGGGCGATGGAGAACCCGGGCTGCGTGACCTTCCGGGAGCAGTACGTGTTCCGGTCCAAGGTCACCGACGCCGACTACGAGCGGCGGGCGACCACGATCCTGCACGAGATGGCGCACATGTGGTTCGGCGATCTCGTGACGATGCGGTGGTGGGACGACCTGTGGCTCAACGAGTCGTTCGCGACCTACGCGGCGTCGCTGGCGTTGGTGTCGGCGACGCGGTGGAGCGGGGGGTGGGCGAGCTTCGCCGATCGCTACAAGGGGATGGCCTACCAGGCCGACCAGGCGCCGTCGACGCATCCGGTCGTCGCCGACATCGTGGACATCACCTCGATGGAGGTGAACTTCGACGCGATCACCTATCACAAGGGCGCGTCGGTGTTGAAGCAGTTGGTGGCCTCGATCGGGCTTGAGGACTTCCTGGCGGGTCTGCGGTTGTACTTCCAGAGGCACGCCTGGGGCAACACGACGCTGGCGGACCTGCTGCGGGCGTTGGAGGAGAAGTCCGGGCGGGACCTGTCGGAGTGGTCGAGGTTGTGGCTGCGGACCGAGGGGCCCAACACGGTGCGGCCGGAGTTCACTGTGGACGGTGCGGGCCGGTTCACCTCGTTCGCCGTTGTGCAGTCCGCGCCGGTGGACCACCCGACGTTGCGGCCGCACCGGATCGCGATCGGGCTGTACGACAAGGGTGAGCGTCGGCGGCGTGTGGAGCTGGAGATCACGGGTGAGCGCACCGAGGTCGCCGAGCTCGTGGGTGAGGCGCGCCCGGATCTTGTGCTGCTCAACGACGACGACCTCACCTACGCGAAGGTCCGGCTCGACGCGGAGTCGCTGAAGGCGTTGCTGTCGGGGATCGGCGAGTTCACCGATCCCCTGCCTCAGGCGGTGTGCTGGACGATCGCGTGGGACATGACGCGTGATGCGGAGCTGTCCGCGAGGGACTACGTGTCGCTGGTGCTCTCCGGCGTGGAGTCGGTGCGTGCGGCGTCGGTCGTGCGGACGCTGCTGGACCAGGTGCGGGTCGCCGCGCAGCGGTACACCGCCGCGGAGGTGCGCGCGGAGGCGGTGAGCGCGCTGGCTGACGGAGTGCTGGGCCTGGCGCGTGGCGCGGTGGCCGGTGGCGAGGAGCAGCTGGCTTACGTGCAGGCGTTCGCGGCGGTGGCCTGCACTCCGGAGCAGCTGGATGTGGTGGCCGGACTGTTCGACGGTTCGGTGACGCTGCCGGGGTTGGGCGTGGACACCGATCTGCGGTGGTCGTTGCTGTTGCGGCTGGTTGTGCACGGTCGTGCGGGTGATGCCGAGATCGACGCCGAGTTCCAGCGGGATTCCACCGCAGGCGGTGAGCGCAGTGCCGCCGCGTGCCGGGCGGCGGTCGGGACGGCCGAGTCGAAGGCGCGGGCGTGGGAGCGGATCGTCTCCGGGGAGCTGTCCAACGCGCTGTTGCGCGCGACGCTGGACGGGTTCCAGGACGTGGAGCGGGCGGAGTTGCTGGCGCCGTACACGGAGAAGTACTTCGCGGCGCTGGAGTCGGTGTCGGCGGTGTGGCCGACCGAGCTGACGCGGGTGCTCGCGCGGTTCGGGTACCCGTCGTCGGCGGTGTCGGAGGAGACGGTGGCGCGTACGGCCGCCTACCTCCGCGAGGCCGAGCCGCCGTGGTGGCTGCACCGGCTGGTGCTGGAGAGCGGTGACGAGCTGGAGCGGACCTTGCGGGCTCAGCGCGCGGGCGGCGTCGCGGTCTCGTAGTCGCGTTCGACGGCGTCGCCGTGCGGCTGCGAACGGCCCACGGCGACGCTTGACCTCAACTTCGGTTGAGCTTCTAGCGTGGTCGGCATGAGCGAGCACAGCAGGGTCCTGGTGATCGGTTCGACCGGCAAGGTCGGCAGGAACGTGGTGGCGGGGCTGCTGGAGCGAGGTGTTCGGGTGCGCGCCCTGGTCCGCGACCCGGACACCGCGGACCTGCCCGAGCGGGTGGAGACCGTCGCCGGGAACCTCTACGACCTCGCGAGCGTGCGCGAGGCCGTGGCCGGGACGGACGCGGTGTTCCTGATGTGGCCGTTCCTGTCCGCTGAGGGGATCACCGACGTCGTGCGGGTGATCGGGCCGCGCCGTTTGGTCTATCTCTCCTCCTACGGCGTTGACGACTCCCTCGCGCGGCAAGGAGATCCCATCAACCAGCTGCACTTCGACGTGGAGCAGGCGATCCGGTCCTCCGCCGCGGAGTGGACGATGCTGCGCGCCGGTACCTTCGCCGCCAACGCGCTGGGCTGGGCGGCGCAGGTCCGTGCGGGCGACACCGTGCGCGAGGCGTTCGGCGCGGCCGCGCGTGCGGTCGTGCACGAACGAGACCTCGGCGCGGTCGCGGCGAAGGTGCTGTTCGAGGGCGGCCACGCGGGTGAGCTGTACGAGCTGACCGGGCCGGAGCCGGTGACGCAGTCCGAGCAGGTGCGCATCATCGGCGAGGTCCTTGGCCGGGACGTGCGCTTCGAGGAGCTCGCGCCGGAGGTCGCTCGGCAGCAGATGATCGACGACGGCTGGCCGGCGGAGTTCGCCGACGGGCTGCTCGGCGCGTGGGACGGCTTCGAGCGCGACCCGGTGCGGATCTCCCCCGCCGTGGCCGAGCTGACCGGGGCTCCCGCGCGCTCGTTCCGCGAGTGGGTCACCGACCACGCCGGGGCGTTCCGCTAGGGCGCACCCGCCACCGCGCCCACTGTTCGTCAGTCGGACCAAGCCGCCTATACCGGAGACACGCCCCCAGACCACGCGCGCACGGGGGCGGCGCGCCACCTGGGAGCGTCGGGGCGACGTGCGGGACAGGCGCTAGTCAGGACCGCCCAGCAGCTCGGCGAGTGCCGCGGCGGGATCGCGTTCCGGTGCTCCGGCGGGCCACCACTCGCCGGACTCCTGGCGGTAGGGGTACCAGCGGCCGTCGCGGCCGAGCCGGAGCTGGACGCCGCGCCCGGTGAGCGTCCAGTGGTTGCGCGAGACCTCGAACTCGGGTGGCTCGACGGAGTCGTCCCAGGTCGCGGCGAGTGCGGTCCGGGCTCTCGCGAGGTCGAGCCGGGTCGGGTTCCACGTCGACTCCAGGGTCTGCAGTCCCTGTCTGCCGCCGTGCTGCCACGCCCGCGCGGCGCGGGGGCTCGCCAGGTTCAGCTCCGGGTGCAGCGCCGCGAGGCGGACGGTGTCCTGCCACAGCGTCAATGCCGGTGAGGGGTCGGCGTTGACGCTGTCGGCGAGCAGCTCGCGGGCTCGCTGCGCCGCGTCGGTGATCAGGCGGCGCAGTGCCTCCGGTGTGACACCCGGAGGCGGGTCGATCGCCGGGATCGACACCGGCTCCGTTGGCGCGCACGGGACCTCCGGGAGTGGCCCAGGCAGGCGGGAGTACGCCTCGGCGACCGGGGTGCCCGGTGCCGGGCGGGCGCGGGCCAGGACGTTGCGGGTCTGCAGCTCCTCCAGCAGCTCGCGCTCCCCCTTGCCCCGGATGAGCAGCAGCACGAACGGGTCGGCGTCCAGCAGCCACGACGCCTGGAACGCCAGGGCCGCCGCGTGCTTGCACGGCAGCTCCCACTCCGGGCAGTCGCAGTCCGGCTCCAGGTCACCGATGTGGGGCAGCAACGACACCCCGGCGTCCTCGGCGGAGGAGACCAGGTCGTGCGGCATGTCCCGGTCCAGCAGGGCGGCGATGTGCCCGGCGCGGGAGGCGACCTGGTCGAGGAAGCGTTCCCAGTCGCGCTCCGAGAGCGGGGCCAGCCGCACCACGGTGTTGTAGGAGACCTCGTCGCCCGCGTCGTGCACGGGCGCGGCGAGCCGTCCAGGGCTGACCGTGATCGGGCCGACCTTGCCGGTGTAGGCGTAGCGGCGGCCCTCCTTCAACGGGCGCTCGTCCAGGGCGGTGTCTTCGAGCGCCTTGATCCACGCGCGGCCCCACCACGTCTTGGCGAAGTGGCCGCGTCCGCGCCTGCTCGGTCCGAACGCGGGGAACCCGCGCGCGTTCATCTCGGGCTCCGCAGCTCGACGAGACTGGCCAGCTCGCTGTCGGTGAGCTCGGTCAACGCCGCCTCACCCGCGCTGAGCACGGCGTCGGCGAGATCGCGTTTGGCGCGCAGCATCTCGGCGATGCGGTCCTCGATGGTGCCCTCGGTGACGAAGCGGTGGACCTGCACGGGCCGGGTCTGGCCGATCCGGTAGGCGCGGTCGGTGGCCTGTTCCTCCACCGCCGGGTTCCACCAGCGGTCGTAGTGCACGACGTGGTCGGCGCGGGTCAGGTTCAGTCCCGTGCCCGCTGCCTTGAGCGACAACAGGAACACCGGTGCCTTGCCGTCCTGGAAACGCTGGACGAGCTCCTCCCGGCGGGCGACCGGGGTGCCGCCGTGCAGCAGCTGCGTGGGCACGCCGCGCGCGGCGAGGTGGTCCTCCAGCAGCCGGGCCATGGACACGTACTGGGTGAACACCAGCACCGCGCCGTCCTCGGCGGTGATCGTGTCCAGCAGCTCGTCGAGCAGTTCGAGCTTGCCGGAGCGCCGGGCCAGCCGGGGCTCGGGCTCCTTGAGGAACTGCGCGGGGTGGTTGCAGATCTGCTTGAGCGAGGTGAGCAGCTTGATGATCAGCCCGCGCCGCGCCATCCCGCTGACCTCGCCGATCTGGTCCATGGTCTCGCGCACCACCGCCTCGTAGAGCGCGGCCTGCTCCTTGGTCAGCGACACCGGGTGGTCGGTCTCGGTCTTCGGCGGCAGCTCCGGCGCGATGCCCGGGTCGGACTTGCGCCGCCGCAGCAGGAACGGCCGCACCAGCTTGGCGAACCGGTCGGCGGCCTCCGGGTTCTCCTCGATCGGCTTGGCCCACCGGGTGCGGAACGCGGCGAGGCTGCCGAGCAGGCCGGGGGTGGTCCAGTCCAGGATCGCCCACAGCTCGGAGAGGTTGTTCTCCACCGGGGTGCCGGTCAACGCGATGCGCGCGGCGGCCGAGATGGTGCGCAGCGCCTTGGCGGTGCCGGACTTGTGGTTCTTGACGTGCTGCGCCTCGTCGGCGACGAGCAGCGCCCACCGGTGTTCGCGCAGGCTCGCCGCGTCCAGCCGCATCGTGCCGTAGGTGGTGAGCACGAAACCGTCGTCGGCGCCGTCGAGCGTGCGGTTGCCGCCGTGGAAGCGCCGCACGGCGGTGCCGGGCGCGAAGCGGCTGATCTCGCGTTCCCAGTTGCCCAGCAGCGACGCCGGGCAGACCACCAGGGTCGGCCCCGCGGTGGCGTCGTCGGCCTGGCGGTGCAGGTGCAGCGCGATCAGGGTGATCGTCTTGCCAAGGCCCATGTCGTCGGCGAGGCAGCCACCGAGGCCGAGCGAGGTCATCCGCGCCAGCCACCGCAGCCCCTGCACCTGGTAGTCGCGCAGCGTCGCGGCCAGCTCCGGTGGCTGCCGCGACAGTTCGTCGCCGGTCGCGGACTCGGGGTCGGCGAGGCGTTCGCGCAGGGCGTCGAGCCAGCCGCCGGGCGCGACGGGCACGGTCTCGCCGTCGATCTCGGCGGTCCCGGTCAGCGCGGCGCCGAGGGCGTCGATGGCGGTGAGCGGTTTGAGCGCGCGCTCCCTGGCGCGTGCGGCCAGCTCGGGGTCGACGAGCACCCACTGGTCGCGCAGCCGCACCACGGGGCGGTGGGCCTCGGCGAGCCTGTCCATCTCCGCGTCGGTCAGCGGGGCCCCGCCCAGCGCGAGCTGCCAGTTGAAGCGCAGCAGGTGGTCCCGCGAGAAGAACCCGGCGACATCCGACGGCGGGCGTTCGCTGTCACCGACGACGGCGCGTGCGGTCAGCTCGCGCGCGAGCTCCTTGGGCCAGTGCACTTCCACGCCGGTTGCCGACAGCCGCGTGGTGCCCGTGCCGAGCAGGTCGACGACCTCCTCGTCGGAGAGCACGAGCTCGTCCGGCACGGCGGCGTTGAGCAGGCGCTCCAGCGGCGGCCACGCGCGTGCGGCGCGGCGCACGGCGAGCATGGCGTCGATCCGGGCGCGGGCGCCGAAGTGGTGATCGGGATCGGCCCACAGGTCCGCGGCGTCGGCGACCAGGGTCGCGTCGGCGAGGCTGTGCACCTGCACAACCGCACGGAAGGCGCCGTGGTCGAGTTCCCCGCCGGGTACGTCCAGCCGCAGTGACACCCGCACCCCGGAGTCCAGCCCCGCCGAGACCTCCTCGGACCACAGGCGCAGCTGCGGAACGCGCTGGGGTTTCTTCGCGGCGAACGCGGCGGTGCCCGCGGCGAGCGCGGCGGCCGGAGTGCGGGGCATGCCGTCGGCGACGGCGTCGAGGAACGCGCGCAGCAGCGGCTCGGGCGCGGGCAGCTCGTCGTCGGCCGTGGGGGTGGCGCGCGCCTCGGCAGGGGTCGCCTCGGCGAGCTGCTGGAGCCGGGTGAGGTCGTCGCTCTCCAGCGGCCCGATCCGCCAGGCGTCGTGGTCTCCGCTGGTCACGCCGGGAACGAGTCTGCCGCGCGCGACCAGTTGCAGCGCCAGCACGGCCGCGGTTCCCCAGAACCGCGCGGCCGGGTGCGCCAGCGGCAAGGTGCGGGCGCGGGTCAGCACGGGGACGGCGTCGGCGACGCTGAGCCGCACGGCGGGCACGGTGTCGATCTCTCCGGTGGGCAGCGCGACGGTGAGCGTGCCGGGGGTGCCGCTGTCCGGTGGGGTGTCACCGCCGGGGTGCCAGAACGCCATCCGCCCGGAGCGCGGTGGGTCATCGGCCTCGAAGACGACCGCGCACCGGGTGAGCTCCCCGATCTGGGCAGCCGTCAGCTGGGCCATGCACTCGCCTTCCCCCGTTGTTCGCCGAACCCCCAGCTTAGGGGCGCATTCCCCGGACGATGAGCCGAAGGCCGCGTTCGAAGCGGTCGTCGAAGTCGCCGAAGAGCTGGGTGCTCGCCTCGTGCGCCAGTGGCAGGGTCTCGGCGTCGATGCGCTCAGCACGGGCCTGCGGGTCGTAACGCCGGGCGACCTCGCCGGGGCCGGGCTGGGCGGCCTGCTCCTCCACCGCGTGGCCGGTGGCGTAGCAGTGCACGGTGATCAACCCGGAGACGGCGTCGGCCAGGGTGAAGCCGGCGTCGACGAGCATCCGCAGCCCGCGCTCCTGTCCTTTGTAGACATCGGGGTCGGTGAGGTAGGTGCCGCTGAAGACCTTGGCGCCGTCGCGGTGGCTCAGCAGCGCGGCGCGCAACGCGCGGCCGTAGCCGATGAGCAGTGACTCCCAGTCCTCGGCGTGCTCGGCCGAGCTGAGCGCCTCGACCAGGACCGTGGTGGCCATCTCGTCGACGAGCTCCTGCTTGTTCTTGAAGTGCCAGTACAGGGCTGGGGCCTGCACGTTGAGCTCGGTGGCGATGCGCCGCAGCGTCAGGTTCTCGACGCCGACCTCGTCGAGCACGCGCAGCGCGGTGCGCACGACGGTGCCGCGGTCCAGGGCCATCGCGTACCTCACACGGCGTAGGGGGTTGACAGCTTAACAGCATTCAAGTCACCCTTAACGCCGTTAAATTTAACGACGTTAAGGAGCTTTCGTGGACGTTCAGGTGCTCATCGCCGGAGCCGGGCCGACCGGCCTCACACTGGCGATCGACCTGGTCAGACGCGGTGTCACCGTGCGGATCGTGGACAAGGCGGCCACGCACTTCGTCGGCTCCCGGGGAAAGGGGCTGCAACCACGCACTCAAGAGGTCCTCTTCGACCTCGGCGTGCTCGACGACGTCCTCGCCGCGGGCCGCCCCTACCCCCTGCTCCGCGTGCACACCGCCGAGGGCGCCACCGACCGCTCCATGGGCGAGCCCGGCGAGGCCGGCGAGGCCGAGCCGTGGATGCTCGGGCAGGGCGAGCTCGAAGCGATCCTGCGCGCCAAGCTCGCCGAGCACGGCGTGCGGGTCGAGCTCGGCACGGAGCTGACCGACTTCACGCAGGACGCGGGCGGCGTCACCGCGGTCGTCGACGGGGAACGGGTCCGCGCGGCCTACCTCGTCGGGGCCGACGGCGGCCACAGCTTCGTGCGCAAGCACCTCGGCGTCGGCTTCGTCGGCCAGCCCGTCGAGGCGGTGCGCATGATCATCGCCGACGTCACCTCGCGCGGCCTGGACCGCGACCGCTGGCACATCTGGCCGCAGGCCCAGCCCGCCATGATCGGCATGTGCCCGCTGCCCGGCGGCGAGGACCGCTTCCAGCTCATGGCCGGGATCGTCGAGGACGCCCCGGAGCTCACCGAGGCCACCCTGCGCGCGCTGCTGCACGAACGCACCGGCCGCACGGACATCACGCTGACCGACCCGACCTGGACCTCGGTCTACCGGGCCAACATGCGCATGGTCGACAGCTACCAGGTCGGGCGCGTCCTGCTTGCCGGAGACGCCGCGCACGTCCACCCGCCCACCGGCGGTCAGGGCCTCAACACCGGGGTGCAGGACGCCTACAACCTCGGCTGGAAGCTCGCCGCGGTGCTCACGGGGGCGCCGGAGGAGCTGCTGGAGACCTACGAGGAGGAACGCCTGCCCATCGCCGCCGGAGTGCTGAGCCTGAGCAGCGCGCTGCTGACCAAACACGCCCGCGGCGAGGAAGACAGCATGAGGCGCGGCAAGGAAACGCAGCAACTGAACCTGAGCTACCGAGGTCGATCCCTGGCCAAGGGAGAACACGGCGGCGACCGCGTACCCGACCTGCCGACGAGTTCCGGCAGCCTGTTCGAACTCCTCCGCGGCCCGCACTTCACACTGCTGGCACTGGGCAAGACGCACCCCGACCTGCCCGTCCCCACCCACGCGCTCCCGGAACTCCGCGAGCACTACGGCTGCGACTACGTCCTGGTGCGCCCGGACGGCTACGTCGGCGTAAGCACCAACAACCCCCAGGACCTCTCCACCTACCTCTACACCCTCTGACCCCCACACCCCCACCCACTTCCTCGCCATTCGCGGGCTTATGGACGTGCAGAAGCGCTCCCGGGCGTCCATAAGCCCGCGAATGGCCGTTGAGGGTCAGGTGGGGAGGCGGCCGCGGAGGCGCATGGCGGTGCGGACCCGGTCCTGGGCGAGCACGCGGGCCGCGTGGTGCGGGGTGTGGCCGAGGCGGGTCGCCTCGGTGAGGACCTGTTCGGTGTTGGTGCGCAGCTTGGTGGAGATCGTCGTGAAGATGGCGTCGGGCTCCGGGCGGAACGCCGAGTAGCGGGAGTCCATCGCGAAGCCCGCCGCCACCACCCCGCCCGCGTTGGCCACGAAGTCCGGGACCACCGTGACTCCGCGCTCCGCGAGCACCTTCTGCGCCGTCGGCGTGGTCGGCAGGTTCGCGCCCTCCACCACCAGCCGCGCCTTCAGCCGCCCGGCCAGCTCTTCGGTGATCACGTCCTGGACCGCCGCAGGGACAAGGACCTCCGCGTCCACCAGCAGCTCCTCGCCCGGTGCCAACCGGGTACCGCCGTACGCGGCGACCAGGCCGTCGCCGTGGGCGGAGCGCAGCTCCAGCAGCCTCGGCACGTCCAGGCCCGCCGGATCGTGCAGCACTCCGTCCACCGTGGACACCGCGACCACCGTGGCGCCCAGCTCGGCGAAGCGCCGGGCAGCCGCCCAGCCCACCGCGCCGAAGCCCTGGATCGCCACACGCGCCCCCGCCAGCGGCAGGCCGATCACCGAGGCGGCCGCGTCGGCGACCTCGGCGACGCCGTAGCCGGTCACGCCCAGCTCGTCGTAGGGCACTCCGCCCAGCTCGGCCGGGGTTCCCACGGCGGCGCCGCGATCACCCAGCTCGTCCTGCGCGATCGCGGCGTCCCGCTCGGTCAGCCCCATGTCGAGGCCGAGGACGTACTCGCGCGGCACCTCGTTGGACAGCTTGCGGACGAAGGCCCGCAGCACCGCCTCCTTGTCAGGAGAGGACGGGTCGTACCGGATACCCGCCTTCGCGCCGCCGTGGAACAGGTCGACCCCGGCCCACTTCCAGGTCATCACCCGCGCGAGCCTGGCGACCTCGGCCACCGAGACCGTGGGGCTCATCCGCGTGCCGCCCTTGCCGATCCCGCGCGCGGTGTTGTCGATGACCAGCACGCCGCGCATGCCCGTGCGCGAGTCGGAGACGACGACGACCTTCTCCGGGCCCCACTCGTCGATCAGCTCGAACACGGCTCACTCCCCCGCGGTGACGGGCCGGTAGATCCGGGGGTCGGTGGCGCGCATCGTCGTGGAGACGTTGTGCTGGTTGAAGCCCTTGAAGCCGCCGCGCCGCGCCAGGTTCTCCAGGTGCGAGCCCGCGGCCCCGAGGCGGCCGAACTCCTCGGCGGTCTCGGGGCTGATCTGCCCGGCCGCGACCAGCTCGGCGAGGCGCAGCTGCCGGACCGGCCAGCGCTCGGCCTCGGTGAACGCCTGGCGCAGGTGCGGGAAGTCGGAGAACGGCTTCATGTGGCCGATGCCCAGCCCGCCGAGGTCCTCGCGGAGCCGGTCGAAGTCGAACTGGCCCTCCAGGTGGTGCATGCCCGCCGCCAGGACCGACTCGCCGTGCAGCGCGCACCACAGGCCGACCGTGCCGAGCTTGCCGCCCTCCGCCAGCTCGACGGAGGCGAAGTCCAGGTCCACGTCGGAGGGGTCGAGGTCGACATCGGCGAAGATCACGCCACCACAGCCGGGGTGCTCCAGCACCTGGGCGCCCCACCCGGCCTCCGCGCCCGCGTAGAACCGCTCGCGCACGGCGAAGCCCAGCGTCGTGAGCAGCGTGACCAGCAGGTGGAAGCTCGCGCGGCTGGAGCGGAAGGTGTGGTGGTCGTTGTTGCCCCAGCCGAGACCGAGCCGGTCCTGCCGGGAGTGCTGGAGCACCGCCGCGGTGTTGCGGCGCTGCCAGTACTGCCGCTCCAGCTCCAGGAAGTAGCTCGCGGCGAGGTCGTGCCCGACGAGCGTGACCACCTCGCGCATCACGCCGGTGGCGGCGCGGACCTCGTCCGGGCCGCCGAAGCCGCGCGGGCGTTCCGCCAGCAGCTGCCACGCCCGCGCGGCGCGGAGCACCTCGCCGGGGTCGAACTCCTGCGGCTCGACCCCGCGGCCCCAGGACCGCCGCTCCACTCCCGCGATCACCACGGCGTCGCCGCCGGAGACCACCGCCCGCCGGAACCCCGAACGCGGACTGCCCTGCACGCCGTCCACGGAGCTCTGCGCGGTGGCGAACACCGCCGCGTCGTCCACCCGCAGCGCGACCACGCGGCGGTCGCCGGGGACGATCGCGGGCAGCTGGGCGCCGGGGTGCCGCCACAGGTCGGGCGCGACCTCGACGTAGCCGACCTCGGTCAGCTGCTCGTCGGACACCGGGCCACCGATGTGGTCCAGCCAGTCCTGCAACCGGGTGGACGTCCTGGCCGCCAGGCCCCGCACCAACGCGGCGAGCCGGGGGCTGTCCAGCACCGCGGCCTCGACCAGCTCGTCGACCAGGCCCTCGGCTCTGGGTTGCAGCTCCCAGGTGAACTCCGCCATCACCACTCCTACACGCAGTTGAGTTCCGGCCGGTGCGCGTCGGAGCCGAAACGCCGGGCGTCCAGGCTGGAGACGTCGATCACCGGGGGTCGTTGGAGGTAGAGGTCGCGCACCACCTCGCCGACGGCGGGCCCTTGGAGGAACCCGTGGCCGGAGAAGCCGGTGGCGTAGAGGAACCGGCCGAGCTCGGGGTCCTGGCCGATCAGCGCGTTGTGGTCCGGGGTGACCTCGTAGAGCCCCGCCCACCCGGAGGCGACGCCGACGTCGAGCAGGCGGGGCGCGCGACGGCGCATCGCCTCGGTCAGCCGGGGCAGCCACGCGTCGTCGCGGTGCAGGTGGAACCCGGGTTCCTGCTCGGGGTCGGACATGCCCGTCAGCAGGCCACGGCCTTCGCGGTGGAAGTAGAAGGTGCTGGCGAAGTCGATGGTGAACGCCAGCTCCGGCGGCAGGTCCGGGATCGGCTCGGTGACCACGACCTGCCGCCGCACCGGCGTCACCGGCAACTCGACCCCGGCCATCTCGCCGATCCGCCGCGACCACGCCCCCGCCGCGCAGATGACCGTGCCGGTCTCGACGCGTCCCTGGTCGGTGAGCACGGCGCGGACCTCGCCGCCACTGGTCTCGATGCCGGTGACCGTGATGTGGGTGCGCAGCCGCGCGCCCAGCCCGCGCGCGGCCGTTGCGTAGCCGAGCACGACCGACTCCGGGGAGCAGTGCCCGTCCTGCGGGGAGAACGCGGCGGCCAGCAGGCCGTCGGTGTCGATCAGGGGTGAGAGCCGGCGCGCCTCGGCGATGTCGATCATGCGGCTGGGCACGCCGAGTGAGTTCTGCAACGCGACGTTGCGTTCGAAGGCCGCCACGTCCTCCTGCCGCGAGAGCAGGAAGAGGTAGCCGCTGCGGCGCAGGTCGATCTCCTGGCCGGGCCGCTCGGCGAAGCGGGCGAACGCCTCAAGGCTGCGCGCGCCCAGCGCGATGTTGATCTCGTCGGAGAACTGGGCGCGCACCCCGCCCGCGGCCTTGCAGGTCGAGCCGGAGCCCAGCTCGGCGCGCTCCAGCAGCAGCACGTCGGCCACCCCGGCCTCGGCGAGGTGGAATGCGATGCTCGTGCCCATCACCCCGCCGCCGACGATCACCACCTCGGCGCGGTCCACTCAGGACAACCGGAAGTCGAGATCGGCCGAGACCTCAAGGACGTCCATCTGCGCCTTCTGCAGGCGCCCCGAGTAGTCCCAGTTCAGCGACTGCCAGCGGGTGAACTGGTCCAGCACCCACTGCCCGGACTGGCGGGAGCCGTTGCCGGAGCGCCCGTTGCCGCCGAAGGGCAGGTGCGCCTCGGCGCCGGAGGTGGAGTTGTTGACGCTGACCATGCCCGCGCCGATGCCGGTGCGGAAGCGGAACGCCTTGGCCGGGTCGGTGGTGTAGATCGAGCACGACAGGCCGTAGCCGGGCAGGTTGCCCAGCTCGATCGCCTCGTCCAGGTCGCGGTAGGTCGTCACGCCGACCAGCGGCCCGAAGGTCTCCTCGAGGAAGACCCGGTCGTCGCCGCGCACCCCGTCCAGGATCACCGGGTGGTAGAAGAGCCCGGCATCGGGATCGCCGACGAAGTCCTTGCGGGGGTTGGCCGAGGTGATGCGGCCGGTGCCGGTGGAGCCCAGCACCCGGTGGTGCTCGCCGATCCAGCCCAGGTGCCGCTCGTGGCCGGCGGCGAAGCGCTCGTCGAGCAGCGGCCCGAACAGCACGTCCTGCGTGGGGTCGCCGACGCGGGCGGACTCGGTGGCCACGACCAGGCGGTCGACGAACTCCGCGTGCACCGACTCGTGCACGATCGCCGTGCCCAGCGAGGTGCAGCGCTGCCCGGCGGTGCCGAACCCGGAGAACAGCGCGCCCTCCACGGCCAGCTCCAGGTCGGCGTCCTCGGTGACCACCATCGGGTTCTTGCCGCCCAGCTCCAGGCACGGGGTCTGCAGGTGGCGCCCGCACAGCTCGCCGATGCGCGAGCCGACCTCGCTGGAGCCGGTGAACCCGACCTTGTGCACCAGTCCCTTCGCCAACGACCGCTCAAGACCGCTGAACGTCTCCGACCCCTCGGCGAAGACCAGGTTCAGCACGCCCTCCGGCAGGCCACCACGGGTGAACAGGTCGAACACGGCCTGGGCGCTGGCGGAGGCGTACTCGGCGGGCTTCCACACCACGGCGTTGCCGCACAGCAGCGCGGGCACCAGGTACCAGGACGGCACTGCGACCGGGAAGTTCCCCGCGGTGATCACCGCGGCCACGCCGACCGGGGCGCGGAAGGTGAACAGCTGCTTGTCGGGCATCTCCGAGGGCACGGTCTGCCCGTAGAGCCTGCGGCCCTCGCCGAGGAAGAAGTCGCAGGTGTCGACGATCTCCTGGACCTCACCGCGCGCCTCGGCCAGCGGCTTGCCGATCTCGCGGGTCACCAGCCGCGCCAGCGCGTCGGCGTTGGCCGAGACCAGCCGCCCGATGTTGGCGATCACCTGGCCGCGCACCGGAGCCGGGACCCGCGCCCACTCGCGCTGCGCCGCGCGGGCCGCCTCGGCCGCGCGGACGAAGGTCTCCGCGTCGGCGAGCTCGACCTCGGCGACCACGTCGGCGGTGTCGGCCGGGTTGACCGAGCGGTGGACGGTGCTCCCGGGCACGGGGCTGCCTGCGACAACGGAGGCGAGACGACGAGACACGGCTGGTCCTTCCTTGGGCGCGTCCCCTCACCTTGGCGGGCGGAACCGGACGCGGCCAAGAGGGAGCAGACCACGAGCTGATGGACTTGAGCGTAAGTTGTCCTGATGCTCAACCCGTTGCACCTGCGCACACTGGCCGTCGTGGTGCGGACGGGCTCCTTCGCGGAAGCGGCGCGCGAGCTCGGTTACACCCCTTCGGCCGTCTCGCAACAGGTCTCTGCCCTAGAGCGCGCGATCGGCATCCCCCTGTTCGAACGCGCCGCGCACAGCGTCCGCACCGCCGACGCGGCCCGCTTCATCGCCGAACGCGGCGCGGAGCTGCTCGCCGCGCTGGAGGGGCTTGAGGAGGAGATCGCCGCGTTCGCCTCTGGTCGGCTCGGGCGGCTGCGGCTGGGCACCTTCCCGACGGCGAGCGCGCGCGTGGTGCCGCACGCGATCGCGAGCTTGACCCGTGCGCGCCCGGAGGCGGAGATCCTGCTCGACGAGAGCGAACCGGATGACTGCCTGCCCGCCGTGCTGCGCGGCGACCTCGACATCGCGGTGGTCTACGCCTATGACCTCGTGCCGCGAACCTGGCCGGACGAACTGACGGTCACGGCGCTGCTGGAGGAGACGCTGGTGGTGTTGCTGCCGCAGGACCACCCGTCGGCAGGTGGTGAGCGCGTGCGGCTGGAGTCCTTGCGCGATGCGACGTGGATCGCCAGCCGAGACGGCACAGCGGGTTCGACCTGCCTGTTGCGGTTGTGCGCCGCGCACGGCTTCGTGCCGCGAATCGCCTACCGCAGCAACGACTACGACGTGGTACAGGGCTTGGTGTCAGCGGGTGTCGGAGTGGCGCTGGTTCCGGCGTTGGGACACCAGCCGGGCAGCGGTCCACGCGCGCTGCGACCGGCAGGTGAGTCCGTGCGGCGAAACGTGCTCGCCTTGCACCGCACCGCCAACACCAACCCCCTGCTGGCTCCGGCGTTGACGGCGTTGACGGAGGCGTGCGGAGCCGTGGCCGGAGAGTTCCTCACGTTGGCGGGATCTGGTTGAGGTCGCACGCGCGATGCGGAGAACGGCGTCGCAGCGGGCTAGAACAAAGAAAGGGCCGCTGGGGGCCGATCCTCCCCAGCGGCCAACGGTGCGGCGGTCAAGCGCGCTAGGTTGCCTTCCCCCGCACCCACCACCGCTTTACGCCCTTGGCGACGCGGACGCGACGGCCCGCGCGCAGCGCGCTCTCCCGGCGGTAGGCGACCTCGGCCTTGACCTGCTCCTGGTTCCACATGTCCACTTCGGACCCCTCACTCTCGGCGTTGTCACAAGAGTCGCCGTAAGGCATGGGGTGGGACATCGGATGATCACGCGGCATCTGGGCCTTACGGCCCCTTACATACGACCGTTCGGGCCCCCTTACCCGACTTCAAGGGCCCGAACGGTCATGGTGGCGGTCACGATCACGCCCCACCAATGGCGCACGTCACCGGGGCACCCCTGCCGCACCCCGGTGCCGTCATCGTGACAGCCAGGACCGGACGATCCACAGTGGACCTTCCGGGAGTCGTTTTGTTGAATGCGAAACCAGCATGCTCCGGACCGGCGGGGTTACCGAAGCGGAAACACCCGTTCGTTAGCGTTTCGTGGCTGGACGTCCCATGTGACCACCGGCGGCCGCACCCCGGCGCACAGCGGCCCGCCGCGCCCGTCGGTGAGCCCCAGCGCTCCGACCAGCGTCTCCCCCTCGCCAGGCACCGGAACCACCCCGGTGAGGAGGAGCTTGGCGCGGCGGAACACCTCCGGCTCGCCGCCCTCCGGCAGGTGCCGCCACACCAGGTACAGGAACCGTTCTCCCTTGCGCCCGTGGACGAACGGCCCCCGGAAGTCCCCGTCGACCACCCGCACGTCGAACTCGAACAGCGCGCTCTCGGCGTCCCCCGGCACGGCGTCAACGGTCTCGGAGCCGCACTGCACGCCGACCTCGACCCCCTCGTAGCAGTCCCACGACGCGCCGGGCAGCGTGTGCGCCTCGATCCTGACCTGTGCGATCACTGCCTCTCCGGCCACCGCGTCGGCACCTCCAGCCCCCGTTTCACCACGTCGAAGACGGGCATCGTCTCGTACCGGCGAACGTTGTCGTCACTGAGGAACAGCTCCCCGGCGACCGCGCGGCAGTGCGCGATCCCCGACGCCACGACCAGCAGCGCGTAGTCCCATTTCCCGGCCAGCGAGTAGCACTGCTGCACCTCCGGCATGTCCTGCACGCGCTCGTGGAAGCGACGGTGGTGCTCAACGGACTCGCGCTCCAGCGCGACCAGGATCAGCGCGAACATCGTCGAGGTGACCGCCTCCGGGTCGAGCACGGCGACCTGGCGCTGGATCAACCCGGAGCCCCGGTGGCGGGAGAGCCTGCGCTGCACCGCGCTCGGCGAGAGACCCACCTCTTCGCCCAGCTCGTGCAGCGTCCGGCCGGCGTCGTTCTGGACGAGCTCCAACAGGCGGTGGTCAAGATCGTCCAACGGCTCTCTCACGCAAAAATTGTGCGTGGCGGCGGGCAAACCTTCAATCGCGCCCCCGATCACCTCGGTTAGCGTCCGATGCAGCTGGAGACCGCCAACCCGTTGCGCTGCTTCAAAGGCAGGGACGCCGACCACTTCGCGAGCCAGGTCGCGGTGGACGAGGAGCTGGTGTGCGGCTCGGCGGGCGGCACGCGGCATCCCGGTCCGCGTCCACGTCGGTGAGGACATCGACCCGGGCAAGCTCGCCAGAATGCGCGCGTTCGGCGCCAAGGACCTCGCCCGTGCCTACGTCGCCGCAGGGCCGAACCGGATCTTCGTCGAGGAAGGCGCCGAACCCGCCATCGCCGAGGGCAACGGCAGCATCGGGGTGGCGCTGCTCAGGCCCCGCCCACTCGACGCGATCGTGGTCCCGGTCGGCGACGGCGCCCTGATCACCGGCATCGCCACCTGGGTCAAGCACCACGCGCCCGCCACCCGCGTCGTCGGCGTGTGCGCGGCGCCCGGCAGCGGAACGCAGCTGGCGGGCGAGGCGATCTCCACGAACTCCATCGACACGACCGCCGACGGCATCGCGCTGCGTCGGCCGGTGATGGACGCGGTCAACCGCATGCGCGTCCTGGTCGACGACGTGGTCCTGGTCAACGAGTCCGCGTTGCTCGACGCGATGGCCCTGGTCGCGCGCACGGTCGGCGTCCCGCTGGAGCCCGCGAGCGCGGCCAGCCTCGCGGCCCTGAGCGAGCAGGACATCCCAGGCGACCGAGGCGCGGCGGTCCTCACCGGCGCCAACCCCCGCGCCGACCTCGTCCGCCGAGCACTCGCCTGACGCCCCACCCCTCCACCCACCAACGACGCCCCGGCCGTGGGTTGACGTGGTGGAAAGTCCGCGTTTTGTAGGCATAACGCGAGAGAAAACGCTCCCAAATCGCATCATGCCTACAAAACGCGGACAACGCCGGAGGGTGGGGAGGTGTGCGGGTGTGGATTCGGCCAAAGGAGGTGGTTAGAGGAGGTGGCCAGAGGAGGGGGTTAGAGGAGTCGGAGTTGTGTCGGCTTGCGGCGGGGCGGGTTGACCTCGCCGTGCCGCTCCACGATCTCCGGGCTCAGCGCGGACAGGAACGGCGACGGCGGCATGGGCCGTGCGCTGCCCTGACGGACGCGCTGCGCGGCGTGGCTCAGGTAGAGGTGCTGCTGCGCGCGGGTCATACCGACGAAGAACAGCCGCCGTTCCTCGTTCTCCTCCTCCTGGTCCCGTTCAGCGCCTGGCCAGCGCATCGGCAGCAGACCGTCCTCGCAACCGACCATGAAGACGACCGGGAACTCCAGGCCCTTCGCCGCGTGCAAGGTGAGCAGCGCGACCAGGTCGGCCTTCGGGTCCCAGGTGTCGACCTCCGCCCCCAGTGCGAGCTCGGTGCGGAAGCGCTCCAGGTCATCGCCGCAGCGGCGGGCCAGCGGGGTGAGCAGATCGGTGGCGACGTGCAGTTCGTTCTCCAGCTCCGGCCGCGCCGCCGCGGCCTCGGCAGCCTGGCGGACGCGGTCGAGCACGCTGCCGCCGGTGCCCTCGAAGCGCAGCTCGCGGACGATCTCCCGGACGCCGGGCCGGTCCGCGAGCCGGTCGTGGGAGCGCTTCTGGAACGGCACGCCCGCCCTGGTCAGCGCCTCCATGATCGCCTTGGCCTGGGCGTCGGTGCGGTAGAGCACCGCGAAGTCGGCGAAGCCCAGGCCCTGGGTGCCCTCACCGGTGACGCGGCCGCTGTCCAGCGAGTGGAAGGAGGAGCCGCCGAGCAGCTGGTCGATGGTGCGCGCCACGAACGCCGCCTCGCCGTGCTCGTCGGTGGCGTGGTGCAGGCCGATCAGCGCCGGGTCCGGGTGGTGGCCCTCCGGGGTGAGCGCCCGCCCCGGCACGAGCGTGGTCGGGCCGATCGCCTGGAGCGCGCCGGTCACGATGTGCGGGCCGGAGCGGTAGTTGCGGGTCAGCTGCACCGTGCGCGCCCGCGGGTAGTCCTCGCGGAAGCGCAGGAAGAACCCGACGTCGGCGCCGCGGAAGCGGTAGATCGCCTGGTCCGGGTCGCCGATCGCGGTGAGGTTGGCGCTGCCTCCGCCGGGGGCGAGCAGCCGCAGCAGCCGGTACTGGGCCTCGTCGACGTCCTGGTACTCGTCGACGGAGATCCAGCGGAACCGGTCGCGGTAGTGCTCGGCCACCGCCGGCTCGGTCTCCAGCAGGTGCACCGGCAGCGTGATCAGGTCGTCGAAGTCGACCAGATCCCTGGCGCGCAGTGCCTTGGTGTAGCCCTCGACCAGGTCCGGGTCGACGCCGTCGGCGGCTGAGCGCCGCCGCGCCAGCGAGGACAGGGCCGTGCGCGCCGCGCTCTCGTCGCCGAGGACCTCGGTCAGCACGGAGAGCTGCGTCGCCTGGTCGGCGATGCCGAAGCGCGCGGTCAGGCCGACGCGGGCGTGCTGTTCGCGGAGGATGCGCACGCCGAGGGAGTGGAAGGTGGCGATGGTCAGCTCCGCCGCGTGCCCGGGGACCAGGGCGGCGAGGCGCTCGGCCATCTCCTCGGCGGCGCGGCGGGTGAAGGTGATCGCGAGGCACTGCTCTGCCGGGACGCCGTGCGCGGTGACCAGGTGCGCGATCCGGTGGGTGAGGGTGCGGGTCTTGCCGGTGCCGGGCCCGGCGATGATCAGGACCGGCCCGTCGGTGAGCTCCGCCGCCGCTCGCTGGTCCGGGTCGAGGCCGCCCAGCAGGGTGCCGTCACCGGCAGGACGCGGGCCTCGTTCGGGCTCCACCGCCCCGGCCGCCGGTTCGGGTGCCGGGTACGCCTTCGGCTCCGGTGCCGGCACAGGCACCAAGTCCACGTCAAAGAGGCTCAGGGTGTTCCGCGACTTCGCCCTGGACAGCTCGCCGGGCTCGAAGAGCCTGATCACGCCGTACTCGCCGTCGTAGCCGGAGTCGCGGATCACCTCGCCGCGCCGCAGCCGGGTGATCGCCTCGCCGAGCAGCGCGGAGCTCGCGGACAGGTCGTCGATCGGCACGTCGTCCAAGATGGCCAGTTCGGGGCCGTGGGCCGCGGTCAGCTCGGCGACCTCGCTCAGCACCTTCTTGCTCTTCGGGCCGACGCCGAGGATCTCGCTCATGATCTCCGGGAGCGGGATCAGGTTCCGGAACTCGCTCGCGGTCTCCGGGCGCACGCCGAAGGGCCGGTCGGCCAGCTCGGAGATGCGGTTGAGCACGCCCACCGTCAGCGGCTTGCGGCACTCCGGGCAGATCGCGCCGTGCGCGCGGGTCTGCTCGGGTTCCATCCGCACGTCGCACTTGCGGTGCCCGTCGAGGTGGTACTTGCCCTCCTCGGGGAAGAACTCGACTGTGCCGCCGAAGCCCTCGCCGGTCTCCAGCGCCCTGCGGATCGCGAAGTAGTCCATCCCGGTGTCGAAGACCGTGGCCTCCCTGCCGAGCATCGGCGGGGAGTGCGCGTCGGAGTTGCTGACCAGCCGGTAGGCGTCCAGACCGGAGACCTGCCAGTTCATCGCCGGGTCACTGGACAGGCCGGTCTCCACCGCGAAGATGTGGTCGGCCAGGTCGAGGTAGCAGTCGCTGATCGCGTCGAAGCCGGACTTCGAGCCCAGCACCGCGAACCACGGCGTCCAGACGTGCGCGGGAACCAGGTAGCCGCCGGAGCCGCTGGAGAGGGTGATCTCCAGCAGGTCGCGGGAGTCCAGGCCGAGGATCGGGCGGCCGTCGGAGCCGATGTTGCCGATCCGGCCGAGCCGCGCGTTGAACTCCGCGGCCGACTCGAAGTCGGGCATGTAGATCAGGTGGTGGACCTTGCGGGTGCGCTCGCCGCGCTTGTAGATCGTGGAGATCTCCACCGAGAGCATGTAGCGCACCTCGCCGCCGGAGCAGCTGGGCGGCAGGGTCCTGCGGATGTCCCGGTCGAGGTCCTCGCGCATCCGGAACAGCCCGGGCTCGGCGGGCACCAGCGTCTCGCGCAGGTGGGCGAACCAGGCGGGGTGGGTGAAGTCCCCGGTGCCGACCAGGGAGATGCCCTTGCGGCGGGCCCACCACGTCAGGTGCTCCAGGTCGCAGTCCTTGCTGCAGGCCCTGGAGTACTTCGAGTGGATGTGCAGATCGGCGTAGAAGCGCACACGACGATCCTTCCAGGCAGCAGGGGCGGGCCCGTTTGCGGGCCGGTCCTTCTTATCGACTTCACATTGTCGAAAATGGCTCCTTATAGGCCCCTGACCAGCGAGTACGACGAAAACCGCTGGACAACGGCGAAGCCGGGCCATGGCAGTATTCGCGATATTCGCCTTCTCCTCCTCTTCAACGTGACAGGTGTTTCCGCATGACTCACGACTCCGTGACGGCCCCTGGGGAACGGACCACGGTCGGGCCGGTGCTGATCAGCGCCCGGCCGTACGCCAACTACCTGACGCAGTTCGCGCTGACCGACGCCGACCTGCTGGCCGGGCCGGTCCTGGACTGCCCGGGCGGCGCGAGCGACTTCGCGGCCGAGGTGCGCGCCCGGGGCGGCCAGGCGGTCAGCGTCGATCCCTCCTACGGCCTGGAGGCCGCCGAGCTGACGGCGGCCATCGACGCCGGGCGGGAGCGCGTCTCGACCTGGACCAGGACGCAGCCCGACCGGTACTCCTTCGACGAGAACGGTGTCTGGGAGCACGCCCCGGTGTGGGAGGCCACGGCGCGGCGCTTCCTGGACGACCTGGCCCGCGACCGCGCGGAGGGCACCGGGCACTACCGCGACGCGCTGCTGCCGGAGCTGCCGTTCGCCGACGACAGCTTCGCCCTGGCCGTGTCCGGGTTCCTGCTGTTCACCTACGCCGACCAGTTCGACAACGCCTTCCACCTGGCCGCGGTCCGGGAGCTGCTTCGGGTGGCCGCCGAGGTCCGGCTGCACCCGCTCAGCGACTCCTCGGGCGTTCCTTACCCGGACCTGGACACCCTGCTCGGCATCCTCTCCGCCGAGGGCGTGACCGCGCGGGTGCTCGTCGTTCCCGGCACCTCCGACCCTCGGGAGAACCGGACGTTGGTCCTCACCAGGGGATAGCCGGCCGCCTGGTAGGTCGGGTGACCCTGGCCTACCAGGCGCGAAGCACCTCGACCGCGACTGGACTGTTCACGCGCACCACAGCTGTGGTCACTCCATCGGGCGCGTCCCTGGCAGTGTTCATCGGTATATCCGATACGCAGCGTTGATCATTGCGGACCTGATGCCACGGTCGAGCCACCTTCCGTCACAGCTGTGGTGCTGTCCTCGTCGAGCCGGGCTGACGGTGTCCCGCCGCCGCTACTGGGCCGCGGTGACCACGCCCGTCGTGCCGTCGACGGTGACCAGTTGGCCGTCGCGGAGCGCCGACGTGCCGCCGCCGGTGCCGAGCACGGCGGGGATGCGGTACTCCCTCGCGATGATCGCGCCGTGCGCCAGCATGCCGCCGACGTCGGTGACCAGGGCGCCGATGTTCGGGAACACCACCGACCACACCGGGGCGGTGACCGGGCAGACCAGCACGTCGCCGGGCTGGATGCGGCCGAGCTCGCTCTCGTCGCGCACGATCCGGACCGGTCCCGTGTAGCGGCCCGGGGAGCCCGCCACGCCGGAGAGCGGCAGCTCCCCACCCTGCCCTGGACTGCCCTGGGCGGCGCGGTCGGACAACCACATCAGCATCTCGTTGACGTGTCGCGCCGCCGGGGGGAGCACGTCCATCGACGGCGGCGGGCCGGGGTCCTCGCCGTAGGTGTCCGGTCCGGGGTTGGCCAGCATCCACGCGCGCTCACCCTGTCGCCGCCGCACCAGCCCGCCGCGGTCGGCGCCGTCGCGGAGCGCGTCGCCGACCTCCTCCGGGTAGAGGTGGAAGACGTCGTCGCGGGCGGCGATCTGCCCGCGCCCCGCCAGCCGCCGACCGGCTTCGAGCGCGGCGTAGCGCAGGACCGCGATGGGGCAGCTGACCGTCCAGAACTCGTTGTCCTCGCGCACCGGGTAGGCGGCCCGGGCGCGCTCCAGAAGCCGGTGGAACTCCGTCCTGGCGGCCGAGGGCAGGGCCGCGAGCGCCGCCTTCTCCGCCTCGGCCCGCTGGTTGTCCACTTCGGACAGCACGGCCGGGTCGAACCGGCTGGCGACCTGGTCGGCGAGCAGGCGCAGCACCAGCTCCGGCTCCTCGGCCAGCGTGGTCTCGGCGATCTCGTAGCGCAGTGCCCGCCTGCCGAAGCGGTGGCGGTAGTCGGCGACGCGCGCGCTGATCACCGGGTCCTCGGCGGCCAGCGACCGCAAGGGCTCGCGACGCCCGCGCACGAGGTCGGCGATGGCCGCCAGCTCGCGGGCCGGCTCGGTCGAGCGCTCCGACAGGCCGCCGAGCAGGTCGTAGACGCGGGACTCCGGCCAGTCCAGCTCGCGTTCGCAGAACCGGACGAGCTCGAAGAGCGCCATGCCGACCGCTCCGTGCAGGACGAAGTGGGCGTAGGAGCTGTCGTGCATGAGCCGGTCGGCGCGGTCCATGTGGCCGATGAGGTCCACATCGGACAGTTCGGCGAGGTCGGTGTCCAGCAGCGTGCCGCAGCGGGCGGTGAACTCCGGCAGCCATTCCTCCCGCCACCGGGTCACCAGGGTGCCGGGGAGGTCCTCGCGCAGCACCTGTTCGGCCGCCTTCGTCCGGCGCCGCGCGGCCGGGACCACGCGCACCAGCAGCCACATCAGCCACGGTGGCGGCGGAGTGCCCTGACGACCGCCCGCCGGGCTGATCGACATGTAGGACCAGCCTCCGATGTCGGCGAAGGTGAAGTCCAGCAGCAGGCCCAGCTCGCCGACCAGCCGCTCGAACGCGGCGTTGCGGGCGTCGGCGACCGTGCGGTTGAGCGGGGTCGCGGGCAGCGGGACGTGCACCGAGGCACGGGTCCAGAACCCCGGCGGCACCTCGACGGGCACCGGGACCGGCGGCGGGCCCGGCTCCGCGAGCGTCGTGATCGGGCGGACCTGGAGCAGCCACGCCGTCTCCACAGCGTCCTGCGGGCCACCCGCGCCCGGTCCGCCCGTGCGCGCGGTAACGGCATCGCACGCCGGAGCCTCCACAGAGATCGCCCACTCCAGGTCCTGCGGCCCGCCCAGTTCGGCGGCGACCCGGCGGGCCAGGTCGGCGACGAGGCGGACCCGTTGCGGGGAGAGCACCCCTCGCTCCTCTCCCGTCACCGAGCCTCGCTCGCCCCGGACCACCCACTGCTCCGGCTGCTCGACGCCGTCCACCAGGCGGTCGCCGAGGCCGCGCACCGCGTTGACCACGATCTCGTCGCGGTCGCCGGTGACCGGGTTCGCGGTGAAGGCCACGCCCGCCGCGGCCGCGGCGACCTGGCGCTGGACGAGCACCGCGATCGGGGCGAACTCCGGAAGCCCGCGCTCGGCGCGGTAGCGGCGAACCCGCTCGCTCAGCGCGGACGCCCAGCACTCCTTGATCGCCGCCAGCAGCTCCTCGCGGCCGGAAACGCCCAGGACCGTGCGGTACTGGCCCGCGTGGGAGCTCTCGGCACCGTCCTCGTCCACACCGGAGGAACGCACCGCGAGCGGGCCGTCACCGACCACGGCGATGATCTTCTCGGCCAGCTCTCGCGGCAGGTCGAGTGCCATGACATCGTCCGCTGCGGACCCCGCGTGCACTCCCGCCCGCACCGCCAGCTCCGCGGGCAGCACGACGCCGCTGGGAACCGGCAGGCCCGCCGCGCTGAGCACGGCGAGGGTTCCCGCTTTTCCTCCCACTCGTTCGCGGGACAGCTCTGCTCCGTCGTCGAGCGAGGTGAGACCTTCGATGACCATGAGCACAACCATCGCCGGTCGTGGTGCCGCCCGCCCATCGGTCGGAGTACGTAGATCCGAGAACCGCCGGCGGGGGCGCGTCACGTCAGGGCGGGCTCGGCGAGCCGACCGTCTACGGAGCCGTCGAGATGGTGCGCAACGGTTTCGGGCTGGTGGGGATGACGCTGATCAGCGCCGTGTTCGTGGGTGCGTGGCTGCCGGTGGTGGCCTACAGCGCGTACCTCTACCCGCTCGCGCCGGACTGGTCTGGGGCGAGCGCGGTGGACAGGGTGCTCGGGTGGCCGCTCTGGCCGTCCAGCACCGCGCTCAGCGTCGCTGTCGCGGGCGCGTTGTGGCTGGTGGGAGCCGCGCTCACCTCGGGTCGAGCAGACCGTTCTCCATGACGTAGTGCGTCAACGCCGCGCGGGAGGAGACACCCAGCCGCGCGTAGGCGTGCTGGAGATGGGTGGTGACCGTGCGGCGGCTGAGGAACAGGCGCTCGGCGATCTCCGCGTTGGACAGTCCTTCCGCGACGAGCCGGGCCACCTCCAGCTCGCGCTGGGTGAGCGTGCCGCTCTCTCGCTCACGCGGAGCAGCGGTGCGGATTCCCTTGGCGCGCAACAGTTTCTTGGCTCGATCGGCCAGCGGGAGGACGTCCTCCTCTGTGGCAAGCTCCAGCACCGCGCGGATGGTGTCCTCGTCAGGCGCCAGGTCGAGCCGGGTGTGCGCGGCCTCGATCCGCATCCCGGCCTCGTCGAAGCGGGCCGCGGCCTCGGCCAGGTTCCCGCGCAGCCGCGCGGCGTAGGCCGCGAGGAACGGGGAGTCCGGTCCGAGCGCGGTCAGCCGCTCCGCGACCTCCAGCGCGCCGTCCCGGTCTCCCGCGGCGAGCCGGGCCTCACCCAGCAGGACCAGGCCGTACGGCGGGAACGTCGTCGCGTCCGGCACGGCCAGCTCCTCCGCGAGCGCGATCGTGGCCGCGTGGTCGCCTGAGTGGCGCGCGACGAGCGTCCGCACACAGCCGACGAGGTGCCGGACCCGGACGTCGACGCGCTCCCCGGCGGCGTACCCGGCGGCGGCCTCCTTCAGCAGCGCTGCCGCCTCGGCGGGCCGGCCCGCGCCCGCGGCGACCAGTGCGCGGCTGGCGAGCCCGACGGTGATCATCCTGGGCTGGCCGACCCGGTGGCCGAACGCGACCAGCTCGACGGTGGCGGCCCGCGCGCGCCGCCAGTGACCGCCGAAGAAGTCGGCGATGACCAGCGAGAAGCGTGCCGAGTTCTCCAGCGCGGGCACTCCGGAGTCCCTGGCGGCCCGCAGCCCGCGCTCGGCGGACGCGCGGGCGGCGTCGGCACCGGAGACGAGCATGTCGATCAGCACGATGGGCCGCTGCACGAACTCCTGCAGCAACGGGTCGCCGACGTCGGCGGCGTGCCGGATGGAGCTGGTCGCCGCCGCGTGCGCGCCCCGGTAGTCGGCGTCGCCGAGCCGGGCGACGGTGTCGATCAGCGCGGCCAGCGAACGCGCCCGAGGTCCCGGCAGCGCGGTGACCTCGGCGTGAGACTTGATCATCTCGCTGACCATGCCCGCTCGGGACTGCAGTGCGATCCGCGTCTCGTGCAGCAGCAGCCGGTCCTCGGCCGAGGCGTTCTCCGGCAGAGCGGCGGCGGCCCGGTCCAGCGTGGCGAACGCGTCGGCGAAGTCACCGCGGTCCCAGGCCAGCACCGCGACCCGGCGCAGGCAGTGGCTCCGCCGAACGCCGTCCACGGCCGCGCGCGCCGCCGCCCGCCACGCGTCGGCCGCCTCCACCGACCGTCCGGCGAGGTCATAGGCCAAGGCGAGCTGTTCCCGCAGTTCGGGGAGCAGGTCAGCGCGTTCGAGGCGGTTGGCAAGACCGAGCGCGGCCACCAGGTGCTGCACGGCGGCGTCCCCGGCGCGCAGCTCCAACGCGTGCGCACCGGCGGACCGGCTGACCGCCAGCGTGCGGTGTTGGTCGGCCAGCGCGCCCGCGCCCCGGAAGTGCCTGGCGAGCAGCTCGATGTCCGTGCTGCCCTGCTGTTGCAGGGTCTGCGCGACCGCGAAGTGCAGTTGCTGACGGCGCACGGCGGCCAGCTCCTCGTAGGCCACCTCGCCGTACATCGGGTGCGACGGCCGGTACCGGACTTCCCCGGCGAGCACGTCCTCGGAGACCAGGCCCTTGTCCCGGCCAGCGAGGACGGTGGCGACCACGATGTCGTCGTCCAGTCCGGCCACGGCGCGGACCAGGGGGTGAGTGGCCGCCTCACCCGCGACGGAGATGATCTCCAGCAGCGCCCGCTCCCGAGCGTCCAGCGCACCGAGCCGAGCCGCGACCACGTCCCTGACCTGCGGCGGTGTCGCCGGTGTCGCGATCGGCCCCAGCACCCATCCGCCGCCGCTGCGCAGCAGCGAACCGTCCGCGCGGAGCTGGCCGACCAGTTCGACGAGGTAGAGCGGCAGCCCGCCCGCGCGGGCGTGAGCGAGCTCCACCAGCGCAGGTGGCGGGTCGCCCCCGTCGAGCAGGGCGCGCAGCAGCGCCACCGTCTCGGCGGTGTCGAGCGCTGGTACGTCCAGGCCGGGGAACCGCGTGGTCAGCTCGTCCGTGCGGTGCGCGGCGACCAGCAGGACGCGGTGCTCGCCCACACCGCGGGCGAGGTAGTCGAAGAGCTCGACGCTGGTGTCGTCAGCCCATTGGAGGTCGTCGATGAAGATCGCGACCGGTTCGACGGCCGCGAGGATCGTCAGCAGCCGCGACACCGCCTCGAACAGCCGCAGCCGCTCCAACGCCGGATCGGCCAGCGGCTCCGGCGGCGGCAGGTCCAGGCCCGGGAACAGCCTGCCCAGCTCGCGCAGCTCCACCAGCCTGGCGCGCGGTCCCGGCGCCAGCTCGCGCAGGTGGGAGCCGAGCGCCTCCAGCCACGGCGCGTAGGCGAGGCTGCGTCCCAGCGGACGGCCGCTGCCGGTGAACGCGCGGAACCCGGCCGCCTCGGCGACGCGCAGCGCCTCCAGGCCCAGGCGCGTCTTGCCGACGCCCGCCGGGCCGCGCAGCACGAGCACCCCGCCTCCCGCGCGCACCATCCCCTCGATCCTGGCGGCCTCCTCCGAGCGGCCGACGAGCCCGGTCAACGGACACCTTCGACCAGGTCGCGCAGCTGCGAGCGAGCGGTGATGCCGAGCTTGGGGAAGCTGCGGTACAGGTGCGAACCGACGGTCCGGGGCGAGAGGAACAACCGCTCGCCGATCTCCTTGTTGGTCAGCCCGCGCGCCGCGAGCCGGACGATCAGCTGCTGCTGCGGCGAGAGCTCGGTGAGCGCGTCCGGCTCGGCACGGGCGCCCTCGACGCCCGCCGCGCGCAGCTCGCCCCGGGTGCGCTCGATCCACGGCAGTGCGCCGAGCCGCTGAAAGATCTCCATCGCCGCGGTCAGCTTCGGCCGCGCCTCGGCGATCCGGCGGCGACGGCGCAGCCACTCCGCGTAGTCCAGCAGGACCTGCGCGCGCTCGAAGGGCCACTGCTCCCCCGCCGGGTCGCTCAGCGCGGCCTCGAAGTGCTCCTCCGCCTCCTCCGGTCCGGCCAGCAGCGCACGCGCCCGGTTGAGCAGCGCCGCCGTCCTCGGGGAGAGGCCGCCCGCCAGTCGCTTCGCCGCGCGCTCCACGATCTCGGCGGCATCGCGCTGGCGTCCCACGCGCACGGACGCGGCCGCCAGCTCGGCGATCCCGACGGAGGAGCAGTGGTAGTGCACGGGGTCACCCTCGGCGGTGAAGAGCTGCCGGAACTGCTCGTACGCCGTCTCGTAGTCGCCATCGACCACGGCGGCCATGCCCAGCGCCCAGCGCGCACGCACCGTGACCGCACGGTTGGCCTGCGGCTCCACTATGGACAGTGCCTTCATCGCGAGCGCACGTGCTTCGGCGGTGTCACCGTGCAGCGCGCTCGCGACGGCCTCCAGCGTGTACGTGCCCGCGATCAGGTGCGGAACGTCGTTCTCGTTCGCCGTGGACACCGCGCCGGTCGCGGTCTGCCTGGCCTGCGCCCACCGGCCGTTGTCGAGGTATGCCCAGCTCGCCGAGCACCCGAGCCCGTCCGGCAGCTCCCCGGCCGCGCGCCACCGGTGCAGCGCGTCGTCGTAGATCCGCACGGCCAGCGCGGTCTCGTCCAGCATCCACGCCATCGCCCCGAGGGCGTTGAGCACCCTCGGGTTCCCATCGGCCGCGCTGACCAGCGACGGAAGGGCGGCGACGAGGTCGGCCCTGTGCTCGTGGGGGCCGGTGACGGCCGTGATCAACGGGTCTTCGGTGCCCGCGTGCTCGCGCACCTGCTGCCGCCACTCCTCAGTGCCCGCGTAGAAGACGATCGAGGCCGCTGATCGCAGCGCCTGCCGAGCGAGGGCCGGAGCCGAGTCCTCGGCGGTGCGCATCAACAGCTCGTAGGCCGACGGGAACCGGACGGTCATCGTGAGCACCTGGCCCAGTCGCAGCGCCGCCCGCGCCCGCAGGTCCGGATCGTCGGTCAACGCCGCGACCCGCGCGGCCAGCTGTTCGACCCACCTCGGGTTCCCGGTGAGCGCGGCCATGTCGGCAGCGCGCACGAGCCGCCTCGCGCGGTCGGCGGACTCGGGGCTCAGCTCGGCCGCGCGCTCCAAAGCCGTTGCGGCGGCGGCATATCCGCCCCGTTGCCGGGCCCGGCGGGCAGTGCTCTCCAGCGCCGCGGCGACCTCCTCGTCGGCCTCGGTGCTCGCGGCGGCGAGGTGCCAGGCGCGACGGTCGGGCTCGTCGCTGAGCAGCTCGGCGAGCCTCCGGTGCGCGCGGATGCGGTGTTCCATCGGCGCGGCGTGCTGGACGGCCGAGCGCACCAGGGGATGCCGGAACCGCACGTGACCATCGGTGGTCTTGACGAGCCCGGCCAGCTCGGCGGGAGCCAGATCGGCCGCGTAGCGGGCGCCGAGCAGGTCCGCGGTGTCCACAGCGGCCAGCAGCAGGGCGTCGCGAGTGGGCTCGGGCAGCTCGTCGAGGTGCGCGGCGAAGATCCGTTCGAGCCGGTCGGTCAGCGGCAGCACGTCCTGGTCACCCGCACCCGTCCTGGCCAGCTCGACCAGCGCGAGCGGGTTGCCCGCCGCCTGCTCCAGGACGCGTTCCCGCGCTCGCCCGCTCGGCGCGAGCGGTTGCGCGTCGAGCAGCTGGTTCGCGGCGGCCCGCTCCAGCGGCCGCAGCTCCAGCGCGGGAAAACCCGGGAACGCCTCGGCGTCGCGGGTCCCGACGAGCACCGCGACCGGCTCGTCCTCGATCCGCCTCGCCAGGAACGACAGCGCGTCCAGCGAGCCGTCGTCGACCCACTGCGCGTCGTCCACGACGACCAGCAGCGGTTCCCGCTCGGCCAGCCCGGAGAGCAGGCTCAGCACGGCGAGGTTGATCAGCAGCCGGTCCGGGGCCTCCCGCTCGCCGAACCCGAAGGCGCTCAGCAGCGCCGACCGTTGCCGTGGCGGCAACTTCCCGGCCTCGGCCAGCACCGGCCGGACCAGCTGGTGCAGCGCGGCGAAGGGGAGGTTCGTCTCGCTCTCGCTGCCCGACACCCGCAGCACGCGGCCGTCGCGGGCCCGCGCGGCGAGCTCCAGCAGCGTGCTCTTGCCCGCGCCCGGCTCTCCGGTGACGACGAGCGTCCCGCTGGTCAGGCCGAGGGCTTGGGCGATCTCGTTCTCCCGGCCGACGACGCTCACCCCGCGACTGTATCCGCCGTGATCAGTCCCACGCTGGTGGGCTGATCACGGCGGACGGCCCGCGTCAGGCGCGGACGACCTTGAAGCCGGTCCAGTTCTTGACTTCCTTGTTCTTCGCAGGGCAGGCGACCTTCTTGTCGCCGTTGTAGAGCTGGACCTTGTAGCCGTTCGCCGCCCAGCAGGCGGTGACCGACGACGAGCCGGTCTTGCGGTACTGACCGCCGGCGCCCCGGCAGACCCAGAAGGTGCCGCGGACGTCCTTCGCCTGGACCCCGGCGACGGCGTTGGCGACACCGCTGCACGGGCCGGCCGCGGCCGACGCCGCTGCGGCACCGGTGGTGAGGAGCCCGGCGGCGACCACCGAGGCGGCGGCGAACGTCGAGAACTTGCGCATGGTGTGAATGCCCTTCACTCGAAAAGCCTGCGTTCCCAGGCTTTCACGAGGGCACCTGTCCGCCGAGCCACATGGAAGTTCTGCGATCGTGTTTCGACCGACGCCGAAGAAGGGGCCTCAGTAGTAGCCCTTCCCGCCGTCCAGCAGCTCGCGGATCGCGTCGAGGTGACCGGCGTGCCTGGCCGTCTCCTCGATCATGTGCAGCACGATCCAGCGCAGTGACGCCTTGCCGACCGGGAACCTGGTGTTCTTCCCGACGTCGTCGAGCGAGTGCCGCGCCACGATCTCGTTGGACAGCCGCCACTGCTCCTCGTAGTCGGAGAGGAGCTGTCCGAGCGGGACACCGTCGACCTTCATGTCGGCGTCCTCGACCTCCTCGTCGAACTGCGGCCCGTCCGCCGGGGCGTCGAGCAGGATGACCTCGAACCACAGGTTCTCCACCCAGCGAAGGTGCGAGACCACGCCCGCCATGGTCATGTTCGGCGACGCGGGCAGCACCGGCCGGTGCGCGTCGTCGTCGGAGACTCCCTCGCACTTCCACCGCACGATCGAGCGCTGCATGTCCAGCCAGCCCAGCAGCTGGGTCCGCTCGTCGGCGGTGAGCGGGGGGCGCTTCCGTGGCGGGGTCATGATCGCGGACGGTACGTCAGGCCATGACGACGCGCACCGCGGTTCTCGTTCCCGCGCACGAATGGCCACGCGCAGAGGAATGGCCCGGCGCCCCTGCCGCGCCGGGCCATTCCTGTTATCGCGGGATCGGGAGCGAGGGTCATCCCGATCTCACATGTGGCCTATTTCTTGAAGGCGTCCTTGACCTTCTCGCCTGCCTGCTTCAGGTTCGCCTTGGTCTGGTCGACCTTGCCCTCGGCCTGCCACTGCTCGTTGTCGGTGGCGTCGCCGACGGCTTCCTTGGCTTTGCCCTTGACCTCTTCGATCTTGTTGTCGGCCTTGTCCGAGGTGCTCATATCGCCTCCGTGCTGTTGGCGTCGAACATCGGGTTCCCGGCGGGCGCGCGGCCAAACGCAGCAACGCAAACAATCTTGCTCAGGTAGTTGCCTGAAGCACTTCTCGTTGTGACACAAAGGAAAGCTTCCCCCGGTACACACGACAGACATGAGCGGTTACGCCGTTGTCGACGTCGAGACCACCGGTCTGCTCCCCGGTATGCACCACCGCGTGGTCGAGGTCGCCGTCGTGCACCTCGACGTCCGCGGCGCCGTCACCGGCGAGTGGTGCAGCCTGCTCAACCCACAGCGCGACCTCGGCCCCCAGCGCATCCACCGCATCACCGCGGCGGAGGTCCGGGGGGCGCCCACCTTCGACCAGATCGCCGCCGAGCTCGCCGGGCTGCTGGCCGGGCGGGTCGTCGTCGCGCACAACCTCTCCTTCGACCTGGGTTTCCTCTCCGCGGAGTTCGACCGCACCGGCGTGGCCGTGCCGCTCGCCGTCGCCGACGGGCTGTGCACCATGGAGCTGGCCGAGACCTACCTGGACTCGCCGTCCCGGTCGCTGGCCGCGTGCTGCCGGGCCGCCGGGGTGCCGCTGGAGCACGCGCACTCCGCGCTGCACGACGCCCACGCCGCCGCCGGACTGCTCGCCGCGTACCTGGCCCGCTGCGGCAGGCCTGAGCCGTGGTCGGCCCTGCTCAGCGGAGCCGTGACTCGGCGGTGGCCGGTGTTCGGCGGGGGTGGGCGGCCCCCGGTGCGGCGCGGGCGCGCGGTCGCGGGGACAGAGGCCGAGCACTTCCTCGCGCGGCTGGTGGACAACCTGCCCCGCGTGCACCAGCCGACCGGGGCCGAGCCCTACCTCGCCGTGCTGGACAAGGCGATGCTGGACCGCTACCTCTCGCTCAGCGAGCAGGACGAGCTGGTCGCGGTCGCCGCCGCGCTCGGCCTGGACCGCGCGGCGGTGGAGCAGCTGCACCGCGGCTACCTGGAGGCCCTCGCCGTCGCGGCGCGCCGCGACGGGTGGGTCAACGAGTCCGAACGCGCCGAGCTGCGCGACGTCGCCGCGATGCTCGGCCTGCCCGGCGACGCCGTGACGCAGGCGTTCAGCTCGACGACCACCCAGCCACGCAGGGGTTTCCGGCTGCGCCGCGGCGACCGCGTCGTGTTCACCGGCGAGACCATGCTGCCCCGCGAGGAGTGGGAGGAGAAGGCGGTCCGCGCCGGGCTGGTGGTGCGGCCGGACGCGGTCAGCGGCCGGACCCGCCTGGTCGTCGCCGCCGACCCGGACACGTTGTCCGGCAAGGCGAGACAGGCCCGCGAGCGCGGTATCCCGGTGATCACCGAGACCGCGTTCCACCGGTTGCTCGCCACGCTCGACAGGGAGGAGTGAGTGGTGATCGGACATGTCGTGCTCGGGCTCGGCGCCGGGCATGACGGCAACGACAGCGTCGCGGTCTGGCACGTCAGCCCGGCCGGGGTCTACACCGGCGCGTGGCTGCTCTCCCCCGGCTCCGCCTGGCACCTGCCCGGCCTGTGCGCGGGCCGGTCGGTCGCGGCGTGGGACCCGGCGCAGACGGTGGAGCTGCTGCACGAACGGATCGGCTTCGAGCTGCCGGCGTGGGACGCGACGTCGGTGGCGATCCCGTCGGCCCTCACGGAGGTGAGACAGGTCCGCCGGTCCTACGAGTCCCATGTGGACAGTCTCACGTGGACGACAACGATCCCGGAGCCGCTGCCGGAGGACCCGGGGGTCTTCCGGCGCACGGTGGGGCTGGTGCGCAGGGACGACGCGTGCGCGTCGGCGAAGGACGCCCTCGCCACGGCGCGGATGCTGGCGTGGACGATCACCGCGTGGCGGGACACCACGTCGATGTGGGGCGAGCGGGAGTCGCTGCGCCGGGCCTTCCCCGAACCCACGGCGCTCCCACCGGACTGGGAACGCCGCGTCACCAGGGCTCAGGAGTAGGTGGTCCGCCCGTCCTCGGCCCGCTTGCCGAGCTTCCTGGTCAGGTAGAGCAGCTCCAGCGCGAACTCCACCGCGCCCGCGACCCGGCCGACCGGGTCGCTCGGCTCCACCCCGAACCGGTGCGCCACCTCCACCAGCACCGGCAGCTCCGGCAGCGCCTTGAGCACCTCGGTCGCGGGCACCCGCTCCCCGGTGGTCACCGACTGGCCACCGGCGACCGCGTCGGCGAGCGGGCCCAGGTCCACCCCGGCCAGCAACGACCGGCCGGTGTCGGCGACCGCCCTGCGCAGCAGGTGGGTCAGCAGCTCGCGGCTCTGCTCTCCTTCGACGGCCGCCTCGAACTCCAGCTTGCCGCGCAGCACGGGCAGGGCCGCCTCCAGATCGACCGGCCGCGCGACGGCGGGCCACTCCTCGGTCAACGCGGCCCTGCGCAGCGCGGCGGCGGCGACGGTCTCCGCCGCCGCGATCGCGAACCGGGCGGAGACCCCGGAGCGCTGGTCCACCCCGGTGGACTCCCGCAGGTGCCGGACGAACCGCGCGACGACCTCCAGCAGGTGGTCGTCGACCTCGGCGACCAGGTCGGCCTCCTGCCGGACCATGGCGACCTCGTCGGCGATCTCCAGCGGGTAGTGCGTGCGGATCTCGGCGCCGAAGCGGTCCTTGAGCGGGGTGATGATCCGCCCGCGGTTGGTGTAGTCCTCCGGGTTGGCCGTCGCCACCAGCAGCACGTCCAGCGGCAGCCGCACCGTGTAGCCGCGGACCTGGATGTCGCGCTCCTCCATGACGTTGAGCAGGGCGACCTGGATGCGCTCCGCGAGGTCGGGCAGCTCGTTGATGGCGATGATGCCGCGGTGCGCCCTGGGCACGAGTCCGAAGTGGATGGTCTCCGGGTCGCCCAGGCTGCGGCCCTCCGCGACCTTGACCGGGTCGACGTCGCCGACCAGGTCGCCGACGGAGGTGTCCGGGGTGGCCAGCTTCTCCGCGTACCGCTGCGAGCGGTGCAGCCACGCCACGGGCAGCTGGTCACCGAGCTCGGCGGCCCGTCGCCGCGACGCGGGCGTGATCGGGTCGAGCGGGTCCTCCGGCAGCTCGGCGCCCTCGATCACCGGCGTCCACTCGTCCAGCAACGCGACCAGCGACCGCAGCAGCCTGGTCTTGCCCTGCCCCCGCTCGCCGAGCAGGACGGCGTCGTGGCCGGCGAGCAGGGCGCGTTCGAGCTGCGGCAGGACGGTGTGGTCGAACCCGACGATCCCGGACCACACCTCAGTGCCACCGCGCAGCGCGGTGAGCAGGTTGTGCCGGATCTCGGTCTTGACGTCGCGAGACTGGTAGCCGGAGCTCTTCAGCTCGCCGAGGGTGCGCGGAGTGGGCTGGCTCGTCACCCCAGCGACGCTACGCCACCGCCGCGCGCGAAACCCCGCATCACGCGCCAGCCTGGGCGAACCGCACCGTGGGCGTCGCCGTCGGCGCGGCCGCCGCCAGCAGGTCGTGCGCCTCCGCCTCGACAGCGCCGGAGACCTTCTTCGTGAAGCGGACGAACGGTCGGACAGTGATCGCGGCGGTGTCGCGCGCTTGGTCGAACTTCCACGCCCCGCGCACGAAGCCGTCGACCAGGACCGTCCCGCTGACGAGGCCGTTCTGCGTGATCACGATCTTGCGGTGTTCGTCGGAGAGCACGCGCGTCCGGTCGGCGTGGGACAGCAGCAGGTTGTCGAACGGCGCCAGCAGGCGCACCGGGGCCGGCGTGTCCTCTGGTGGGCGAGGCGCGTCCGGCAGGTCGAACAGCTCGCGCCCCTGGTCGTCGCGGAAGGTGCGCAGGTCGAGCTGCGCGAAGACCTCGCGCAGCCCCATCACCCCGGACCACTTCTGCGCGTCCGCGACCGTGGCGGGGCCGAACGCGTTGAGGTAACGGAGCACCATGGCGCGCACCGACGGTGCGCTCGCCAGCGGCCTGCCGAGCCAGTGTTCCGCCGTCGTGGTGCGGGTCTGCCCGCTGGAGCCCCACAGCCCGCGCGGAGGGACCTGGACGAGAGGGAGGCTGTCGCGGATCGCCATGGACAACGACTCCGGTGGGTGGTCGGGCCAGAGCGGGGCCAGGAGCTCACCGATCTCCTTGTTGGTGCGCGGTTTCTCTTCGACCAGGTCCCGTCCGGCCTTCGCCAGGGCGGCCAAGTCGACGTTCGGCAGGTTCACGGCGCGGTCGAACACCACCTGGGTGATCGGGCGCAGCTCCAGGCAGTCGCGCGCGCTGAGCAGGTGGACCGTGCCGCGCATGGCCGCGATGCGGACCACCTTGCGCTCGGTGAGCAGCTGCGAGAGCTCGGCGGCCCGGAAGTCCTTGAGACGGCACCAGAAGCCGAAGTACGGGGCGTGCGGTGCCTGGGCCTGGAGGCCGACGAGGTGCTCGATGAGGGCTTCCGCGCTGAGGTCGGCCCGGCGGAGCAGGTGCTGGCGGGCGAGGGTGGCGCGGTTGAGGGCGCGGAGGCTGAGCATGTGCACAAGCTAGCTGCCGTTGCGGACAGGTGCTGTCCGCAACGAAATTTCGTCAGGAAGCGTCGAAGGCAGGTTAGCGAGGTACGGCGCGGTCGGTGCTGCGCGGGTTGGCCGGAGCCAGGTCCAGCTCGCCGCGCCGCGACCCGGCCGCCGATGCGGCTCCGGTGCTCGCCAGGAGCAGCACCGCGGCGGCCGTCTTCGTTCTCATCGGGATCATGGCTCCACCATCGCGAAACCGGCCACCGCGGGCAGCCGCGCCGCCCCTGCCTCCGTACTGGGGCGAACCCCCGCTTGTCAGGCGGAGAGTGCCGGGTAGTCGGTGTAACCCCTGGTGTCGCCGCCGTAGAAGGAGCTCGGGTCCGGGGTGTTGTACGGGCCGGAGGTGGCGAGTCGGTCCGGCAGGTCCGGGTTGGCCAGGAACAGCGCTCCGAACGCCAGGACGTCGGCGACGCCGCTCTCGACCAGGTGCAGGTCGGAGTGGTCCGTCGGGCGCTGCCCGGTGAACGGGTTCAGCACGAGGGTGCCGCTGAAGCGCTCGCGGATCTTCAGGGTCAGCTCGCGGTCCGGGCCTTCCGCGATGTGCAGGTAGGACAGCCCGAGCGGCTCGATGGCGTCCACCAGTGCCGTGTAGACCTCGCGGTGGGAGTCCTCGGCGATGTCGTTGTAGGTGCCGGCCGGGGAGATGCGCAGAGCGGTGCGGTGCGCGCCGATGGCCTCGGCGACCGCCTTCACGACCTCGACGGCGAAGCGGATGCGGCCCTCCACCGAACCACCCCAGCCGTCCGTGCGGAGGTTGGCGTTGGTGGAGAGGAACTGCTGGATCAGGTAGCCGTTGGCGCCGTGCAGCTCAACGCCGTCGAAGCCTGCGTCGATGGCGTTGCGCGCGGCGGTGGCGAAGTCGGCGATCGTCTGGTGGATCTCCTCCTCCGTCAGCTCCTTGGGCGTGACGAAGTCGTGCATGCCGGTGCCGGTGAAGATCTGGCCCTGTGCCGCGACGGCGGACGGCCCGACCGGGATGAGCTCGCCCGGCAGCAGGCTCGGGTGGCCGATGCGCCCGGCGTGCATGACCTGGGCGTAGATCCGGCCCCCCTCGGCGTGCACGGCGTCGGTGACCCCGCGCCAGCCCTGGACGTGCTCCTCGGCGTGCAGGCCGGGCGTGTTCGGGTAGCCCTGGCCGACCACGGACGGCTGGACTCCCTCGGTGATGATCAGACCGGCCGAGGCGCGCTGGGCGTAGTAGGTCGCCATGGTCTCGGTGGGCACTCCGGCTGCGCTCGCCCGGCTCCGCGTCATGGGGGCCATCGCGATGCGGTTCGCCAGCTTGGTGCCCGCCAGGTCGATCGGATCGAATGCCGTGGTCATGCTCGCTCCCCAACTCGTAGTTACTTGTCCGACCAACTAACTCGGGAGCGCGAGCATTCCGACCGAGAGCCGTGACGTGGAAGACAATGGAAATTCCTGCATGCGGCTTGCCGGTGGCCCTGGGGCGTATATTGTGGCCGACCACTTAAAGGGGCTCATCATGATCAACCAGGTCGGCGGTTCGCTCATCCGCGTCAGCAGGCTGCACCGCACGGTCGCGGGACAGCTGCTGCGAGAGGTCGGCCTGCACCCAGGTCAGGAACTGCTGATGATGCACCTGTGGGAGCACGGCGCGCAGCGACAGGGCGAGCTGTCCAAGGTGCTCGACGTGGACGCTTCCACGCTGACCAGGATGGTGCAGCGCCTTGAGCAGACCGGCTTCGTGCGCAGGTTGCGCTGCGAGCGCGACGGCCGCGCCTGGTACGTCGAGTCCACCGCCGCCGGCCGCGCGCTGCGGGACCGGGTGGTCGCGGCGTGGGAGGAGCTGGAGAAGATCGCCCTCGACGGCCTGACCCAGGACCAGTGCGCCGCACTGGCCGCGGCACTGGAGCGGATGGGCTCCAACCTCTGCGGTTACGCCCGCCACGAGGACACGAGCGCGACTTGTTGACTGCTCTGTACAAAATATCCTAGCCTGAGCGCGTGGGCAGGCCGAGGGAGTTCGACAACACCGCCGCCGTGGACGCCGCGATGGAGGTGTTCTGGCGCAAGGGCTACGAGGCGACGACGACCCAGGACCTGTGCGAGAGCACCGGTCTCGGGCGCGGCAGCCTGTACAACGCCTTCGGCAGCAAGCACCAGCTCTACGAGACCGCGCTGCGCCGCTACTCCGTCGTCGGCCCACAGGGTCAGCTGGAGATCCTCGAACGGCCGGGGTCGGTCAAGGACCGCCTGCGCGCGCTGATGCTGTGGTGCGTGGACGTCGACATGGCCGACCCGGAGCGCAAGGGGTGCCTGGCGATCAACGCGGCCGTGGACTCCGCCGGGCGCACCACGGAGATCGCCGAGCTCGCGCACAAGCAGTTCGTCCGGCTGGAACAGACGATCTGCCACCTGATGGCCGTCGGCCAGAGCACCGGCGAGCTCTCTGCCGAGCGGTCGCCGCTCCAGGCCGCGCGGTTCTTCCAGAGCGCCTACTACGGCCTGCGCGTCCTCGGCAAGGTCACCGACGACCGCGCCGCGCTGCTCGACGTCATCGAGGGCACGTTGTCCGCGCTGTGATCTCTTTTTTGCCCGCGTTTTGTACAGCACAGTCAAGAACTGGGGAACCGCCATGCCGTTGGCCGTCTACGTCCTGGGACTCGGGATCTTCTCGATGACCACGAGCGAGTTCATGGTCTCCGGGCTGATGCCCTCGCTCTCCGCCGAGTTCGGCGTGTCCGTCTCCGCCGTCGGCTACCTGATCTCCGCATACGCCATCGCCATGGTCGTCGGTGGCCCCGTGCTCACAGTCGGACTGCTGCGCATGCCGCGCAAGAACGCGTTGCTCCTGCTCATCGCGGTTTTCTTGGTCGGCCAGTCGCTCGGGGCCGTCGCAACCGGCTACGGCGTGATGCTGGTGGCGCGGGTGATCACCGGGGTCGCCTCGTCGGCGTTCTTCGGGGTCGCGCTCGCCGTGGCGGTCGACCTCGTCGGCCCGGCGCAGCGAGGGCGGGCGTCCTCGATCGTGCTCGGCGGTCTGATGGTCGGCACCGTGCTCGGTCTGCCCGCGGCGACCTTGGTCGACCAGGTCTACGGCTGGCGCGCGAGCTTCTGGGCGGTCGCGGCGGTGACCCTGCTGGCCGGGCTGGTGGTGCTCCGCGTGGTGGCGCCGGGAGCACCACCGGAGTCGGTGAGCCTGCGCGCCGAGCTGGCGGCCTTGCGCAACGGCCGGTTGTGGGCGGCGTACACCACAAGCGGCCTGCTGATCGGGGCGGTCTTCGCCGCGTTCAGCTACTTCTCGCCGATCTTCACCGAGGTGAGCGGCTTCTCCCCTGCCGCGGTGCCGGTGCTTCTGATGGCCTACGGCGCGGCGACCGTGGTGGGCAACGCCGTCGTCGGCAGGTTCGCCGACCGGTACGCCATGCCGATCCTGACCTTCGGCATGGCCTTGCTGGCACTGACGCTGACCGCCTTCGCACTGTTCGCGTCCAGCCAGGTGATCACGGTCGCCGTGGTCATCGTGCTCGGACTCTCCGGGGTGGCGATGAACCCGGCAATGGCGACCAGGGTGATGCGGGAGGCCAACGACCGGCCGCTGGTCAACACCGTGCACACCGCGGTGATCTGCTTCGGCCTGGCGACCGGGTCGTGGGTCGGCGGCCTGGGCATCAGCACGGGCTTCGGCCTGACGTCGCCGTTGTGGGTCGGCGCGGTGCTCGCGGCACTCGGCCTCGGCAGCCTGCTCGCGGCGAGGTCACGGCGCCCGGCTGAGGAGCTGTCGGTGATCTCCTCCCTGTGAGAGATCTGGTTCCGACACCCGACCGCTCGAACCAAGAGGCCTTAAGGACAGGGCGCTTGGTGAGCGCTCTGAACCTCGTACCTACTGCACGTCGTGCGGCGCGTGTGAGGCGATGCCGTGCACGACACCGAGCCCGAGGAGGTCCTGCGGGCGGAGCCGGAGCTGGTCGATGGTCGCGCCGAGCTCGTCGGGTTCGCGCTTGAGAATGGCGTTGGCCGACTCCGGCGCGATCACCGAGAAGTAGGCGTCCGGCGTGATCCACACCGTGGTGTGCGAGGTCAGCGCCAGCGCTCCCCCGGAGCCGCCCTCGCCGACGACCAGCGTCGTGATCGGCACGACGGCGTCGGCGACGGCGGTGAACAGCTCGGCGATGGCCGGGCCGATCGCGTCCCGCTCCGCCTTCGCGTCGTGGGCGGCTCCGGGGGTGTCGACCAGGGTCAGGATCGGCAGCCGCAGCCGGTCCGCCAACCGCACCAGCCGCGCGGCCGCCCGGAAACCCGCCGGGCTGTTGGCCGTCCCGGCCTGCGCGACGTAGGCGATCGAGCGGCCGCCACGCCGCCCGAACCCGCACAACATGCCCGGATCGGCGCCACCGAGCGCGAACCGGTTGTCGAAGTAGTCGGCCAGGTACGCCTCGGCACGGGGCCGTTCAGCGGCACGAGCACGCTGAACGGCCTCCGCGCCGCTCGACGGGAGTTCGGTGTGCCCGAGCGCGCGCGGGACTTCGGGGGCGTCACCGCGAGTGGGGCGAAGCAACGGCAGCAGCTCGCTGAGCGCACCACCGACCTCCTCCAGCTCCACCAACCGGTGAACCTGGCCTTGAGCGAGCTTTCCGTTGCTGGTGAACGCTTCCGCGTCCTCGGAGGCTCCCCGCACGCGTGACCCGGCGAAGCACACCGTGGCGTCCGGAACGGCGAGCAGCACGTCCGCGCTTCCGGCGACCGAGGCCCACGCGCCGCCCGCTACGGGATTGCGCAGCACCGTGACGTGCGGCAACGCCGCCGCGCGCAGTCGCGCCGCGGCACCCGCGATGCGTTGCATCTGGAGCAGCGCCCGCATGCCCTCCTGCATCCGGCTGCCGCCGGAGGCGACGAGCGACACCACCGGCAGCCCGCGCCGCACCGCCTCGTCGAAGGCGTGCACGAGGCGGTTTCCGGTGCGCGATCCCAACGAACCGCCGAAGTACCTGAAGTCGAAGGAGATCAGCACGCAGTCGCTGTCGCCGATCACCGCCTGTCCACAGAGGACGGATTCGCGCAGGCCCGTCTCCGCGCTCAGCTCGTGTTGCCGCTCCGGGTAGCCGGGCCAGCCCAGCGGGTCGGAGACACCCGAGGGCTCGCCGTAGTGGAACTCGGCGAAGGAGCTGGCGACGAGGCCGAGCACGTCACGGGCACCGCGCGGGTCCACGGCGTCAGCTCCCCAACGCCTTCTTCATCACCTTGCCCATGTCGTTGCGGGGCAGGCTCTCCAGGAAGTGCACGGTGCGCGGGCGCTTGTGCGGGGTGAGCAGCCGCGCCACGTGGTCGGCCAGCTCCTGCTCGCCGGGCGCATCGCCCTGCGGCACCACCCAGGCCACGATCCGCTCGCCGAGGTCGTCGTCGGGGGCGCCGGTCACCGCGACCTCCGCGACGCCGGGGTGCTCCAGCAGCGCGTTCTCCACCTCACCAGCACCGACCTTGTACCCGCCGGTCTTGATCAGGTCGATCGCGCGGCGCCCCACGATGCGGATGTAGCCGTCCTTGCCCCGCGTCGCGACGTCCCCGGTGCGGAACCACCCGTCGCGGAAGGCCTCCGCGGTCGCGTCGGGCCGGTTCAGGTACTCCAGGAACAGGTTCGGGCCACGGACCTCGATCTCGCCGACCGTCTCGTCGTCCTCGCCCTCGATGAGCGCGCCCGACTCGTCGACGAGCCGCACCTCCACACCGTCGACAGCCGGTCCGACCGTGCCGGGACGGCGCTCCCCCGAGGCCCGGACCGAACAGTTCATCAGCGTCTCGGACATGCCGTAGCGCTCGACGACGAGCTGTCCGGTCGCGGCGGCGATGCGCTGGTGCACGGTCGCGGGCAACGGCGCGGACCCGGAGACCAGCAACCGCGCCCTGCCGACCGCCTTCGCCAGCTCAGGGTCGGTCTCCGCGTCGGCGACCAGGCGGCTGTACATGGTGGGGACGCCGAACATCATCGTGGCCGCGCCGCCCAGCTCGGCGCCAATCCCGGCGGTGGAGAAGCTGCCGAGGTGGTGCAGTGTCCCACCGAGCCGCAGCGGCCCCAGCACCCCGATGCCGAGCCCGTGCACGTGGAACAGCGGCAGCCCGTGCACGAGCACGTCCTCGGCCGTCCACTCCCACGCGGTCGCGAGGCTGTCCAGGTTGCTGGAGATCGACCTGCGCGGCAGCACGACTCCCTTGGGGGCGCCCGTGGTCCCGGAGGTGTAGATGATCAGCGCGGGCGTTTCGGGACCGGGCTCGGCCGTGATCTCCGGAGTCGTCTCCGGCAGGTCCAGCGTCACCTCGACCCGGTTCACGCCGGCGAGCCCTCCCGGCAGCTCGACACCGGGTGCGCTGAGCACGAGGCCCGGGGCGCTGTCGGTGAGGATGTGCGTCAGCTCGCGCTCGCCGATCTTCGGGTTGATCGGCACCGCGGGCACCCCGGCGAGCAGCGCGGCGACCACGCCGACACAGGTCTCGATGCTCGGCGTGGCCCACACCGCGACCCGGCTCGCCCCGGTCAGCCGCCCGGCGAGGCTCCCGGCGACGGCGGCCAGCTCGCGGTAGCTCAGCGCGCGGTCTCCGAAGCGGATCGCCTCCCGGTCGGTCGGGTCCAGCAACGCCGGGAACAGCGGAGAGTTCACGTCTCTTCCTTTCTCAGCCGATGACCGCGAGCACGGCCCACAACACGACCGGGGACGCCGCGACGACGATCGCCCCGTACCGCAGAAGCTGCTTGAAGAACGCGTCCCGGTCAACATCACGTGCGTTGGCCAACACGATCGCCCCGTTGGTGGAGAACGGGCTGACGTCGACCACTGTGGCCGCGACCGCGAGCGCGGCGACCATGCTCACCGGGTCGATGTGACCGGTCGCGAGCAGCGGGACCGCGAGCGGGATCGTCGCGCCCAGCACGCCGACCGAGGACGCGAGAGCCGAGACGATCGCGCCGATGAACAACAGCAGCAGCACGGCGAGCGTGGGCGACCCCACATCGCGCACGGCGTTGCCGACGTAGGTGACCGCGCCGATCTGCTGGAGCACCGACACGTAGGTCAGCACACCGCAGATGAGCAGCACGGTCGGCCAGGTGATCTGGTTGACCGCCTGCGCGTTCGTGCTGGGCGATGCGACACCGAGCACCACGGCGACGGTGATCGCGACCAGGCCGACGTTGAGGTCGAACACCAGCGTCAGCACCACGAGCGTGACCAGGCCGAGCAGGGTGAGGACCTGGTGGACGGTGATCGGCTGGCGCGGCCGCGCTTCCTCGACCGGTTCGGCCGTGGCCCTGCCGAGCCTGAGTCCGCCGAACACCACGAACACGATCACGGCGATCACCGCGTTGGCGACCAGGCTGGCCAGGAACAGCACGATCTCGTTCTGCGGCAGGTTGTTGCGCTCGACCACGCCGTTGACGATCGCGCCGTAGACGCTGATCGGGGAGAAGCCGCCCGCCTGCGCTCCGTGCACGACGAGCGCGCCCATGAGCAGCTGGTTGATCCCGTAGCGGTTGGCAAGGTTGAGCGCGATCGGCGCGACGATGGCGACGGCCGCCGGGCTCACCGCGCCGATCGCCGTGAGCAGGCCGGTGACGCCGAACATCACCCACGGTATGACCGAGATCCGCCCGCCCACCATCCGCACGGCGAGGTCGACCAACCGGTCGACGGTGCCGTTGGCGCGGGCGATGGCGAAGAGGTAGGTCACGCCGACCAGCACCACGAAGATGTCTCCGGGGAACCCGGCGAGCACCTTCTCCGCGGTGAGGCCGCCGACCGTGGTCCCGACCAGGAACGCGGCGGCGAAGCCGAGCGCGCCCATGTTCACCGACAGCGTGGTGGCCACGACGAAGACCAGGGCCAGTACGAGGATGGAGATCAGCTCGGGTGACATCGGCGGCTCCCGGATTGGCTGATTGGCTCAGCCAATATCGACCTGGGTTGCCCCACTGTCAAGGCCTGGCCGTGGAACGACGACGGGGGCACCGGTCATGTGACCGGTGCCCCCGTCGATCCGCCTGGAAGGCTTCAGTGGCGGTGCGTGACGCAGGTGATCGGAACGTAGACGTCCTTGGTACCCGCGAGGCGCACGACGGTGCGGGTGGCTCCACCGCACTCCAGGACCGAGCCGATCGGATGCGTCGTCGTGCCGCACGCGGAAGCGCGCGACTTGCCGCGAGGAATCTCGTCGACCTTGCGCCCGCTCTTGTCGAGGACAGAAGCGTTGTACCCCTTGTTGGCGACGACCTCACACCTGGCCTTCGCGGCTCCCTGAGCGGAAGGGCCGGCGACCGCAACACCACCGGCGAACGCCGCCGAGGCGACAAGGGCGCCAACAACCAGAGAGACCCGCGTGACCGTACGCTTGCGCATGGTTACCTTTCCTCAATCGTGAAGCTCGCCCCCATGCGCCCATTGTGCACAGATCTCGAATGGATAACACGCATAGTTCGGCGGTGGCCGGAGAGTTACCCGATCGGGGACTCGGAACTGCCCGCGCGATGCCAATTTCGCGAACGCCCGAGCGTTCTCACCTGCTCGGCTCGACGAGGACTCAGACCTCGGCGGTGTGCGAGACGCAGGTCAACGGGACGTAGCGCGCAGCCGTGCCCGAAAGGCGCACCAGCTTGGTGCCGACCTTGCCGCATTCCTTGTACCGGCCGACGTTGACCGAGTTGCACGCGGAACCGTGCGACTTGCCCTTCTTGAGGGTGCCGACGGCGTAGAGGTCGGCGTCGAAGATCGGCGTGTCCTTCTTCGCGGTGACCGAGCAGACTCCCCGGGCCGCACCCTGTCCGGCTTCCGCGGCGGTCGCGGTGCCACCGGCGATCGCCACAGAGGCGACAAGGCCACCGACAACCAGGGAGACCCGCATGAAGGTACGCGTGCGCATAACTACCTCTCTATTGACACGGAGACCACTTCCGGCCCCGTAACGGCATTATGCGCAATTTCAATCGGAATGTCGTTCACCATTCGGCGCAGGCCGGATCGTTTTCCCCGGTTCGGAGACTTGAATTCAGGAAGGCCCTGCCGTAAGGGGTGTTAACCTGGTCTCGTGCCAGAACCGCTGCGCCCGCTCGGCCGCCCACGTCTGTACGAGCAGGTGCTGCGACGGTTGCGCGAGTACGTGGCCGCCGAGGGCCTTGGCTCGGGAGACAAGCTCCCCACCGAACGCGACCTCGCCGAGCGGCTCCAGGTCAGCCGCGCCTCGGTCAAGCAGGCGATCGTGGTCCTGGAAGTCCAGGGACTGGTGGACGTGCGCCAGGGCGGCGGGATCTACCTGCGCGGCGACACCCTCGACGGCGAGCCCGTCGCCGACCTGGTGGAGCGCCGTCGCCGCCTGCCCGATGTGCTGGAGGCCCGCGAGGCGCTGGAGACCAAGCTGGCCGAGCTCGCCGCGGAGCGCCGCACCGACGAGGACATGGAGCGGATCGACGCCGCGCTCGGCCTGATGGCCTCGCTGATCGACGATGGATCCACCGTGGACGAAGGCGACCGCCGGTTCCACGAGGCGATCGCGACGGCGGCGCGCAGCACGCTGCTGTCGGACTTCATGAAGGCCATCGCGGGCCAGGTCGCGGAGAGCCGCCGCGAGTCACTGCGCCAGCCAGGCCGCCCACCCCGGTCCCTCGCCCAGCACCGCGCCATCGCCGACGCGATCCGCGACGGCAACCCGCGCGCCGCGAGCGCAGCGATGCGCCGTCACCTCAAGACGGTCGCCCGGGTCCGGCTGCTCGACTGGTCCCCGGAGGACTGAGCCCCACCGCGGGCAGGACCGCCTGGTCCACAATGGACTCCAGGTACTCCACCGAAGGCTCGGTGCCGGTGTCTGCCAGGTATTTCAACGTCAGCGCCTCGCCGATGTCCGCGACGACCGGGGTGATCACACGGGAGTCGATCTCGCCGAGCGCGGCGTAGTGGTGCAGCACCGTCGCGGTGAACCGCCCGCCCGCCGGGTCGAACACCCTGCTGAACAGGGCGTCGGCCAGCTCGGGGTACCGCCCCCGTTCGAGCAAGATCGCCTGCACCGCCCGCGCGGTCGGGTGCCTGCCCCAGTCGAGCAGCAGCTGGAGTGCTCGCACGAGGTCGCCGCGGAGGTCGTCCCCGCTGGCCGAGACCTCCTCCCGGGGGAAGGCCGCGACGATCGCGTCGAGCAGGATCTCCTCCGGGCTCGTCCAGCGCCGGTAGAGCGAGGTCTTGGCGGTCGCCGCGCGGCGCGCGACGCCCTCCATGCTCAGCTTCGCCAGGCCCACCTCCTCCAGCTCGGCGAGAACCGCCTGGTGAATGGCGGCGATGAGCTCGTCACCGCGCCGCCGGGTCGCCCCACCCATCCACACCCCCCCTTGTTAGCTACGCTTCCGTATCTTACGTTTAGCTACGTTCGCGTATCTTACGCTCCGAGGGGGACTCGTGCCGCACCAGCAGCTCACCGACCGTGAGCTGGCCCCGGACCTGACCAGGGGTCTGATGCTCAGCCTGATCGCACTGGCCCACGCCCAGCTCCTCGCCGACGGAGGCGCGTGGAGCGGCCCCGGCCCGTCCGACGCTCCACTCTCCGACAAGGTGGTGCAGGTATTCCTCACCCTCTTCGTCGACAGCCGCGGCTATCCGCTGTTCGCGGCGCTGTTCGGCTATGGCATGGTGCAGGTGCTGCGCAAGCGCGAACCGAAGTGGCTCAAGCGCCGCAGCTGGTGGCTGATCGTCTTCGGCTTCTTCCACGTACTGCTGCTCTCCCCCGGCGACATCCTTGCCTCGTACGGGGTTCTGGCGTTGTGCTTCATCGGTGCGGTGCACTGGAGCAACCGCCGCCTGTTCATCACCGCCGGCATCGGCGCTGTCGCGGGTGCGTTGACCTACGGCATGGTGCTCGCCGCACCCATGCCCGTGCCCGACGCGGCGAGCATGCCCGTTGATCCGGTCAGCTCGGCCCTGATGCGCATCTCGACGTTCCCGTTCCTCACACCGCTCAACGCGATCATGTCCATCTGCCCGCTGCTGATCGGGATCTGGGCCGCGCGCGAGCGAGTGCTCGAACACCCCGCGCTCCTGCGGCGCGCCGCCAGCCTCGGGATCGGCGCCGGAGTCCTCGGCGGAATCCCGCAAACCCTTGTCACAACCGGTTTTCTGACCCCGAACCTCGCGGCGGGAACCCTGCACACGTTCTCGGGTTACGCGGTCGGAATCGGATACGGCGCACTGATCGCCCTGGCGGCGCGCGGGGCCCGTTCCAGCACCGTCGTCACCGCCCTCGCCGCGTGCGGGCAGCGCTCGCTGACGTGCTACCTCGCGCAGTCCGTCGCCTGGCTGATCCTGGCCGAGCCGTACCTGCTCGGCCTGAGCGGCGACCTCAGTGTCGTCGCCGCCTCCTGCACGGGCCTGGGAGTCTGGGCATTGACGGTCGTCGGCGCAGACTTGCTGAGCAGGAAAGGACGCCCCGGACCGGCTGAGGCGCTCCTGCGGCACCTGGTCTACCGCTGACGGAGTTCGGCGATCCGCCGCTCGTCCCCCGTGGCCTCGACATGATCACGCAACGGCCTAGCTGTTTGATCATGCCGAGGCGGACCACGTCGTCCTGCGATCCGCAGCGAGCACGCCGACCGACGACGCCAGAGCGGAGACGACCGCGCCGGCGTCGAGATCGGGAACGTTGACGCCGTCAGGTCAGTGGAGAAGGGGCGCTGACGTCCGCGGCCAGCACGTACCTGTCACCCTTCGCCAGGAACACCACGGACCTGCCGTGGTAGGTCGACCTGGAGCAGGCGCTGGTCGCCGTGCTCCCGCTCAGCGTGCCGACCGGCTTGTCGGCCTTGTTGTAAATGGTGGCGGTGGTGTGGGCGAAAACGCCGCACACCGTGGCCTTGCTCGCGGCGACCGCCGCGCCACCGGTGGCGAACACCACCGATGCGGCAACGGCGCCGACAACAAGGGAAACGCGCATTGCTCGCATGACTTACCTCTCACGAAGATTGAAATGAACCAGTTTCACCATTCGACGTAGGCCGGAACGCTCGCGCCGAACGGCGAGGTCGCTACTTGTTCGTGACGAGAACGACGCAGGTCGCCTTCACGAAGCGCCGCGAATTGACGAGCCCGATCCACTCGGCGCCCTTCTTGCCGCACCCCGCGTACTCGGGACCAGGAGTCTTCACGCAGTCGGAGGCGGTGCGGGAGCCGCTGCGCAGCACCTCCGAGTCGACCTTCTCGTACGGGTCAGGCGCGGAGAAGAGTTCCACGTCCGCCTTCTGGGACACGAAGACGTGGCAGCTCTTCGCCGCCGCGAGTCCTGTCGCGGGCGCGAGCCCGAGCATCGCGACGGCGATTACGCCACCGAGCAGCAGCGAGGTCCGAGTGGCGGTACGCACAGCGTAAAACTCCTCAAGGCAAAGCAGCATTTCCTTACTCATCGAGAACTGTAGGCGTGATCGCCTCGTGATGGAAACGGCTTCGGCCTGAGCCGGATCATCTTCTCTTATTCGGTATTCCTGACCGCGGCGATTCCGGATGGCGCCTTGCCGACGGCCGCGAGCACCTCGTCCACCCCCGCATCGGCGCGGACTTGCTGCGCGAGAAAGGGCGCCCCGGACCGGCTGAGGCGCTCCTGCGGCGCCTGGTCTACCGCTGGCGGAGTTCGGCGATCCGCCGCCGTTCGTCCGGTAGTTCGATCCCCATGGCCTCGGCACGATCGAGCAGCGGCCCCGCCGCTTGGTCGTCGCCGAGCCGAATCGCCAGGTCGGCGCGCATCACCAGGGCGCGGAACAGCGCCAGGTCCGGTGCGGGTTCATCGGCGGCGAGCGCCGCGTCGAGAATCCGCACCGCAGCCTCGGGGTCCTGGCGCGAGTCGGCCAGCATGATCGAGGTGTGCAGGCCCCGCTCCAGGCGGGACTGTGTGGCGAGTTCCTCCTTCGTGGCCAGTCCGTTGGTCATCTCCCCGATGGCCTGCCCGATGCGGATGTGGTTGCCGCCGGGGTCGATCACGATGAACTGCCGCACGCCGTAGGACATGTCCTTGAGCGGGTTGACTCGCGGCACGCCCCGCGACGGCACCTTCCCGGTCGCGGCCCGAAGTCCGGCGGTGAAGTCCGCGTAGAGCGTGTCGACATCGTCGGTGTGCACGTAGCAGGTGCTGTAGTTGTTCGAGGGTTCGAGCTGCTTGAGCACGAAGAAGTCCAGCAGGATCCCGCCCTCGCGACGGAGGCTGACATAGGCGTTGGGCCGTTTCTGCTGGTAGATCACCTCGAAACCGAGTGCGCGGTAGAAGTCGACGGTGTCGTTGATCGAGCGGCACGGCAGGATCGGCTTCATCTGCTCGGTCATGTGCCCCCTTCCCTGCTCAAGCTTGAGCAGGGCTCACCGTAGTCGCGCACTCAAGCTTGAGCAAGCAAGCTCGTCCCGGCCAGCCGCTCGACCTTGATCCGGATCACCTGCCGCCGCTCCCGCACCTGCTCGGCGAAGAACTCGGCCTCGTCAGCGACGCCGCCCACCATGGCCAGCAGCTCCCGCCCCGCCTCGTCCCCGGGTTCGACGCTCACCGCGGACACCTCGCCGGCACCCTCGACAACGACATAGGTCATGTGATCCGGCGTGCCCACGTGCAACGCGATCCGCGGATGCCGCCGCAGGTGCCCCGGCTTCGCCCGCCCCGCCGTCGTGGAGATCCGGATGACCCGCTCCACCGGGTCCCACCGGTAGAGCATCGTCGCCAGATGCGGCGTGCCATCGCGCTTGACGGTCGCGACAACACCGAACTGGTGCGCGGCGAGCACTTCAGCGATCTCGGAGTCATCGAGAGAACGGGGCTCCGGCTTGTTCTCGGTCATGAGGAGATCCTGCGCGACCGCCGACACCCGGTAAAGAAGGCACTTTCCTGTTCCAGGGGAACAAGGATGTGACTCAGACGTCCTCCCCTCGCCTCAGCACGCAGAACTCGTTGCGCTCGGGATCGGCGAGGAAAGCCCACCCGGTGCCATCGGGGTTCCGCTTGTCGGCCACCAGCGTCGCCCCGATCCCCCGCAGCCGTTCACCTCCGCATCGCGCGGCTGACCGGGCCGCAGGAGCGTCGGGGGCGTGCATACTCCGCGCGGAAGTGGCCGGGTGTGCCGGTGCGAGTGTTCGCAGATAACGACATTTCGGCGTTCGAAGATGACGCGGAGCGCCCGGGGTATGACAGTTTGCGAGAAGCGATCGAGCGGGTGCGCGATGACGTGGCCGGATCAAAGCAGTACTCAGCGCAGGCGAGATTCGCCGGTTGAAGCGGCGGATCAACGACACGTTGGCCGCCCGTTCGGCGAAAACGCACGGAGTGACCGAGGACGGCACCAAGTCTTATGTGCAGGTGCCCGGTGAGGCCGCCGCAATCCGGCAGGCTGCGGAGTGGGTGTTGCCAGGGTGGTCGTTGGCGAACATCGCCGCTGAGTTGCGACGGCAGGGTTTGCGCGGGGCACCGGGTGTGCCCGGGGGGCGGATCGTGGCGAAAGGCAACGGAAAAGCGATCTTGGATGAGCAGGCGTGGCAAGCATGTCGGCCCATCGACCATCGGCCTCATGCACCGATGAGAGGACGGGCCCATGGCCAAGGGGAAACGCCACAAGGTCGCGCGACAGCACATGTACCGGACCGGCTGGGGCGACGACGAGAACGACGGCGGTGTCGGGGTGCGCGAGCCGCGCCGCCCGCTCCCGCCGTCCCCGGTCACCAGTACGGGTGCGCGGGCGCTGCCGGAGTCGATTATCACGGCGAAACTGCCTGACCCGCCGGTGCGGTAGGAAACTTCTTGTCTGTGACGCGCGTTGACTCTGACGCGCTCAAGCACGTCCCTGGGGTGGTTGAACAGGCGCGGCGGGCACGGCAGGCAGCCGCGTCGATGGCACCGGAAGCAGCGGAGTTGCTGCGGCAGAACCGGGTGCGGATCTGCGGAGGACATATCCCTGCGGCGGAAGATCTGCGTAGCGGTCCTGCGTTGCTGCACTCCATCCGCTATCGATCTTGTTCTCTGGGTTGTGGTGTTTGTGGACGCGGAGACGAATGTTCGCGAACCGGCCCCACCGTTGAGGTACCGGGCTGCGCGTCAGCGCCCCTTGACGACCGCGCGCCCATGCAGCTCAGGGGCGCCAGTTGCGTCTTCATTACACCTGCCCTCCCGAACTCGGTCGCGGATGACCGACAACCCGCTCCCAGGACGCGGCCAGCCCATAGGGGTCGGCGCAGTCCAAATCTACGTTGTAGACAGCAGAAGCCCCCCGAGGTCGAGCGGGGCACTTGTCGCGTCCCCGCCGCACCTTTTCCGCCCGCTGACGCTGATTCACCACACCACGTCACGTCACCTGAATGGGGAGTGCTGCGTCTTCGATTTCCCTTTCACCCCAACGGTTTCACCCGCTCGCGCTTTGCTGTCGATCATGTGTTCGAGTTCAATGGAAACCGAAAGGAGGTGATTCCCCTTGGACACCCACGACTACATCACCCACCTCACCGACCACCTCGCCACCGGCCGCTCCCACCAGATGCCCGAAGCCGACATCCTGCCGATGCTGCACGCCCTGGAGAAAGCCTCCCGCCTCATCACCGCCGTCTCCCACGAGCTGGCGACCCAGGCGGAGGAGCGGAGCCTGCACGTGCGGCACGGCTGCCGCGACATCTCCGCGTTGTTGCGCGGGGCGTTGAACCTGACCCCGCACGAGGCCCGCCGACGCGGCCGCCTGGTCCACGAACTCCCCGCCCTCCCCGAAACCCAGCAAGCCCTGCGGGAAGGGGCGATCACCCTCGACCACGCCCTCACGGTCTCCGACGTCCTCCGCGCCCTCCCCGCCACCCTCCCGGTCGAGGTCACCGACGACGCCGAGAAAGTCCTGGCCGAGCAGGCCCGCTTCCTCAACCACAAAGAACTCCAGAAAGCCGGAAAACACCTCCGCGCCGTCCTGGACCAAGACGGGACTCTCGCTGAGGAGAACGAGGGCATCGCCAAACGCTTCCTGCGCGTCTCCCAGGACGCCCGGGGCT
>NZ_JBHLZU010000001.1:0-89604 GCF_042429765.1 Allokutzneria oryzae | reverse complement strand
CACCACGACCGAAGATCAAAGCAGACCACCCGAACCCACTTTGAGGACAGGCCCTAGGGCAGGCGTGCCAGCACGTCCGCGAGGACGTCTCGCACCGGGACGTCCTCCACGAAGGACACGTCGTGCTCGCAGCGGCTGATGTCCTGGCGCGTGCAGTCGGCCCCGCAGACCGGGCACCGCACGGTCCACGAGATGTGCACGTCGTGCCGGACACGTCCGAGCGGTCCCGCGTTGATCACGTTGCCCATCCAGTAGACCGAGACGGTCTGCGCGCCGACCGCCTGCGCCAGGTGCCGTGGCCCGCTGTCGTTGGCCGCCACCACCGCGCTGCTCGCCAGCACACCGACGAGCCCGGGCATGCTCAGCCGCCCCGCGAGCGACCGCGCGGCAAGCCCGTCGGTGATCTCCTCGACGAGGTCGCGCTCCGCGTCGGTGCCGATCACCACGACCCCGGCGTGACCGGCGAGGCCGCTGATCATTTCGCGGAAACACCTTGTGGGCCAACGCCTCCGGGGATCGGTCGCGCCGGGGTGGACGGTCACCAGCGGCAGCGGCACACCCCGCAGCGCCGTCTCCGCCTCGGCGAGGTCGGCCTCGGTCACCGTGATCGAGGGTTCCAGGGCGGCGGTCGGGGCTCCCGCGAGTGCGGCGACTTCGAGCCAGCGGACCATCTCGTTGTGGTAGTACCGGAACGGCGCCGACCGGTCCAGCTCGACGGAGTCCCCGGCGTTCGGCCCCACGGCGCACCGCGCGCCGAGCCGCCGCACGAAGGGGTTCGACCACCGCCCACCGCCGTGCATCTGGACGGCGAGGTCGTACGGGTTCTCCCGTGCCGCGGCGAAGAACCGGTCCTCGCTCTCCGACGTCGGCAAGACCGCGACCGAGCTGACGGGGCCTGGGCGGTTGTCGAGGAGCGCTCGGTGCTGTGGCGTGCCCAGCAGCACTATCTCCGCATCGGTGTAGGTGGCGGCCAGTGACTGGATCGCGGGCATCGCGAAGAGCAGGTCGCCGAGCCCGCCACCGCGGAGCACGGCGATCCTTCGCACGTCGGGAACGGGCGCGCACAGCGGGCCCGGGGACAGGTCAGGCACGCTCACCGATTTCCCTTGGAGAAGAAGGGCAAACGACGTGTTCACCGTGAAGCGCGGGGTATTCCGGCCGCATGAGCGACGTGCTGACCGCCACCGGGATGATCGAGATCCGCAGCCCGGAGGACGGCAAACCCGTCCACGAGCTGCCCATGGCTTCGGAGGAGGACGTGGCGGAGGCCTTCGAGGCCGCCCTCCGGACGCGGAAGGAGTGGGCGCGCACGCCCGCCGCCGAGCGAGGAGCTGCCGTGCACGCGGCCGCCGCGGCCGTTCGCGACCGGGCGGAGGAACTGGCCGAGCTGAACCACCGGGAGACCGGCCGCGACGAGGCCGAGGCCCGCGAGGGCGCCCTGGCCGGAGCTTCGACACTGTTCCAGTACGCCGAGCTGGGGCCGGTTCACCGGGGGCGTGGCCTGCACGGCGCGTACCGGGCGATCGACATGATGCTGCCGCAGCCGCGCGGTGTCGTGGTCGCGCTGACCTCGTGGAACGAACCGGTCGCGGTGTCCTGCGGGCTGCTCGGCGCGGCGCTGGTCACCGGGAACGTGGTGATCGCCAAGCCGAGCGAGCGGGCCCCGGCCACCGGAAGGCTGCTCGGCGAGATCCTGGCCGAGCACCTGCCGCCCGGCGTGCTGTGCACGCTGACCGGGGACAGCGAGGTCGGCGCCCGCCTCGTCCGGAACTCCCGGGCCGACGTGATCGCGCACGTGGGCAGCACCGCGACCGGCCGCGCGATCGCCGTGGCCGCCGCGTACACCGGGGCGAAGACGGTGCTGGAGAACGGCGGGGACGACCCACTGCTGATCGACTCGGACGTGGACCCCGTGTGGGCAGCCGAGCAGGCGGCGCTGGGCGCGTTCACGAACTCCGGCCAGCTCTGCACCTCGGTCGAGCGGATCTACGTGCACGAGGACATCGCCCGGCCGTTCCTCGCCGCCCTGACCCGGCACGCCACCGACGCCACGCTGCCTCCGCTGGTGGACCGGCGCCACCGCGACCACGTGCACAGCCATGTGGTCGAGGCGCTGGCGCGCGGCGCGCACCGGCTGACGGGCGGTGAGATCCCGCCGGGGCCGGGCGCGCACTATCCGGCGACCGTGCTCACCCGCTGTGAGCAGGGCATGGCGGTGATGGACGAGGAGACCTTCGGCCCGGTCGCCCCGGTCCGCGTGGTGCCGGACTTCGACCGGGGCCTCGCCGAGGCCGCGGCCGGGCGGTACGGGCTCGCCGCGACCGTGCTGACCAACTCCAGCGAGCACGCGCACCGGGCGTGGCGGGAGCTGCCGGTGGGCACGGTCAAGATCAACGCCGTCTTCGGCGGGGCTCCGGGTGGCGCGGCCGAACCGCGCGGTGCCAGCGGGACCGGCTACGGCTACGGGCCGGAGCTGCTCGACGAGCTGACCACGACGAAGGTGCTGCACATGGACATCGCGGGAGGCAGCAGGTGAACACCACAGCGCTCACCCCGGAGCTGCCCCGGTCGCTCGCGGCGCGGCGGCCGAGGATCGCGGTGATCGGCGACGCGCTGCTCGACGGGTGGATGACCGGCCGCTGCGACCGGCTCTGCCGTGAGGCTCCCGCTCCCGTCGTCGACGTGTCCAAAGAGGACTTCGTGCCTGGCGGGGCGGCGAACACGGCGGTGAACTTGGCGGCACTCGGCGCGGAGAGCCTGATGGTGACGGCGGTCGGCGACGACGTGCCCGGTGACCAGCTGGTGGTGGCGCTGCGCCGCGCGGGCGTGCGCACCGAACAGGTGGTCCGGGCCCCCGGGCGGGTCACCACGACGAAGCGCCGGATCATCGCGGGTGACCAGCTGATGCTGCGCTTCGACGGCGGTGACCAGGGGCCGCTCGAACCCGACGTCGCCACCCGGCTGGCCTACGCGGTGGGCCGCGCGGTGACCGACGTGGACGCCGTGCTGGTCTGCGACTACGGGACCGGGGTGCTCGGACCCGAGGTGATGGAGGCGGTCCGCGTGGCGCGAGAGGGCATCCCGCTGCTCGTGGTGGACGCGCACTCGTTGGCCCGCTGGCGCGATCTCCGGCCGGATGTGGTGACTCCCAACACGAACGAGGTCGCCGCGATGATCGGGACAAGGCTGCCGGAGGCCGCCGCCGACCGCCTCACCGTGCTCGAACGGGAACGCGACGGCATCGCCGAGCGAGCGGGGACCAACGCGGTGCTGGTGACGCTCGACCGCGACGGGACCGTGCTCTTCGATGGCGCGGAGCCACCGCACCGCACATGGGCGCGTCCGGCTCCGGAGAACTTCACGGCGGGCGCCGGGGACACCTTCGTCGCCGCACTGAGCATCGCCGCCTCCGTCGGCACCCCGCTGAGCACCGCGGCCGAGCTCGCTCAGGCCGCCGCCGATGTCGTGGTGCACCGGCCGGGAACGGCGGTCTGCTCGTGGGTCGAGCTCGCCGAACGCCTTGGCAGCGAACAGAGTTCGCTCGCCGATCCGCGTGAGCTGGAGAAGGCGGTTGCCGAACACCGCGCGGCGGGGCGGCGGATCGTGTTCACCAACGGCTGTTTCGACGTGCTGCACCGGGGGCACGTCGCCTACCTCAACCAGGCGAAGCGGCTCGGTGAGGTCCTGGTCGTCGCCCTCAACTCCGACAGGAGCGTGCGGCGGCTCAAAGGCCCCGAGCGGCCGGTGAACACCGAGTCCGACCGCGCGGCAGTGGTGGCTGCACTGTCCTGTGTGGACCACGTCGTGCTCTTCGACGAGGACACCCCCGCGCGGCTCCTGCGGTCGTTGTGCCCTGAGGTGTACGTGAAGGGCGGCGACTACACGCCGGAGATGTTGCCGGAGACGCCGATCGTGCGTGCTCTCGGTGGTGAGGTGCGCATTCTGGACTACCTCTCCGACCACTCGACCACGGCGGTGATCGACCGCATCCGCGCCACGAGCGAAGGTGCGACGTGACAGCCGCCATCGACGTCCTCGTGCCGAGCCGGAACCGCCCGGCAGAGCTGGCGACCACGCTCGCCGGGCTCGCCGCGCAGGACGGACCGGAGTTCACGGTGATGGTCAGCGACCAGTCCGACGCCGAGCCGAGCTACGCCTGCCCGTCCGCGCAGGCGATGGTTCGCGTGTTGTGGCACAAGGGAAAGCGGGTCTCGCTGTACCGCAACCTCCCGAGGAGGGGGCTCGCGCAGCAACGGGCGTTCCTGCTCGGTCACGCCGACGCGCCCTATGTGTTGTTCCTCGACGACGACGTGTGGCTGGAGCCGGGGACCCTGGAACGGCTGCACGACGCCATGACCGAGCTGCGGTGCGGCTTTGTCGGCAGCGCGGTGCAAGGACTGTCCTATGTGGATGACCACCGTCCGGGCGAGCTGGCACCGTACGAGGAGTGGACGGCACCGCCGACGCCGGAGTCGATCGAACCGGGATCGGCGGAATGGTCGCGCTGGACGCTGCACAACGCCGCCAACCCGACCCACCTCGCCGACCGGCTGCGGCTGCGTCCGGGCGACTGGCGGGCGTACAAGGTCGCTTGGGTCGGCGGGTGCGTGCTCTTCGACCGGGAGCGACTGGAGGCCGTCGGCGGCTTCGACTTCTGGACCCGCCTGCCGAGGGAGCACAGCGGGGAGGACGTCCTCGCCCAGCGCCGGGTGATGGCCGTGGCAGGGGGAGCGGGCATCCTGCCCAGCGGTGCGGTGCACCTGGAGGCGCCGACGACCGTGCCGGACCGCCGGGTGGACGCCGCCGAGGTCATCCCGTCGCCAGCGCCACCAGCCGGTCGTAGCTGCCGTTGAAGGAGTTCTGGTCGATCGGCGTCGAGGAGTACTGCCAGATCGTGTACACGCCCCACGCGTGCGGCAGCGGCCCGATCTCGGCGGCGTAGCGGGCGACCCACAACGGGTTGGTGCCGCTGAAGTCACCGCGGTTGCCCGTGCACTTCGACCACCAGCTGGTGCTGGTGTAGATCGCCGGGAACCGGCCGGTGCGGGCGCGGTAGGTGTCGGAGAAGTCCCTGAGCCAGGCGGTCATCGCGTCGTGGTCGAGGCCGTAACACGTGTCGCCGTAAGGGTTGTACTCGATGTCCAGCGCACCGGGCAGCGTCCTGCCGTCGGCCGACCAGCCCCCGCCGTTGTTGACGAAGTAGTGCGCCTGCTCCGCGCCGCTGGAGCGGTCCGGAAGCGCGAAGTGGTACGCGCCCCGGATCATGCCCACGTTGTAGGAACCGTTGTACTGCTGGCCGAAGAACGGGTTCCGGTAGCCGGTGCCCTCGGTCGCCTTGACGTAGGCGAAGCGCTTCCCCTGGTTCCAGTGGTCCTGCCAGTTCACCTCGCCCTGCCACCGGCTCACGTCGATGCCGGGCACCGCGACACCGGTCCCGGGGTCCACGGGCAGCTCCGTCAGCGCATCCGCGCTGCGCCCGCGTTCCGTTGACACGCCTTCGTGCTTGGCGATCTGAGAGCCCATCGGGGTGTCGCCGAGCACCTCGTCCGCCGCCGCGACGGGACTACTGAGCGTGGTCGCCGTCAGCAGCAGAGCCGCGCTGAGCAAGGTTAGCGTCGAGACCGCCATCTGCACTCCCGTCGGTCGGCCGCCGGTTGTCCACCTGCGCGAGTTGCCAGCATCGCCGCTCTCGCTCCGTCACGCTGAGTGCTTCACTCGAACCGGTCATCTCGGCCGTGTCACACCGGCCCGTGCGCGGTCGGTCCACCTAGGATCGCCGCTCGGTCGCCCACTGGTGCCGATCGCCCCGGTGGACGGCGGCGTAGATCCGGTCCCGGAGAACGTTCGCCTCGCTGTCGGAGAGGGTGCGGTCCAAGCGCCGCAACACGATCCTGACGAGAAGGTTCTTCTGGTCCTGGCGCGCGCCCAGCCGCTCACGCGCCCGCGGCGGCAGCTCGCGGTACGGCGTCTCCTGGAGGATCTCCACCGACTCCACGCAGTCCTCACCCACCGCGTCGCGCACCCGGTCGCCCAGGTCCTCGGCGAGGTCGCCGGCGTCCACCGCGACGGAGATGTCCCTGGTGATCGGCGGCATCGCCGAGACGGGCCGGTAGGGGAGCAGGTCGGTCATCTGCTCCTCGTCGGCGCGCAGCATCCGGATGTCGGGAATTCCCTTGAGCAGCATGAGGATCCGGTCCAGCCCCAGGCCCATCGCGAGCCCGCTCCACTCCGCGCCGAGCCCGGCTCGCGCGAGCACGTCCGGATGCGCGAGGCCGCACTCGCCGATCTCGACCCAGCCCCCGTCGCGCGCGATGTCCACCTGGCGCCCTTCGCGGGTGTACGGGTGGACGCGTGGTTCGCGGCGGTCCGCCGCGCCCGGCAACACGCGGGTCAACGCGGTGATCATCTCGTCGAGATCCTTGGCGGACAACGGTTCGCGCGCGATCCGCCACAGGTCCAGCTGGTGCGGTGTCCCGGTGTGCAAGCGGTCGATCGAGTCGCGCCGGTAGACGATTCCCGGACACACCAGCAGAACGTCGTCGACCGGCGCGGCGGCAAGCGCGCGCAGCGCGGCCGGAACCATTGCGCTGGAATGACTTCGCAGCATTCGCCGGTCATCGACGTACCTGGTGTAGCGCGCGTCGCGCGTGACATCGGCCGGGTCGTAGCCGAGGTTGTCGTAGTTGTCGGCGATCGTGACGACGCGATCCCCACGGCACCAGCGGACCTCGCAGTTCCACAGCGCGGCGAGCGCGTCCACGATGTGGTTCAGCACGAGCTGAACGGCGTGCGGACCCGTTGCGGGATCGGTGAGATCGCGAACGGCGAGATCGCGGGCGAGCTGTTCAGGGGTGAGCATGACGGCCTCTTCCGGCTTGAGCGAGCGGGTGTGGGGTACGACTCCCCCTGACCCGCGGGCTCTCGCGGTGAGGCGTGTCAGCGTGACCGGTGCGGCACGACGCGACCCCCACGACGCCCGTTCGGGGTCAGGGGGCCGGTAAATCGGCGAGTGGCAACGGCCATGCGATCACGTTAGCCGGTGCCGTGCGTCCAGCGCAGCGACTTTTCGGCTCCAAGGTCGCCTCACCCAGGCGGCGCCCCGCAACGCCCCAAGCCCCCCCAGCCCCCCAGCCCTCCGGCCCTCGGACGCGCCAGCACCTGCCCCCAGCTCGCAAACCCTCGGACGCGCAAGCCCTGCCCCCAGCTCGCAAACCCTCGGACGCGCAAGCCCTGCCCCCAGCCCTCCGGCCCTCGGACGCGCCAGCACCAACACCACCTCACCCACGACCCACCCGCCCGCTCGCCCCGGTCACCCCTCCCGCCACCCCCTCCACCGCCGCACCCCTCGTCCTCGCGTTTTGTAGGCTTAATGCGCAATGGGAGCGCTCTTTCGCGCATCAAGGTGACAAAACGCGAAAGCCCGGCCACGCCAGCCCGCGCGCCGGAGTGGCGGCGCCGGGGTGGTGGCGTCGGCGCGGCTTGCGGCGGCGGGACATCGGCGCCTTCCACCGGGCTCACCCACACCTGGCGCGGGTGGCTTTCCGGTTCGTGCGCGATGCGTGCAGCGGCGAGCGCTCACCGAGGCGACGCGAGTGATCACCCCGGCGAGCGCCCGCGAACGGTCAGGGCTTCACGTCGCCGAGACTGACCGGGATCGAGGTCGGGCCGATCGTGATGAACGACGGCGAGTAGGGAATGTCGGCCGGGTCGATCGCGAGGCTCAGCTCCGGGAGCCGCCGGTACAGCGTGGCGAGCGCGAGCTTGCCCTCCAGGCGGGCCAGGTGCGCTCCGACGCAGAACCGCGGCCCGTGGCCGAACCCGGGGTGCGCGCCCTGCTCCCGGGTGATGTCGAACTCGTTCGCGGTCTCCCCGTACGCGGCCGGGTCGAGCCCGGCGGCCTGGAAGGACACGCCGACCGCGTTGCCCTTGGGGATGTGCACGCCGTCGATCGTGACGTCCTCGGCGGTGAACCGGAAGCTGGTCCACATCACCGAGTGCCGGTAGCGGAGGGTCTCCTCGACCACGTCGGCCCACCGGTCCTCGGCCTTGGCCAGCTCCAGCTGGTCGGGGTTCTGGGACAGGGCGACGATCGCGTTGCCGAGCAGGTGGACCGTTGTCTCGTGGCCGGCGAGCACCATCAGCCACAGAACGCCGACCAGCTCGTCCGTCGTGAGCTTGTCGCGTTCGTCGCGGGCCTGCACCAGACCCGAGGTGAGGTCCTCGCCCGGCTCCTGCCGCTTGCTCTCCACCAGTCCGTTCAGGTACGCCAGGTAAGCGTTCTGCGTCGCGAACGCCACCTCGGGAGCAGTGGTGTGCGCGAGCAGCAGGGAGGTCCACTCCCGCACCTGGGCCCGATCCGCCCTGGGCACGCCGAACAGCTCGCAGATCACCCACATCGGCAGCGCCTCGGTGAAGGTGGGCACGAGGTCGACGCCGTCGCCCGCGGCGACCACCTCGTCGAGCAGCTCGTCGATGATCGCCTGGACCCTGGGCTGGAGCACCTGCACCCGGGCCGGCGTGAACGCCTTGGTGATCAGGCCGCGCAGCCGCCGGTGCTGCGCTCCGTCCATTGTGGACATGTGCTTGCCCTCGACGATGGCCCGTAGTGGCCAGTCCTCGGGAATCGACCCGTCGTGCAGGGCGGGCCAATGCTCCGGTTCGCGGAGGAAGGTCTTGTTGTCGCCGGCGATGATCTCGCGCGCCGCGGTCTGCGACAGCGCGAGGTACGCGGGCACGCCGCCGGGGTACGCGACCTTGACCACCGGGCCGATCTCCCGCAGGCGAGCACAGGTGTCGAGCACGGGCTCGTTCGGGGCGGGGAATGCGGGAAGGTTTGTTGTCATCGGGGGACCGTCCCTGCTGAGAAGTGAATGTGGCGGGTGCGCGAGTATCTTCGCCGCGTTTCCGCATGGCAAGATCACTCGCGAATATCGCACCGGTCGGAGCATGGAATGCGCTCAGTGTTCGGCCAGTGGCGAAATGATTACCTTGGCCTGTCGGGGAGCAGTCGTCGCAGGCAGGGGCGTCGGCAGGGTCGGGTCGGCCATTGCCGTCGATAGCACCGGCAGGTCACGGGTCGGCACACGAAAAGCGGATTCACCCCATCGGACGCTTTCGATGATGGGGCCTTGTCGAAAATTTTGTTCGGGTTCTGTGGCTCTGATCCACCGTTGTTCACCATTCGTGCGCTTATAACGACCAGGGGTCGCTCTCGCGCTGCCACAAGCGCGCGAATGGCGTTGTCGACTCGACGGTTTTGGCGATCGGCGCCGCCTGGCGGGGGGGGGCTTGCAGGGCGCGACCTAGGGCTTGTCTGACAAGGTTTTCGTCCAGGTTGAGGGGACGGCATGCAGGACGATGGCCGCGGTAGACGGTGGCGAGTTCGCCGTAGCGGGTGGCGATGCCGCGACAGTGCTTGAGCAGGTTGAAGCGGCGTCCGATGACATTGCGGCCGCGGTAGCGCGTTGCTCGGGGTGGCCGCGCTGGGCTACGACGACCAGGCGGTCGAGGTGGAGGCCGCGGCGGTGCAGCACTGATCGACTCGTCCGGTTAGGGGCGCTTATGTTCTGCGGGTGGAGGTTTTTCTGCTCTGGCACGTCCGGCACGCCCCGAAGCCGGACGGGTCGGTTGAGCACGCGGACGGTGCGGGCGAGCTGGTCTGGGACGAGGAGCAGGGCGACGACCTCAAGATCTTGGGTGTCTACTCGTCCGAGCGTCGCGCCTGTGAGCGGATCGAGCGCGCGCGGGGTCTTCCGGGGTTCGCTGACGAGCCCGACTGCTTCTTGACGTCCAGGTTTGTCGTGGATGAGGACCTTTGGGAGGACGGTTTCCACACCGTTCCCGGGGAGGTGAGCGGTGGGTAGTTCGTTCGGGCGGTCGAGGGGTGAGGCCGAGGCTGCCCTGTACCTGTCGAGCGGGGGCACGGCGGTGTTCCTGGACGTGCTGGCGCTGGCTGCCTGTGATCTGGCGGAGTCGGAGTGGGATCGGCCGGATCGAAGGCAGGTGGCCGACCAGCGCGGGAACCGTGTCGCTGGCGGTGACCGGCCTGGTCGGCAGGCGCGGGGATCACCGCTCTGATGCGGCGGGAGCGCAGATGGCCACGGATCGCGCACGAGGAGTGCGCCTTGTCGCCACCGTGATGCGAGACCACGAGGTGCCGCATCAGGGGCAGCAACATGGGTGAGTCTTCAGCCTGCCCTGCGGTCAGCAGCATCACCAAGGTGGTGGATCTTGGTGGTCCTGCCGCCCCGGGATCGGCCGATGGCGTGGTCAGGCGGCTCGCTGCCCGGATTGCTGTAGTTCGACCCAGCCCCCTGTGCGGCGGGTGATGTTCGTGGCGTGCTGATGCGCGCGGGCGATCGCGGAGTTCACGGACACGGCCCAGGCCACCTGTCCAGCCGCCTCCGCCGCCGGCAGCAGCCGTCGCAGCACCACATCCCAGGTGCCCTCGCGGGCAAGACGACGGTGTCAGGTCCAGATCGTCTGCCAGGGACCGAACACCGGTGGCACATCACGCCACGCGGTCCCGCACCGGTAGCGACAAATGATGCCCTCCACCCATCGCCCGCGCATCCGAGAACGGCCTTGCCAGCACCCACCACACGCATTTGTCAGACACGACCTAGTAGCCGTGCGGGGTGGCGCCTCGGGCGAGCAGCGAGAAGGCGGCGTCTGCCGCTGCTGTGGCCTCGGGATGGACGTCGGCGGCCGTGCGGCCCGTCGCCAGCTTGGTCCAGTTCTCGCGGGCGAGGATCTGGCGAACGACGGTGTACTGGGTGGCGACGAGCCGGGGGAGCAGTTTGTCGTCGGCGGCTTCGCGGAGCGCCTCGGTGAGCGCGGCGGTGTCCTCGGCGGTGACCTCGACCAGGCGGGCCGCGATGCTCGGCGTTTCGAAGACCAGCCGGTGGTAAGCGAGCACGTCCGGGGAGTCGCAAAGGCCGGTGACCGGGTCGTGCTCGTCGAGCCCGCGCTGGAAGTGCCGGTGCAGCGCGGCGAGCGGAGCCTCGCCGGGTGGGCGTTCGCGCACGATGCGTGCGGACTCGCCGAAGTGGTCGGCGGCCCGGTGCAGGACCAGGTCCTCCTTGGAGCTGAAGTACCGGAATAGCGTGGGTTTGGACACCTCGGCGGCCGCCGCGACGTCGGCCACCGCGACCTGGTCGAAGCCCTTGGTCAGGAACATCGTGATCGCCGTGTCGGAGATCGCCTGGCGCGTGCGTTCCTTCTTGAGGTCCCGGAGCCCGCTCATGGTCGTACCCTAGCACTCGGTGTTACTCGGTTAAAAATAGAACTCAGTTGTGTTTTACTGGTCGGCATGAGTGATGTCGTGATCATCGGAGCCGGGCCCACCGGCTTGGTTCTCGCCCTCGACCTGGCCCGTCGCGGAGTCGCCGTGCGGGTACTCGAACGGTCCCCGCGCGCCCAGGTCGGCTCGCGGGGCAAGACCCTGCACGCGCGCAGCCTCGAAGTCCTCGCCGACCTCGGTGTGGGGGAGGAGATCGCCGCCATCGGCACGCCGCGCCAGAGGTTCCGCAAGTACTTCAACGGTGAGTTCGTCAGCGACAGCACCCCGTTCGGCGACGGGACGTTGTTCCTGCCGCAGTGGCGGGTCGAGCGGATCCTGCGGGACGAGCTCGCGACCCACGGCGTGCGCGTCGAGTTCGGCGCGGAGCTGGTCGGTTTCACCCAGGACGCGAACGGGGTGGTGGCGGAGCTCGCAGGCGGCGGGCGGGTCGATGCGGACTACCTCATCGGCTGTGACGGCGGCCGGAGCACGGTCCGCAAGCTGCTCGGCGTGCCCCTGGCCGGAGAGGGCGCCGAGCAGCAGTCGATGATCTGCGGCGACGTCGAGGTCGACGGTCTCGACCGCGGCTACTGGCACCAGTGGGTCGACGACGACGGCGCGTTCATGCTCTGCCCGTTCCGCGACACCCCGGTGTGGCAGGTGCAGACCGGCCCGGAGTTCGACGCCGACGGACGGATGGTCCCGCCCGCGCTGGAGACCTTCCAGCGCCGCTTCGAACAGCACGCGCGCGTCACGGGCCTCCGGCTGCGCAACGCCACCTGGATGTCCAGCTGGAAGGTCAACATCCGGATGGTGGACCGGCTCCGCGTCGGCAGGGTGCTGCTGGCGGGCGACTCCGCGCACGTGCACCCGATCGCCGGCGGACTCGGCATGAACACCGGCATCCAGGACGCCTGGAACCTGGGGTGGAAGCTCGCCCTCGTAGCCTCCGGCACAGCGGGCGCCGCGCTGCTGGACACCTACGAGGAGGAACGGCTGCCGATCGCCGCGTGGACGCTGAACCTCACCTCGGACCGGCTGGACACGGTGCTCGCGAACCTCTACGAGCCGGGATCGGGCCTGGACACCGTGGCGGCGACCGAGGTGAGCGGGCTCGGGATCAACTACCGGTGGAGCTCGCTGGCAGCGGAGAGCTTCGGCGAGCTCAAGGCGGGAGACCGCGCGCCGACCGGCTCGGCGTCGGGGCCGTTGTTCACCGTTCTGGGCTTCGGGGCGGGCGGCCGGGCGGCCCAGAGCCGGGTCGCCGACGAGCGGAAGGACGTTGTGCGCGCGGGTCAGGCGATCGAGGGTTTCGGCATCGAGAGTGACGGGCTCGTGTTGATCCGCCCGGACCACCACATCGCGGTGATCAGCACCGAGGCCGGTCCTGCCCTGCGCTACCTCGACGCACTGACCCGCTAGCGGGGCGGGAGCCGGGGATGGCGGAAGGACTCCCGGTTCAGCCGCAGCGCAGCACGACCGGTGAGTGCTTGTTGCCCTGGCCCGAGAAGTAGCCGGGCACCGTGCCGTCGTCCCCGGCCCTGCCGAGGTAGAGCGGTTGCGAGGTCCGCACCACGGTGTCCACGGCGGTGGACTGCCACAGGATCGGCACGGCGCCCGCGTCGATCACGCCGACCACGAGCCCGTCGCGGGTGAGGCTCTCGGCACGGTTTCCCTGCGGCAGGAGTTGCGGGTCGCCGATGAACAGCGGCTGGTAGCTGCTGACTCAGCTGACCGACCGGTGGAACCCGCGGCCGGACGCCGACGCGGGGACACCGCGCGCTGGACCGGGCGGGGAACTCGATCCCGCTGCGGCGCGCCTGTGCACGCGTGGGTCGGCTGGCGTGCTCGGGGTTCTCGCGTTTTGTCACCTTGATGCGCGAAAGAGCGCTCCCATTTCGCATCAAGGTGACAAAACGCGAAACGGGAGGGGCGCGGGGGTGAGTACGCCAGGGGGTGGTGAGGTGGTGTCGTCACGTGCGGGACACGACCTAGGCTTTCCGTTATGGCACATGAGGATTTGTCGGGGGCGGTCGCCCTGGTCACCGGATCGTCGAGCGGGATCGGCGCGGCCGTCGCGCACGACCTGGCCGCTCGCGGTGCCACGGTGGTCGTCGTGGCGCGGCGGCGCGAACGCCTGGACGCCGTTGTCGCGGAGATCGAGGCCGCCGGGGGGAAGGCCGTCGCCGTGACAGCCGACCTCACCGACCGGGAGCGGGCCACTGAGGCCGTCGCCGAGGCCGTCGAGCGGGCCGGGCGGTTGGACATCCTGGTCAACAACGCGGGAATCGGGTTCGTCGAGCCCGCTCTGGAGGCTGATCTCGACCACTGGGCGCAGACCGTGGAGATCAACCTGATGGCGGTGCTCTACTGCACCCACGCCGCGTTGCCGCACCTGGTGGCCGCTGCCGAGGGACCGCGCGGCATCGCCGACGTGGTGACGGTCAGCTCCGTCGCCGGCAGGGTGACCGCCCCCGGCTACAGCGTCTACGCCGCCACCAAGCACGCCGTCGGGGCGTTCAGCGACTCGGTCCGCAAGGAGCTCGTCGGGCGGGTCAGGGTCGGCGTGGTCGAGCCCGGTGCCGTGGACACCGAGCTGACCGACGCGAGCAAGGCGCAGTTCGAGTGGCTTCAGCCGCAGGACGTCGCGGATGCCGTGTCCTACATGGTCACTCGACCGCGGCGTGCTGCCGTCTCCGAGCTGTTGCTGCGGCCGTCCGCTCAGGAGCGCTGATCAGGAGCTGAACAGGCCCAGCCTGTCCTTCGGCAGGGTCGGAGCGCTCATCGGCGATGCGTCGGTGAGCGGTTCCGCGTTGCCGCACAAGCGTTTCAGGTCGTCGGTGTCCTGGCAGCGCGCCGGGAAGATCGCCGAGGCGGCACGCCTGGTCAGCTGCCGCACGGGGAGCTCCTTCGCCGAGGCGACGAGAACCACGTTGCCCAGACGCCTGCCGCGCAACACTTGTGGCTCCGCGAGCAGGAGCGCGTGCGGGAAGACAGTGAACAGCGTCGCGAGCAGCCTGCGGGTGAACTCCAGGGCGTTGCCGTCGAAGATGTTGGCCACCACGCTTCCCGATGGCCGCAGCACCCGAGCCACGTCCTCGAAGAACTCGACCGTGGCCAGGCCGGTCGGCACGCGGTCGCGCTCGAAGGCGTCCACCACGACGAGATCGGCGGAGTCCGCGGGCTGCCCGCGCAGCCCGGTGCGGCCCTCGCTCGCCTGCAGGGTCAGCTCCGGCACCTCGTGCAGCCGGAACCGCGACCACACCAGCTCGACCAGCTCCGCATCGGCCTCCAGGACCAGCTGACGCGATCCGGGCCGGGTGGACGCGACGTAGCGGGGGAGCGTGCAGCCCGCGCCGCCCACGTGCACGGCGTCCAGCGCCGCCTCGGGCTCGCCGAGGCAGTCGATCACGTCGCCGATCCGGCGGACGTAGTCGAACTCCAGGTGGGTCGGGTCATCGAGGTCCACATAGGACTGCGCGACCCCGCCGACGCTCAGCAGCCACCCGTCCGGCCGGTCGAGGTCGTTGAGCAGCTCCGCCATGCCGAACCGCACCGGGTACACGCCGGGGGCCGGACCGCCGCTGTCGTTCATCACGGGCAATCCTAGAGCTTGCCGACGAGCGCGGTCGCCACGAGACGGTCCACGATCGGCAGGTGCGCCAGCCGCAGAGCCAGCCGGCGGCCCCGCAGCCGCAGCGGCGAGTCGGGCAGGAACCACTTGGTCCCGCTGCGTGCGACCCGCTGCTTCTCCTCGACCACGGGCCGCCACAGGCGCTCGTAGCTCTCCAGAGCCTCCCCGATCGTCGCCGTCGAGCGCAGTTGCTCGGCGAGCAGGTGTCCGCCCGCCAACCCGAGCGACGCGCCTTGGCCCGCGAGCAGGGACACCGCGTGGCAGGCGTCTCCGACAAGGACCACCCTGCCCTTGCTCCAGCGGGGGACCTCGATCTGCGCGACCTGGTCGTAGTAGATCTCCGACGGTGGCGGGCACTTGGCCAGCGCGCGGGGCACGAGCCAGCCGAGCGAGCCGTAGACCTGGCGCAGCGCGGCCCTGGTGTCCTCCGGCGGGCTCGGGTCCGCGGTGCGGTGGACGGTGAACGTGGCGACTCGCCCGTCCCGCAACGAGTACAGCCCCATCTGCCGGTCGACGGTGTCGGTGAGGCAGAACCCGCCGTGGACCGCGGCGTGCACCTCCGGGTCGTCGAAGGTGAACGCGGCAGTGTGGAATCCGAGGTAGCGCAGGAACTTCCGCTCCGCGCCGAACACCAGCTCGCGCACCGTGGAGTGGATTCCGTCCGCGCCAACGAGGAGATCGGCGTCGAGCGCGCTGCCGTCGTCCAGCCGCACGCGGACTCCGTCCGGGCGGTTGTCCACCTCGACGACCGTGGTGCCGAAGCGCAGGTCCACGTGCGGGGGAAGGGCTTCGCGCAACGCCAGCTCCAGGTCGGGACGCATGATGCTGATCAGCTGACCCTTGATCGCCCGCGCGAACCGCGTGAACCGCATGCTCGCGCGGACCCGGCCCAGCTCGTCGACGTAGCTGGCCCCCTCGATCCGGTAGCCCAGCTCGTGCAGACGGGGCAGCAGTCCCATCCGCCGCGCCGCGTCGTGCCCTGGCCCGAAGAAGTCGATCATGTATCCCTGGGTGCGCGGGCCGGGCGCTCGCTCCAGGACCACCACGTCCTCACCCTGATCGGCCAGCCGGACCGCGAACGCGATCCCGGCGATCCCGGCACCGCACACCACCACCCTCATGGCCGCACCGCCACGAGCCGGCGCAGCACGGGCGCCACCACCTCGGCGGTCGGCTCGGGCAGCAACGCGCGGTGCAGCATCAAGCCGTCCACGGCGGCGGCGAGGACCGCGGCGGTGGCCTCGGGCGTGGGCGCTCCGCGGTCGGCCAGCCACGTCGCGAGCGTGCGCCGGAAGCCGGTGATCACAGTGCTCACGGCCGTGCGCAGGTCGTCGTCGCGCGTGGTGGCCAGGAAGGTCTCGGTGATCAGCAGCGACAGCGGGTCGGTGCCGGAGTACTCCGACAGCGCTCCCAGCAGCACGTCCACCGCGTCCTCGGGTGTCCGCGCCCGCTCCAGCAGCCCGCCGAGGCCGTCCGCCAGCCGCTGGATCGCGCCGACCGCCGCCTCCGCGAGCAGGACCTGGAGTGAGGGGAAGTGGTAGTGCACCAGCCCCGGTGTCACCCCGGCCCGCTCCGCCAGGACACGGGTGCTGACCCCGCTCCAGCCCAACTCCGCGATCAGTTCCGCCGCCGAGTCCGCGAGTCGTCGCCGCACCTCACGGCCTCGGTCCGCCGATGTGACCGCCACCGCGCCCTCCTGATTGGTCGTTCGCCTTGGGCATTCGTCCAAACCATAGCAGGCGCTGTGGTAGTTCTGGGGCATGACGATGTTGTCCGGACGCACGGTCGTGGTCACCGGTGGCGGTAAGGGGCTGGGCCTGGCCTCGGCCACCGAGCTGGGGCGAGCCGGGGCGAACGTGGTGATCACCGGCCGCGATGCCGCCGCGCTCGACACCGCGACGGCGCGGCTGCGCTCCGAGGGCGCGGCCGTGGCGTCCTACGTCGCCGACGCCACCGAACCCGGCGCGATGGCGGAGGTCCTGCGCCGCGCGGAGGTGGTCTTCGGCCCGGTGGACACGCTGGTCAACAACGCCGGGCAGCCCGGTCCGGTCGGCCCCACCTGGGAGGTCGACCAGGACGCGTGGTGGCGGACGATGGAGGTCAACGTCCGGGGCACGATGCTCGCGTGCGCGGAGGCGCTGGAGGTGATGGTGCCGCGCGGCGCGGGGCGGATCATCAACATCGCCAGCCACGCCGGGGTGTTCCGCTGGCCCTTCGTCACCGGCTACTCGGTGTCCAAGGCCGCGGTGGTCAAACTGACCGAGAACCTCGCGGTCGAGCTGCGCCGCCACCGCATCCCGGTGCTCAGCTACCACCCCGGCCTGCTGGAGATCGGCCTGACCGGCAACACGCCCAAGGACAGCACCGACACCTGGACGCGGTACCTCGCGTCGTGGATCGACGGCGAGCGCGAGGCGGGGCGCATGACGCCGACGGACAAGGCGACGGGCATGCTCGTACGCCTCGTCGCGGGTGAGGCGGACAGCCTGTCCGGCCGCTACATCACCGTCGACGACGACCTGGCTGAGCTGCTCAAGTCCGGGTAGCCCGATGCACCACCACCACCACCACCGACGGCCATTCGCGGGCTTATGGACGCTGACGCGCCCCGGCGGACGTCCATAAGCCCGCGAATGGCCGAGTGACCGGCACGGCAGTGGTGGGATGAGTCGCCGGAACAGGCGCCGATCGTGAGTGCGTCAGCCGTCATAGGCGCACTGACCGTCCACAAAGGTCTTGAGGACCTGGATCGCACCGATGTCCTCCGGTGCGACAGCGGTCGGATCCGCTGACAGGACAACGAGATCGGCCAGCTTGCCCGGAGTGATCGAGCCCTTCTTGTGCTCCTCGTGCGAGGTGTAGGCCGAGCCCATGGTGAACGCGTGCAGCGCCTGCTCCGCGCTGACCGCCTCGCCGGGGCTGAACGGCTGTCCGCTCGACGTGAGCTGGGTGACCATCGCCTGCATGCCGAGCAGCGGAGCGCCGAGCACCACCGGTCGGTCGGAGCTTCCGGGCAACACCATTCCCGCGTCCAGCAACGACTTCTGCCGGTAGGTCCACCCGATGCGCTCGGGCCCGACCGCCGCCAGCATCGCGTCGCCGATCTCGTGGGCGAAGCGTCCCTGGGGAACCGCGATCACGCCCAGGTCCGCGGCGCGCAGCACCTGGTCCGGGCGGGCGATGGCGAAGTGCTCGATCCGGTGCCGGGGATCGGCTCGCGGGTAGTCGCGCAGCGCCTCGGCGTAGCTGTCCAGCACCAGGTCGATCGCGGCGTCGCCGATCGCGTGCGTGGCGACCCGCCAGCCGGAGCGGTGCGCGTCGACGATCCGCCGCCGCAGCTCCCCGGCGTCGGCCTGGAGGTAGCCGCGCACGCCGGGGGTGTCGCTGAAGTCCTGGCACATCGCGGCCGTGTGCCCGATCAGTGAGCCGTCGGAGAAGATCTTCACCGGCCCCACCCGCAGCCAGTCGTCGCCGAACCCGGTGCGCACCCCCAGGTCCAGCCCGGTGACGACACCGTCGTCGGCGTGCCCGGCGATCGGGTGCAGCGCGTCGGTGGCGATCATCAGCTCCACCCGCACGTGCAGCAGCCCCCGCTCCCGCGCGGCCTGGTACACCGCGATCTCGATGGGGCTCTTGCCGATCCACCCGCCGCCGATCCCGGCCTCCACGCAGCTGGTGATGCCCTCGCCGAGGTACTGCCTGCCCGCCGCGTCGATCGCGTCGACCAGCTGGGAGACCGGGTAGGGCAGGATCAGCTCGTTGACCAGGCTCTGCGCGGTCTCCTGCAGCAACCCCGTCGGCCGCCCGGAGTCGTCGGTCACCACGAGCCCGCCGGGCACCTCCCTGGCGCGCTCGGCGAGCCCGAGGTCGGCGAGCACCGCCGAGCTGACGACGCACATGTGCCCGGTCGTGTGCTTGACCAGCACGCGGCGGCCGGGCGCCGCGCCGTCCAGCTCCTCGCGGGTGGGATGACCGCCGATCTTCGTGTGGTCGTAGCCGGTGCCGATGACCCAGCCCTCGCCGCGCGCGGCCCGCGCGGCGATGGCGGCGCGCAGCTGTTCGCGCGAGCCGATCCCCGGCGAGCTGAGGTCCACCTCCGACAAGCCCAGCCCGAACCACGCCATGTGGTTGTGCGCGTCGTGGAAGCCGGGCGTCAGCGTCGCCCCGCCCAGGTCCACGGTCCGCTTCCCCCGCAGCTCGCCGGTGTCGGCGGACACCGCGACGATCCGGTTGCCGATCACCCCGACCTCGGCGGCCCTCGGCAGCGCGGGGTCCATGGTCAACGCGGCCGCGTTGGTCAGCACCAGGTCAAAGAGCATGCTTCACTCCGCTCGGGCGAGGGGACCCCACGGAATCGGCGTCCCGTCCTGCGGTGAGAATTCCACGAGCCCGGCCTCCGGTCGCCACACTCTGCCCGCTCTGACCAACTCGGCCGCGTGCCCGGGCTGACGTTGTCGGGGTCGCGAGGCCGGTGGGCCCGACTCCTCTGGTGGCGTTACGAAGCGTCGGACGGCAGGTAGTTCCGGAAAGCCCGGTCGGCTTCCTCGGGGTAGGTGAAACCGTTGCCCTTGGCCACGTCGCGGGCCAGCTCGGCGGTGGCGCGTGCCGCACGGAGGGCGTCATCGGCCTGGAACCCGCCGAACAGTGCGTCGAGCCGCTCCCACACGCCCGGCGCGGCCCACGTCCGCATCTTCGAGCCGCCGTACCAGGTGTCGTGACCGGCGCCGAACCGAGTGACCGCGTGCCACTCGACCATGGTCAACAGGAGCTGCTTCGCCTCCCAGCCATGGCTCTTCGCCACCCACAGCTCGCCTCGGGTGAGGTAGCGCGGGATGTGCGCCAGCTCGAACCAGAACTCCTCGCAGTGCTCGCGGAACTCCTGGGCGTCAGGCAGCTCGCCCTGGGGAGCGGTGCCCTTCGCTGCGGGCAGCCGGGCCGCGCGCCCGTCCAGGTCGAGCAACACCTCGTAACCGCGTTCGTGCAGCTCGTCCAGATGCTCCAGCGGCAGCACCTGGAAGTCGATCTTCACCCCGCCGTCGACGAACCCGAGCCGCGCGGGGTTCTCCCACGGTCCTTCGATCCCGATGCTCACCCATACCGGCCCCAGCTCGGTCCGGTGCGGTCGGGTAGAGCTCGATGTCGTGGTCGGACAGCTCGTCCAGGAACCCGTCCCGCCGCGCTCGCTCCAGCAGCCGCGACACCACAAGCTCCGCAGCCTCGAAGATCACCTTCCCACCGTAGCGCGAACTCTCTCAGGAGAGGGCGGGGAGGAAATCGAGGACGGCGGTAGCGCGGGCGGTGAGGTCGTCGCTGGAGGTGATGCCGAGGTCTTCGCAGACGTCCTCGAACGCGGGGAAGTGCCGTCGGTGCAGCTCCGGCGCGTCGGCGGCGAGGATCAGGTGGCAACGGGCGAACGTCGCGGTGATCCAGAACATGACTTCGCGGTGCGCGCCGGAAGCCGCCAGCGCATGGCTCGCGTCCACGGCGATCGGCCGAGCCGCGGGAGTGATGTCGGTGCTGAAGGGGAACGGTGTCCGCGCCACCGCGGCAGCGGCGTCGAAGGTGTGGGCCAACTGGTCAACGTGGTGTGAAACCCGTTGCGGGGTAAGGCGAGCGCTGCCCAGCAACTCCAGCAGCCTCGTGTGCACCTCGGGTGTGACCAGGTCTCGTACGGCGAGGTAGCGCAGCCGCACGGTCGGGTTGCGCAGCGCCGCGACGAGCGGGATGTGGGTGGATATCCCCGTGGGGAACAACCACGAGGTGACCTGCACGTGCCACGGGGCCGAGTGGTCGATGCGCCGAAGTCCTTCCACCACGCGGTTGCGGGCCTGTGCGCAGCGGCGGCGAACCCACACCTCGTCGGCGAAGTGCTCACCGACCGTTGCCTGGAGCGGCCGGAGAAAGCCGGTCGGATCGGCGATGATCGTGTCCGTGCGCAGTCCGTGTGCGAGGTGGTACGACGACAGCACCTCCTCCGGTGACGCCAGCTCGGAGGTGCTCACGTAGGTCGCTTCCAGCAGTGCGCCCCGGTGCGGGAACTTCCCGAGCTTCGCTGTCGGTTCCTCGGACACGAGCATGATGTCCACATCGGATCCGACTGGTAGTTCGGCGGAATCCGGCATGTCCACTGTGGACCCGCTGAAGTAGGCGGCGCCGGGGTGGGTGCTGCGCACCCAGTCGATCGCGGCGGCGCGGGCCTCACCCACCTTCACGGCGCACCGAGGAGACTCGTCGGAGCGGTCGCGGCATCGTGCGGGAACTGGTCGAGCAAGGCGGTCACGCGATGTTCTCCAAGGAGAGTGGGGAAAGGGCTGCCATGACCTGGCGCCATCCGGCGAGGGCTTCGGGGCCCACCGTGCTGACGACGTCTTCGAGCCGACGCAGCTGCGGCCGGGTCGCGGCGCGCTCCAATGCCTTGCCCGAGGTCGTGGCGGTGAGCACCCGTTCCCGTGCGCTGTGCGACGCGGTGCGGCGACGGACCAGCTCGCGCCGCTCCAGGTCGGCGAGCGGCCGGTGCAGCGCCTGCCGGGAGATCCCCAGCACGCTCGCCAGCTCGCCCACCCCGACACCGGGGCGGTGGCAGATCAGGTGGAGCACGCGGTGGTGGACGCGGTTGAGCCCGCTCTCGGCGAGCACGGCGTCCGCGGCGTCGGCGAAGCCGCGCCAACCGAGGAAGAACAGTGCGATGTCGTGCTCCTCGGCAAACATGTCAACGATGTTGACGTGTTCGGCGGCAGACCGCAACCGCCGGTGCGCCGCCGCCGGTGCGGCCCTCCGACGGCGGCACCCCGTCACCGCTGGCGCAGCCCCGGCACCGGGTGCGGGCCCTCGGTCTCCAGCCGGTAGTCCGTGCCGTACGCCTCGCGGTGCATGTCGATCACCACTTCGCTCGGCGGGTGCTCACCGCCGTTGATGGCCTCCTGCATCCGCTCGAACCGCTCGTGCGCCTCGCGGACGTACCCCGTGCCCAGGGTGGTGAGGTCGATCTGGGTGTCCAGCAGCTCGCGGATGTAGGCCTTGTTGGGCTCGAACGTGACCGGGTGGGGAAGCTCGGGAGCCAGCACCTGCTCGGGTTCCCTGTCGTCGTTCGCGCGCATCAGGTCGCAGGCGACGTGCAGGTGCTCCAGCTCCATGTTGAGGTGCAGCTCCCAGATGGCGCGCACCCTCGGGTCGGGCTCGGTCTCCATGAACGAGTAGTAGAGGTAGCACTCGTTGTACTCGTGGTTGACCAGCCGCTCCCACCAGGTCTCACCGGGGTCCACCAGCGACTCGTAGTGGGTGACGTGCTCTTCCTCGATGAGCCCGATCTCCTGGTAGAGCTGGCGGGCGATCGGTTCCATGTACTGCGGCCCGACGTTCATGTAGAAGTTCATCGTCTGCTGCTCGGCTGACATGATCGTCAGCGCGTGCAGCTTCGAGATGGGGGCGGCCCGTTCCCGGTCGTAGTGGTCGCGGACGTTGTCGTAGGGGTGCCGGTGCTGGTACTTCGTCGGACGGCCCGGCATCACCTCGGTCAGGCTGTCCACGATCCGCTCCGCCTTGCGGCGCTGGATCATCTCGTAGAGGTTCGCGTACCGGTACAGGTGGTCGAAGTCCTCAAGCACGCCGAACTCGTACGCGCGCTTGAGGTACGGATCGGGCTCCATCCGCGCGACCCACGCCGTGAGGTCCACCGCGACCTGCTCGTAGGCGATCGTGGTCTCCAGCGCCGACTCGGAGCCCGGCAGCAGCCAGTTCACCACTTTCTGTTGCTGCTGTTCGAGATAGCGGACCTCGGCGAGCCGCCGCCGCACATCCAGGCTCAGCGCGTGCCTGGCGAACTGGTGGCTGAACAGCGACGCCTCCACCTCGATGCCGTTCATCGCGATGATGCGGCACCGGGTGTACGGATCGACGTCATCGGGGTCGATGGGCTCCACGTCCAGCTCGCGCCAGTTTCGCAGCTGCCGCTCCAGCGGAATCCCACGGTGTTCGAGCGGGTTGAACGTCATCGTGTCTTTCCTCTCGCGGTCTGGTGCCGGAGTGGCCACCGTCCACAGAGGGGAGTCAGCGCCGTGTCGAACCGAGGCAGGACACCGGAGTCCTTGTGCCCACAACGGTTTCGCCGGATGAGTGAGTTTCATCCGCGACAGGTGGAGCAGGATGGTTCACCGAGGGCAGGACGTCTCGCATCCGCCGCTCGGCGTGCTGCACGCCGAGCGTCGGCCACTGCTCCGTTTCCCTCCACGGGTTTCCGGCTGGAGTCTGCTTCCCGGTCGCTCATCGCGGTAAACCCGCCGGGTACGGCCGCGTGCCGGACGGACGAGCGCGGCGAATACCGTTGCCGAGTCATCGGAGCGGGTGAGAGGGCTACTGCGGAGAAGGCACGAACACCGGCACGAGCCGTGGAATCACTCGAACAGTCCAGTCGCGCAACGGTTTTCTTGCGCCATCAAGATGTTCTCCCGCCCCTTGCCCGGAGCGGATCACGGGCGGTCGGGGATCTTCGTCGTCAGCTCGGCCGCGCAGCGGGTGCCGCGCGGGGGGAGGACTCCGTCGGTGAGGTAATGCCCCACGTGCTCACGCAGGCACGTGTTGCCCAGCAGGTACGCGGCGTGCCCGTCGCCGTGCCAGAGCGTCTGCGAACTCGGCAGCTGTCCCGCGACGTGTGCGGCTCCGATGGTGTTGGTGTTCTGGTCCAGCTCGCCGATGCCGACGAGGACCGGGGCCAGCTTGTCGATCTTCAACGGTTGCGGCGGGAAGGCAGCGCCGCCGGAGATCCCCGCGCAGCGCCCCACCTCGAAGCGCCCCTCGATCCAGCCGAAGCGCGGCGCGACCTGCTTGAGCCGCTTCTCGATCGCCAGGAGCTCCTGATAACCGGGCGGCTTCGGGAAGAAGTCGTTGCACTGCGTCATGGAGAGCACGTTCTTGCCAGGAGACGCGTTCAGCTCGCCATAGGTGAGGTCGGTCAGGAACATCCCGGCGTCGCCATCGCGGGCCATCGCCATCGCCTTGGCCAGCACGGGGAACTTCGGCGGAGTCGAGCCGACCAGCGCACCCGCGAAGAGGTGCCGTAGGTCGACGGTCCTGCCCGCTCCTGCGCTCGGGGCTGGCAGCGGGGCGCGCCCGGCGCGGGCGACGAGCTCGTCCCAGACCGCAACCGCGTCCTGGCCGTGCAGGAAGCAGCCCTTCCGCTGTGCGCACCAGTCCCGGAAGTGCTCGAACTGCCGTTCCTGTGCGACGGCGTAGTTGCGCAGCCAGTCCTCCAGCCGGGCCTGCGTGTGGTCGGCCACGCCGTCGAGGTACATCCGTTCGACACGGTCAGGGAACAGCTGCGCGTAGGTCTGCCCGTACACGGTGCCGTAGGAGTTGCCGAAGAACCGCAACCGCTTCTCGCCGAGCGCGACCCGCAACGCCTCCACGTCGTTGGTGGCCTGCCAGGTGTTGAGGCCGTTGAACAGCTCGCCGAGCTGCTCGCGACAGGTGGCGGCGTACTTCGCGTTGAGCTCGGCCTGCTTGCGCCAACCCGCCTCGTCCTCGGCCAGGATGAGTCCGTTGTAGGGGCCGGGATTGTCACCGCAGTCGAACTTCGTGCTGCCGGGAGTCCTGCCGAGGCCGCGTGGGTCGAAGACCACCACGTCCAGCCGCTCGCTCAGGTGCCGCAGGGTGGGCTCGATGTATGGCGGCGGGTCGATCGCGGCGAACGTGCTGTTGCCGGAGCCCAGGTTGGCGATCACGGTCCCGATGCGGTGCTTCGGGTCGCGGGCGGGAATGCGCACCACGTCGATCGTCGTGGCCGGTCCCTTCTGCTTGCGCCAGTCCACCGGGACCCGCAGCGTCGCGCACTGCGCCCCCTTGCCGCAGGCGGTCCACTCCAGCCGTGGTGGTGCCGGTTCGGCCTCGGCTGCGGTCACCGCGCTGAGCAGCGTCAGCGCCGTGGCCGCGAAGGCGAGCCACTTCCTCGTCATTCTCGGGCGTCCTTTCTCCCTGCCAGTACCAACCCAGCCTGGAGCCGCCGGTGACGGCCGACATCTGCCGAAGGACATATCCGCTCTCAGGGGGACCCTGAGGTGCCGCCGCACCACATGAGCACCACCGGATCACCACAGGTTCCACACACGGCGTCGCCAGGATCCGGGCACATGAGACATCCAACCCACCTGGCCGGACTCGTCGCCGCCGCGCTGCTGACCGCGGTGACTGCGGTGCCCACGGCTCACGCGACCCCGGACGACGTTGTCGCGCACCAGGTCGCGACCACCGCGCAGGAGCAGCAGGCGATCCGCGACTACTGGACTCCGGAACGCATCGCCGCGCTCCCGACCATCCCGCCGTCGGGCAAGCCACCGGTCGACGGGCCGGACGGATCGGGGTGGTACGGCGGCGGAGACGTCACGAAGACCGTGGGGCGGCTGTTCTTCACCGAACAGGGCGAGGACGCCAGCTGCACGGCCACGATCGTGCGCAGCGCCAACGGGAACACGGCGGTGACCGGTGGGCACTGCGTGCACAACTTCAACCTGATCGGCGAAGACCCCCATTGGATGGACAACCTCTACTTTGTGCCGGGCTTCCGGGACGGCACGATGCCTCACGGCGGGTTCGTGCCACGCCTGGTGATCACCAGCAGGACGTGGGTGGAGGTTCCGGAGAGCAGCGCCCACGACCAGGCTTTCCTGGTGCTCAACCCGGGCATCGATGGGCGCAGTGCCGCCGAGACCGTCGGGGCCGGCCAGGAGATCGCCTTTGACGTGCCCGGTGCGCGCGAGGCGCGGGAGTTCGGTTACCCGCGCGGTGCGAGCCAGCCGGGACACCAGGGGCGCCCTGAGTTCACCGGCAAGCGCCTCGCGCAGTGCTGGGGTCCCGCCGTCGAGAACCCCGGCGGAGCCGGTCAGTTCGGCGTCCCGTGCGACATGGGCGGCGGCTCCAGCGGCGGGCCGAGGTTCACCGGCTTCGACGTGAACGCGGGCAGGGGCACCGTGGTCGGGGTCAACACGCAGAGCTTCCGCGACGGCGCCGACATCCGGCACCTCGGTGGCCCGCAGTTCAGCGCGACGATCACTCGCCCGTTGTACGACAGGGCAAGCGCAGCGTGAACGTCGAACCCTGACCCAGTGTGCTGGCAGCGGTCACGGTGCCGCCATGAGCCTCCGCGAGCTTGCGGACGATGGCGAGCCCGAGGCCGCTGCCGCCCCCCTGCCTGCCCCGCGACTTCTCCACGCGCCAGAAGCGTTCGAAGACGTGCGGCAGGTCTTCCGCCGCGATCCCGACTCCGGTGTCGGAGACCTCGATGACCACCTCGTCGCCGTCACGTCGTGCCCGCACCGCGACGGTTCCGCCGGTGGGCGTGTGCCGGAGCGCGTTCGCGACGAGGTTGCCGACCGCCTGCCGGAGCCGGACCGGATCCGCGTGCGCCTCAAGCCCTTCCGGAACGTCCACTGTGTACTGGACACCCTCCGGCTGGGTGGACGAGGGGAGGACGTCGGCGACGCGCACTGTCTCCGGGTGCATCCGCAGCGCCCCCGCGTCGGCGAGGGACAGGTCCTGGAGGTCGTCGATGATGTGCTGGAGCAGCAACGCCTCCTCCAGCAGCTCGGCCACCAGGGCCGGGTCCGGGTCGCTCATCCCGTCCTGGATCGCTTCCAGCCAGCCGCGGATGTTGCTCAGCGGTGTGCGCAGCTCGTGCGCGATGTCGCCGACCATGGTCTTGCGCAGCTCCTCCAGGCGCTCACGGGTCTCCGACATCTCGTTGAACGCCGAGGCCAGCTGGGCGATCTCGTCCCGGCCCCTGACCTCGACCCGCGCGCCGCCGCCGTCCTTGACGCGTTGCGCGGCCCCGGTGAGCGCCCGCAGCGGCCGGATGAGGCGTCGCCCGGCGAGCACGGTCACCGCGATGGTGAGCGCCAGGACCGTCAGCGCCACGCCGACGATCCGGACCTGGTTGCCCGGCGAGAGGTCCACAGTGGAGGGTTCGGAACCGCTGGGACTGGTGATGAACAGCAGCGCGGCGGGGGAGACGTAGCGGATGAGCTGCTCGTGCCGCGCGCTCGCGATGCAGGCGCGCACCGGCTGGCCGTCCCGGGGCGCGGGGCGGGTCGCCTCTGCGGCCACCGGCTTCCACGTGCGGTCGAGCCGGACCTCCACCTCGGTCTGGCCGAGGCGGCGGAGGCACCCGTTGACCAGGCCGTTGAGCTCGGTGAGCGCGGCCCGCTCGGTCGGCGTCGGTTGTTCCAGCTCCGCGGGGGAGCAGGTGACGTTGGTGATCGGGTTCGGGCTCTCCAGGCGGGGGCGTCCGCTGGGCTCCTCGACGATGGAGCCGGTGCCCAGCCGCCCGAGCACGCAGGTGAGCGCCTCTTCCGCGAGCCCGCGCAACCGCGCGCGCTCGGCGTCCGGCAGCAGGAACGGGCCGACCGCGTTGGCGTCGATCCGGTCGGCGGAGGCGTCGGGCACCAGGGCGGGATCGACCGCGAGCGGGTCGACGACCGCCGAGGCCGTCGCGGGCACCGGGGTCGGCTCGGCCGCGGAGTCGAAGATCGGCGTCCGGTCCTGGGTGAGCAGCGCGATCCGCCTGCCGGTCTGCTCGGCGAGGGCGCGCACCACCGGACCGACACCGGCCCAGTTCGGGGTGGTCGCGGCGTGGCGCGACAGCGCCGTGTAGATCCGGCTGTCGTTGGCCAGCAGCCTGCCCTGCTCCTGCTTGATCGCGCCGGTCGTGGTCTGCGACGCCAGCCACGCGGTCGCGGTGATCGAGCAGACCGCGACCAGGATCGACGCCGCGAGCAGCCTGGTCAGCAGGCTACGGCGCATCCCGGGGCTCCTCGCCTCCGCTGAGCTTGTAGCCGACGCCGTACACGGTGAGCAGGTGCGCGGGAGCGCGCGGTGACAGCTCGATCTTCTTGCGCAGGTTCTTCACGTGCACGTCGATGGTGCGGTCGGTGAAGTAGCGGTCGATCCCGTGCAGCCGCTCCAGGAGCTGGTCCCTGGTGAAGACCCGTTCCGGCTGCCGGGCCATGGCCTCCAGCAGCCGGAACTCACCGGGCGTGCAGTCCACGCGCGCGCCGTGCGCGGTCACCACGTGGCACACCGGGTCGACGGTCAGCGGGCCGACGCGGAGCACGGGATCGGGCGGCTCCGGCGCGGGCTGCGTCCTGCGCAGCAACGCCCGCACCCTGGCCATGAGCTCCCTGGGGCTGAACGGTTTCGTCATGTAGTCGTCCGCGCCCAGGTCCAGGCCCAGCAGCATGTCGTCCTCTGTGGACCGCGCGGTGAGCATCAGCACCCGCACGCCGGACTCGCGGCGCAGCACCCGGCAGACGTCGAGACCGTCCACCTCGGGCAGCATCAGGTCCAGCACCAGCAGCTCCGGCCGGGTGCGGCGGACCTCGTCGATCGCGGCGCGCCCGTCGGTGACGACCACGACGGAGTGGTGCTCGGCCTCCAGATAGCGGCGCACCAGCCGCGCCTGCCGCTCGTCGTCCTCGGCCAGCACGATCTGCGCGCACATGACGGCCATCCTAGGTTCGCCGTCCCGCCGGAGCCCGGCGGAACGGCGAACCCTCACAACCTCAACACAGTCGCGGCCGTCGCCTTCAGAGCGTGCGCTCCAGGCGAGCGGCCAGCAGCCGGATGAACTTCGCCGGGTCCGTCAGCTCGCCGCCCTCGGCCAGCACGGCCATGCCCAGCAGCAGCTCGGCCGTCTCGGCGAGCCCGGCCTCCTCCGGGTTCTCGGCGTGCGCCGCGCGCAGCCCGGTGACCAGCGGGTGGTCCGGGTTGAGCTCCAGGATGCGCTTGACCGCGGGCACTTCGTGGCCCATGGCCCGGTACATCTTCTCCAGGTTCGGCGCCAGGTCGTTGGTGTCGCCGACGACGCACGCGGGCGAGGTGGTCAGCCTGCTGGAGAGGCGGACCTCCTTCACGCTGTCGCCGAGCGCCCCGGTCATCCAGGTGAGCAGGTCGGCGAAGTCCTTCGACTTCTCCTCGCGGTCGTCCTCGGAGTCGCTGTCCAGGTCCACCTGGCCCTTGGCGATGGACTTCAGCGGCTTGCCGTCGAAGTCCGCGACGGTCTCCACCCACATCTCGTCGATCGGGTCGGTGAGCACGAGGACCTCGTAGCCCTTGGCCTGGAAGGCCTCCAGGTGCGGGGAGTTCTCGATCACCGAGCGCGAGTCGCCGGTCATGTAGTAGATGTCCTGCTGGCCGTCCTTCATCCGCTCCACGTACTCGCGCAGCGTGGTCGGCTTCTCGGCGTCGGCGGTGGAGCCGAAGGAGCAGATCTCCAGGATCGCCTCGCGGTTGTCGGGGTCGTTGACCAGACCCTCCTTGACCGCCTTGCCGAACTCGGTCCAGAACTTCGCGTACTTCTCGGCGTCCTTGGCCTGGAGGTCCTTGACCGTTGCCAGGATCTTCTTGACCAGCCTGCGCCGGATCAGCTGGATCTGCCGGTCCTGCTGCAGGGTCTCGCGGGAGACGTTGAGCGAGAGGTCCTGGGCGTCCACGACTCCCTTGACGAAGCGCAGGTACTCCGGGATCAGGGACTCGCAGTCGTCCATGATGAACACGCGCTTGACGTAGAGCTGGATGCCGCGCTTGCCGTCCCGCATGAACAGGTCCAGCGGGGCGTGCGAGGGCACGAACAGCAGCGCCTGGTACTCGAAGGTGCCCTCGGCCCGCATCCGGATGGTCTCCAGCGGGTCGGCCCAGTCGTGCGCGATGTGCTTGTAGAACTCGGCCAGCTCGGCGTCGGAGGTCTCCTCCTTCGGGCGCGCCCACAGCGCCTTCATCGAGTTGACGGTCTCGACCTCGGTCCCGGAGCCGCCGTCGCCGTCCTGCCCGCCCTGCTTGGCCATCCGGATCGGCCAGGTGATGAAGTCGGAGTACCGCTTGACGATCTCGCGGATCTTCCACGCGGAGGTGTAGTCGGCGGTCTGCTCCTCGGCGTCGGCCGGCTTGAGGTGCAGCGTCACCGACGTGCCCTGCGGCGCGTCGTCGACCTGCTCGATGGTGTAGGTCCCCTCGCCGCCGGACTCCCAGCGGGTGCCGGTGTCCTCCCCGGCGCGGCGGGTCAGCAGGGTGACCCGGTCGGCGACCATGAAGCTGGCGTAGAAACCGACCCCGAACTGCCCGATCAGCTCCTGCGCGCCCGCCGCGTCCTGCGACTCCTTCATCTTGCGCAGGAACTCCGCGGTGCCGGACTTGGCGATCGTGCCGATCAGCCGCACCACGTCCTCCCGCGACATGCCGACGCCGTTGTCGCGCACGGTCAGCGTGCGGGCCTCGGCGTCGATGTCCACGGCGATGTGCAGGTCGTCGGTGTCGACCTTGAGATCCTTGTCCCGGAACGCCTCCAGCCGCAGCTTGTCCAGCGCGTCGGAGGCGTTGGAGACCAGTTCACGGAGAAAGGCGTCCTTGTTCGAATAGATCGAGTGGATCACCAGCTGCAGCAGCTGGCGCACCTCGGCCTGGAACTCGAACGTTTCCACCTGGGCGTTCACGTGGCTCCCTCCACGAGAAGTGACTAGCCGGTGAATCCAATCAGGCCACTCTCTTACCACCTCCTCCGACCCACGCACTCCGCTCCCCGCCACGCACTCCGCTCCCCGCCACGCTCCCCGCCGCCCGCCGCGCTCCGCACCGCTCCCCGCCGCCCGCCGCGCTCCCCGCCGCCCGCCGCGCTCCGCACCGCCGCACCACTCGCCCGCCGCGCCCCGATTCGCGTTTTGTCACCTTCTTGTGCGATTTGAACGATCAAAAATCGCATCAAGGTGACAAAACGCGAAAAGCGGGGGGCGGGGGCCAGGGAAGTGGGGGGTGGGGTGGGGGTGGCGGACCGCTGAAGCGGAGGTGGGCGTGGGGGTGGGGACCGCTGGTGGGGTGGGGGATCGAAAAGCGGGGGTGGGGACCGCTGAAGCGGGGGGCCACCACGGGGGCGCTACGGGAGGCTCACGGGTTCCACATGTTCTTCGGCGAGTGTCGTGGACATGACGAACCGATCCCTTGGCGCCGTGCTCGTGCTCGCCGGGCTGCTCACCGCTTGTGGTGCGAATCCCGCTGTTCAGCCGCCGCAGGTGGCCTCACTGCCCGGGGCCACGAGTGGTGCCGCCACGATGACGACCTCCTCCGCCGCCGACCGGGACTCCGGCAGGCCGCAGATCCGCCTGGACAGCACTCCGGAGGACATCAACCGGGCCTGGAAGCCCTACAACATCTGCCTCAAGGACAACGGTCACCGCATGTACGCCGGGCGTGCCGACGGGACCTCGCCTGACTACAACGACAAGAGCGACACGGCGAAGACCGCGCTCAGGACCTGTGCCGGGAAGTTGCCGATGCAGCCGCCGGAGACGGACAGGGCGACCAACCCGTCCTATTTGGACGACTACCGCGACTACATGAAGTGCCTGACCGGCCGGGGCCTCGCGGTGCACGCGATCGAGCCGTACGGCACGGGGTGGACCTACGACGACGGTGTCACGCAGACGCTCAGCTCGGAGCAGCAGCAGAAGGTGGAGCTGGACTGCAAGGTGGAGGCCTTCAGTGACCGCTGAGCACCGCGGTCGTCGGATCGTGGTGGTCGCGCTGGTCGCGGTCGCCGGTCTCGGGGGCACCGCGTTCTTCGTCTACGGCGGGCCGGAACCACCTCCGCCCCCGGCCGCCGCGCCGGTGCGCACCACGACCGTGCGGCTGGCGGATCTGGCCAACACGCAGTCGTTCTCCGGAACGCTCGGGTTCGGAGCCGCCCAGTCGGTGAAGGGCACCGGGCCAGGGGTGGTCACGAAGCTGCCCACGGTCGGCGACGTCGCCGCCAGGGGCAAGCCGCTGTACTGGGTGGACGGGCGGCCCGTGCCGGTGTTCTTCGGGGACACGCCGCTGTTCCGCAAGATCGACACGGTGGGCGTCAAGGGCGACGACGTGGCCATGGTCGCGGACAACCTCGCCGCGTTGGGGTTCAAGGTGGGCGCCCAGCGTTCGACGGTGACGCCCGCCCTGCTCGACGCGCTGAAGAAATGGCAGGTCAAGGCCGGTCTCGACGTCACAGGAACGCTCGAAGCCGGTCAGGCGGCCGTAGTCGCGGGGCCGGTGCGGGTCAACTCCGTGGCGGCGCAGCTCGGCGACCCCGCCGCCGGGCCGCTGCTGACCGTGACCTCCACCGCGAAGATCGTGACCATGCCGGTGGACGCGGGCGAGATCGGCGTGATCACCACCGGTGCCCCGGTGACCGTGGTCCTGCCGACCGCCAAGGAGGTCCCGGCGAGGGTGACCGCTGTCAGCTCCACTGTGGACGGTGGTGACACCAAGGCCATCGGCGGCCCGCCCCCGAAGATCAACGTCACCGTCACCCCGGACGACGCGGCCGGGGTCGCGCAACTGGACCTCGCCTCGGTGCGGGTGCGGGTCACCACCGAGGAGCGCAAGGCGGTCTTGACGGTTCCCGTCGGGGCGCTCGTCGCGCTGCGCGAGGGCGGCTACGCGGTGCAGCAGCCGGACAACCAGCTCAAGGCCGTCGAGACCGGCATGTTCGCCAAGGGCCTCGTGGAGATCAGTGGTCCCGGCATCACGGCGGGGCTGCCGGTGGTGACGACGTCGTGAGCGCCGTGCTCGAACTGCGCGGGGTGAGCAAGCACTACCCCGGCGGAGTCACCGCGCTGGACGACGTCTCGCTCGTCGTCGGCAGCGGTGAGCTGCTCGCCGTTGTCGGTGCCTCCGGCTCAGGCAAGTCCACGTTGCTGCACATCGTCGGCACGCTCGACGCGCCGTCCAGCGGCACCGTGGAGATCGGCGGCCGGGACACCGCCGGGCTCTCCGACCGCGACCTGTCGGCGCTGCGCGGGCGCGAGCTCGGCTTCGTGTTCCAGCGGTTCCACCTCACCGACGGGCTCAGCGCCGAGGAGAACGTGGCGACCGGCCTGCTCCACGCCGGGGTTCCGCGCCGCCGTCGCCGCGCGCTCGCGGTGGAGGCGCTGCACCGGGTCGGGCTCGGCCATCGCGTCGACCACCTGCCGCACCAGCTCTCCGGCGGGGAGCGGCAGCGGGTCGCGATCGCCCGCGCGGTGGTGAACAACCCGGCGCTCGTGCTGGCCGACGAGCCGACCGGCGCGCTGGACACGGCCACCGGGCACGCGGTGCTCGACCTGCTGACCGGGCTCAACGACGAGGGGACCACCATCGTGATCATCACGCATGACCGGGAGATCGCCGCGCGGCTGCCGCGCCGGGTCCGGCTCAGCGACGGCCGCGTCGTCTCGGACACGCGATGACCGCCCGGGACACCGGGCCGGTCCGCCTCCCGCTCGGTGACGTCCTCCGCCTGGGGTTGCTGGGAATCCGCACCAGGAAGCTCCGCGCGGCCCTCTCAGCACTCGGCATCTCCATCGGCATCGCGACGATGGTGGTCGTGACCGGCATCCCCGCGTCCGGCCAGGCCGCGCTGCTCGACGAGCTGACCGCGCTGGGCACCACCATCCTGCGCGCGTCGGCAGCGCCGAACCAGGACCCGCCGGTGCTGCTGCCGCCGGACTCGGTCGGCATGGCCCGCCGGATCGGGCCGGTGACCGGCGCGGCGGCGGTGGCCAACACGCACCGCACCGTGCGCAGGAACGACCGCGTCGCGGCAGGCGACGACTCCGGGCTGAGCGTGCTGGCCAGCAGCCCTGACCTGCTCGACACGATCAACGGGCACGTGCGGTCCGGCGGCTTTCTCGGCCCGGTGACGGAGAACTTCCCCACGGTCGTGCTCGGTCACGTCGCGGCAGGGCGGCTCGGCTTCACCGACATCGTCCAGAACGGACAGTCACGGCAGGTGCTCATCGACGACCGCTGGTTCACCGTGATCGGCGTTCTCGCGCCGATGCCCCTGGCACCGGACATCGAGCGCTCGGTTCTCGTCGGCTGGGGCGCCGCGCGCCAGTGGCTCGGCTTCGACGGTCATCCCACCGTGGTGTACGTGAAAGCGCGGGAGGAGGCGATCGAGGACGTGCGCGCCGTGCTGCCCGCGACGCTCCACCCGCAGCTGCCCGGCCTGGTCCAGGTCAGCCGCCCGTCCGAGGCGCTCGCCGCGAAACGTCTGTCGGAGAACAACTTCTCCGCGTTGTTCCTCGGGCTCGCCGGGGTGGCGCTGCTCGTCGGCGGGGTCGGGGTGGCCAACACCATGTTCATCTCCGTCCTGGAGCGCAGGGAGGAGATCGGGTTGCGCAGGGCGCTCGGCGCGACCCGCCGCCAGATCCGGTGGCAGTTCCTCACCGAGGCGGTCGTGCTGTCCGGGTTCGGCGGGCTGGCGGGCACCGCGCTCGGCGTGCTCGCGACGCTCGGGTACGCCACGCACCAGGGCTGGCCACCGGTGATCCCGGCCGTCGCGGTGCTGGGCGGAGTGCTCGGTGCCGTGGTTGTCGGTGTCCTGGCTGGGATTCACCCGTCGGTCCGGGCCGCGCGGCTCACCCCGACTCAGGCACTTGCCGGATCATGAGTTGCGCTCGTCCCTACCATGAACCGAGTGACTGAGCCGGAGGAGAGCGCGGGCGCTGCTCGCCGCCGACAGCGCCGCGAACAGGACCCCGGTCGCCGGCCGAGGAACGTGGACCTGGCCGCCGTCTTCTGGGGCGTCGTGGGTGCGGCGATCCTGCTCCTGCTGCTGCTCAACCTCGCGATCGGCGCCGATCCGGCCGCGCCCGTCAACAGCGCTGCCCTCTTCGGGGGCCTCACCGTGCTGTGGTGCGTCTCCGGTCTGCGCAAGGGATGGCGCGGTCCGCGGATCTACCTGGCCGTGGTTGCCGTGGTGCTGGTGTACCTGGCGGTCGCGATCATGCCGGCGTTCCTGGTCCCGATCCCGCCGCTGGCCATCGGCTACGGCGTCGTGGGTGTCCTCGCGACCGTCGCGACCGTGCTGATGTTCCAGCCGGACGCGAACGCGTACGTGCGCGAGATGACCCGGCGTTAGAGTTCGGGCCGTGGCACTCATCGACAAGATCGGCTGGATCCACCTCGAAGACGGGCGGGTCCTCTGCGCGCGCTCCTACGGCAAGGACCTCTTCTACGTCCCCGGTGGCAAGCGCGATCCGGGGGAGACCGACGTGCAGGCGCTGGTGCGCGAGGTCGCCGAGGAGCTGGCCGTGGCCATCGAGCCCGGCACCGCGCGCCACATCGGCACCTTCGAGGCGCAGGCCGACGGGAAGGCCGACGGGGTGGTGGTCCGGGTGGCCTGCTACACCGCCGACCACACCGGAACCCCCGAGCCCACCAGCGAGATCGAGGAGATCCGCTGGCTGGGCCACGCCGACCGGGAGCTGATGTCCGAGGCGGGCCGGGTGATCTTCGACGAGCTGCACGGGCGCGGCCTGCTCGGCTGAGGCCCTCGGGGTCAGCGCCTGCGCGAACGGGTCAGCGCCTGGGAAAGGGCGTTGCGGTCCACCTTGCCCGTCGGCCCCACGGGCAGCGTGAGCAGGACCAGGACGTGGTCGGGGACCATGTAGCTCGGCAGGTGCTCCGACAGGTGGGTCCGGACCTCGCGCGGGGTGAGCGCGGCCGAGGCCACCGCCGCGAGCAGCTCCGGCCCGTCGTCGCCCGGCGTGGTCACCACCGCGCAGTCCACCGCGCCGGGGAGCTGGCGCAGCGCCGCCATGACGTCGCCGAGCTCGACGCGGTAGCCGCGGATCTTGACCTGGTCGTCGCGGCGGCCGAGGAACTCCATGGTGCCGTCGGCCTTCCAGCGGGCCCGGTCCCCGGTGAGGTACATGCGCTCGCCGGGGACGCCGAGCACGGTGTCGGGGAGGAACTTGCGGGCGTTGAGGTCCGCGTCGCCGACGTAGCCGTCCGCGACCGCCGTGCCCGCGATGTAGAGGTCGCCCTCAACGCCGATCGGGCAGACCCGGCGCTCGGCGTCCAGGACGTAGTAGCGGGCGTTGTGGATCGGTTTGCCGTAGGGGATGCTCGCCCAGTCGGGGTCGATCTCGGCGACGTCGAAGTAGTTGGACCAGATCGTCGCCTCGGTCGCCCCGCCGAGCGCCACCACGTGGGCTTGCGGGAAGTGGGTCCGGACGCGGTCTGGCAGGGTGAGCGGAACCCAGTCGCCGCTGAGGAAGACCAGGCGCAGCGCGGGGACCGACGCGGGCGGCAGCTCGTCCACAATGGACATCACGAGGCTCAGCGCTGCCGGGGCGGAGTCCCAGAAGGTGATCGGCTCCCGCGTCAGGACCTCCGCGAGCCGCACGGGGTCGCCCAGCTCGGCCGGTGGCACGACCCGGATCGCCGCGCCCGCGGCCAGGGTGCCGAGGATGTCGTAGACGGACAGGTCGAAGGTCAGCGACGTCACCCACAGCAGGGTGTCGTCCGGGCCGACGCCGTAGCGCTCGTTCACCCACTGGATCAGGTTCACCGCGCCGCGGTGGCGGACCGACACGCCCTTCGGCACTCCGGTGGAGCCGGAGGTGAAGATCACGTACGCGGTGTCGGACGGCTCCGGGCCCGCGCCGCAGACGGAGCCCGACAGCGACGCCCAGTGCGTCACCACCGGCTCAGCCGCGACGGACTCCTTGCCGCGCCGCAGAACCACGTCGTAGCGGTCCTTGATGAGCGGGTGCCATTCGGAGCCGGACCTCCTGCGCACCTCGACCGAGACAGGGACGCCCAGTGCCGCGCCGAGCCGGGAGAACCACTGCGGTGACACGCCGAAGAGGGACCCGCCGGTTGCGGGGTCGACGACATCCGCGAGAACCACGGCTCCACCCGGAGCGACGGTGGACAGCGCGTCGCGCAGCACCGAGCGCAGGTACTCGAAGTCGGGGAAGAACTGGGCGACGCTGGCCAGCAGCACGACATCCGCGCTGCCCGGCGAGACCAGCCGGGGCAGGTCGAGGGCGGTGCCGTGGTGGAACTGGCCCGAGGGGATCTCACGGGCGGCGCGCTCGACGGTGGCCGGGGAGATGTCGATCCCCGTGTAGGACTCGGTTTTCAGCGCTTTGGCGATCAGGCCGGCACCGCAACCGACCTCCACCACGTGCGAGGCGGGGCCGACGAGGTCGCGGACGTGCTCGACGTAGGTCTGGATCTGCTCCGGGGAGAACTCGTCGGTGAAACCGGAGGCACGGGTCAGGTCCGTCTCGTTCGCGAGCTCGTCCCAGAACATGCTCTGGATCTCGTCGGTCAGATCCGGCTCCGGGGCCGGTTCGAACGACGTGCACACGAACCGGGTCGCGGTCCCGGCGAGGTCCGCGGCCTCCTCCGCGCGCCGCAGCCAGGACCGCGAGGTGACCGTCCACTTGACACTGAGCTGCTGGAGTGGTTGTGCCACACGGGATGCGGGCCAGCGCGTGTCGAGCGGCACGTACGCGGCCCCGGAGCGGAGGACGCCGAGCACCGCCACGACGGAGGTGTAGGAGCTCTCCACCAGGATGCCGACGAAGTCGCCGCGCCCGATCTCGTTGTCCTGGAGGAACTTCGCCAGTGCGCCGGAGTCCGCCCACAGCCTGGCGTAGGACCTGGTGTCGTCGCCGCCGAGCCGGACAGCCGGGGCGTCGGGGGCCTTGTGCACCTGGCGTTGGACGAGGTCCACCATGGACAGGTGGTCGTCGAAGGCGTGCGCGGTGTCGTTCCAGGAGGCCGGGGGCAGTCGATCCATCTGCAGACTCCGTCACTGGGGTGGCGGGCGGACCCCCAAGAGCCCGCCCGCCCTCGGGTGGGTCAGGGCTTGTCGCGCAGGATGACGCGGGCGCGGATCTTCAGCTCGCCGTTCTCGCGCACCATCAGGTCCTCGACGCTGGAGGAGGAGAAGAACTTGACCTCGTCCTGGGTGTTGGTCTGGGTCACCAGCGAGTAGTAGGTGACGCGCAGGACGCCCTCGCCCGCGTCCTCGATCAGGAAGTGGTCGAACCAGTGCCGGGTGACCAGGCCCTGGTACTGCGGCAGCATGCTGTGCATCTTGGCGCGCATGGCGGTGCGGCCGGAGACCTTCTCGGTGCGGTGCGGGTGCTCGACCGAGCCGTCCTCGGTGAAGGTCTCGGTGAAGCGGTCCACGTCGAGCTCGTCGAGGATGCGCATCTGCCTGGCGTAGAAGTTCTTCACCTCCACGTAGAGGTCGGCGCTGACGTGACCGGACACCTGGGTTGCCTGTGACACGGGGGAATCCCTTCGGACATGGTGGTTGACTAGACGCCGGGTGGTTCCTCGACGATCAGGAACGCGTTGGTGCCCCCGACTCCCGCCGACATCAGACCCGCGACGCGCGGCCGGCCCCCGGAGTCCCACGGCCGACCCTCCGGCAGGATGCCGAAGCGGTCGCCGTGCCTGGTGAGCTCCGGGATCGGGTCGCGGGTGTTCGGTGTCGCCGGCAGGAAACCCTCGCGCACGGCGAGGGAGGTCTTGATGAGCGCGGCCATCCCGGCCGCGGTGTCGCAGTGGCCGACCGAGGCCTTGACGGAGCCGATGGCCACCGGAGGTCCTTCCGCGCCAAGGGCTTCGGTGAGCGCGGTCGCCTCGATCTGGTCGTTGAGCGGGATGCCGACGCCGTGCGCCTCGACGTAGCCGACGTCCACACCGGACAGTCCGGCGACGGCGAGTGCCTTGCGCACCACGCTGACCTTGCCGTCCACGCCGGGGATCACGAAGCCGGGCTTGTTGCCGCCGTCGTTGTCGACGGCGCTGCCGCGGATCACCGCGTGGATCGGGTCACCGTCCCCGAGCGCGTCGGCCAGCCTGCGCAGCAGCACCGCGCCCGAGCCGTCGCCGGGGATCACGCCGGTGGTGCGCGGGTCGAACGGCCTGCTGATGCCGTTGGTGGCGTGGATGCTGCGCGGCGGGCGCAGGTACCAGCCCTGGACGTCCTCCTGGACCGCGACGGCCCCGGCGATGGCGTAGTCGCAGGCGTGCAGCCGCAGGCTCTGGCAGGCCAGGTGCACCGCGACCGCCGACGTCGCGCACGCCGAGTCGATCATGATGCTCTCGCCGAGCAGGTTCCGCAGGTAGGAGAAGTGCGGTCCGGCGAAGGTCGGGTCGATGTTCATGACCTCGTCGAAGGCCGCGCGCGGCACGTGCTTGGTCCGCGCGCAGCCCGCGTAGACCGCGGTCCGCTCGTTGATCTCGGCGAACTTCAGCCCGGCGTCCTCCGCGGCCTGCCACATCGACTCGTAGAGGATGCCGTGCTGCGGGTCCAGGCCGGTGGCGCCGACCAGGTCGGTGTCGTAGCGGTCGCGGTGCGGCATCAGCCCGTAGGAGTGCACCCGCAGGGTGTCACCGCCGATGTCCTCGACCACGGGCTCGTCGGCCCTGGTGAAGCAGTCCCGCCCGGCGCGCAGGTTGGCCCAGAGGGCCGGGATGTCCGGCGACTTGGCGAACCGGCCGCCCATCCCGATGACGGCGACGGCCTCGCCTGGCACGTCAGTGTCCACAGTGGATCCCCTAGTCGAAGGTGAGCCCGACCTTGACGACACCGTCGAGCCGGTTGTGCGCGAGTTCGAGCGCGGCGGCGACGTCCTTGATGTCGAAGGTGTGCGTGATGTGGTCCTTCACCGCGATCTTGCCCTCCACCACCAGCTGGAGCGCCTGGCGGAAGGAGGCGAGGTCCGGCTCCATCTGCGCGCCGACCGCGGTCGTCAGCGCGATCTGCCTGCCGAACAGCGCGGCGTAGGGCACCGAGAGCGTGTAGTCCTCCGGCATCCCGAAGAAACCGAGGCGCCCGCGCATGCCGACCATGGCCATGGCGTGCTCGCGCGCGGAGTCGGTCCCGGCGGCCTCGACCACCAGGTCCACGCCGAGCCCGCCGGTCAGCTCCTTCGTGGCCTCGCCGACGTCGTCGTCGGGCACCAGGATCGCGTCGTCGGCGCCGAGGGTCTTCGCCAGCTCCAGGCGGCCCGGCTCCAGGTCCACGGCGATCACGCGGTGGAAGCCGAGGTGCTTGAGCATCTGCACGAACAGGATGCCCGCCGACCCGGTGCCGACCACCGCGGCCGTCCCGCCGTTGACCGGGCCGGGCCAGAACCGCTTCAGCGCGTAGATGACCGTCCCGAGCTGCTGCGCCATCAGGTAGTGCATCGCCGACCCGTTCACCGGCACGTGCAGCAGGAACTGGTCTGAGATCGTCTGGTAGCGCGCGAACGAGGCCATGTAGGCGTGGTTGGGCACGGTCAGAACGCGGTCGCCGGGGGAGAACAACGACGACCGGCTCTCCACGACCTCGCCGAGCCCCTCGTGGCCGGGGTAGCCGGGCGGGCACGGGTACTCGTGGTCGCGCATGTCCCGGAAGAACGGGGACTCGGCGCGCACCCGGTGCACGTCGCTGCCGCAGATGGCGCCGACCGCGTTGCGGACCAGCACCTCGCCCTCGGTGATGTCGCGGAACGCGACCTCCTCCACCTCCACCCGGCCGGGCTCGACGAGGATGGCGGCCTCACCGCGTAGTGCGGGCATGCTGAGCCTCCGTGCTCTTGGTAGTGGCCCAGGACAAGGGATGTCCCGGGAGGTGCACGCGCCGTCCTCCGGTGGACAGCGCCACGTCGACGCCCCGGCACCACAGGGCGGCGACGGCGGTCATCAGCGCTCGGTCGTCGGCGACGCCCGGGGTGAGGGTGGGCACGACGACGGCGTCGGCGACGGCGATCTCCGCTGCCGGAGCCGTCCCGATGTCCAGCAGGACAGTGGGGCCGAACTCGTGGCAGGCGGCTTTCGCCAGGTCGGCGAGCCCGGCCGTGCCGGAGAGGCCGTCCTGCTCCGTGGTGATCCAGCGCAGCTCTGGAGTGCCGAGAGCGGTCGCGCCGCGCAGACCATCCGACAAGGACAGAGCACCGCTGACGGTCGCCGCGGCCAGCCTTCCGGAGCCGACGCCGCACACCGCGACCGGGGAGACGCCCCATTCGATGAACTGCTCGGCGATGCCGACCTGGACGGCGTAGGCCGTCGCCGACCCGCTCGTCCCCTCGGCGAGCGCGCGGATCCTCGGGAACAGCCGGTAGGAATCACCAAGTGGCGCAACACAATCGCCGAAAGCGAACACGACCTGTTCGGAGCGCGTGACGCTTGCGTCGCCGATGGTGAGCGCTGCCGTGGCGAGGTCGTCGGTCACGACCGCGAACCGGTGCTCGAAGCGCTCGCGTCCCACGTCGAGCGTCCTGGCCACGTCCTCCAGCCGCAGTCCGCGAACGCCCGCGACGTGCCGCGTGAGCTGGTCACGTGCCGCGTCGAGCGCGTCAGCGCTGCGTGCGGACAGCGCCAGCACGTGGTGGCGACGCTCGTCCAGCGGGGCCGCGACGGACGTGGTCACCTGGGCCCGGCTCCGCTGAGGGGCTTCTGCAACGGTGGTGACCGGTTGTGCTTGCCCACCAAGGAGATTCGCCTGTGCGCGCACGGTGACGTGCCGCATCAGGTCCATGATGGACGGTTCGGTCCCGGTCGCCGCGCGCAGCTCGTCCTGGAGCTTGACCAGCAGCAGCGAGTGGCCGCCCGCGTCGAAGAAGTTCAGGTCGAGATCGATGACGTCGTGGTCCAGCACGCGTTTCCAGGCCGAGCGCACCTGGTCCAGCATGCCTGTGGTGCGCACCTCCTGGGCCTCGCCGAGGTCCGGGACGGGCAGCCGACGACGGTCGATCTTGCCGGTCGGGGTCAGCGGCAGCCGCTCGACGACCACGATGTGCCGGGGCACCGCGAAACCCGGCAGCCGGGCCTGCGCGTACTGCCGCAGCTCCGTCGTGCCGACCGGTCGTGCCGCCACCACGTAGGCGACGATCTCCTTTTCCTCGCGCTGGTTGCGGTGCACGGTGACGAAGACCGACTCGACAGCGGAGTGCCCGTCGAGCACGGCCTCCACCTCGCCGAGCTCCACCCGCTGGCTGCGGATCTTCACCTGGTTGTCGTTGCGGCCGATGAACTCCAGCAGCCCGTCGGCGTTCCACCGCACCCGGTCGCCGGTCCGGTACAGCCGCGTGTCGGCGGTGACGAACCGGGAGGCGGTCAGCTCCGGGTCATTGAGGTAGCCGTCCGCCAGTCCCACGCCGCCGAGCAGCAGCTCGCCGGCGACTCCGCGCGGCACCGGCGTGATGGTGCCCTCCATGACCACGCGCGCCTCAGTGCCCGGAACCGGCTTGCCCATCGGGAGCGTGCGCGCGTTCGGGTCCACCTCGTTGATGGCGAACCACGTCGAGGTGAAGGAGTTCTCGGTCGGGCCGTAGCTGTGCAACAGCACGTTCGGGCCGCACCAGCGCAGCGCCCGGCGCATGTGCGCAACCGAGATCAGCTCACCGCCGAAGTACACCCGCCGCAGTGACTGCAACAGGTCCGGCGCGTCCTCGATGATCCGGTTCAGCAGCGGCGTCGTCACCAGCAGCGTGGTGATGCCGCGTTCCCGCACCACGGTCCGCATCTCCCGTGGGCTTAGCACCAGGTGCTTGTCCAGCACGACGAGCTCCGCGCCGTGGGCGAGCGCGCCCCAGATCTCGTAGGTCGCCCCGTCGAAGTTCAGCGGGCACAGCTGCGCGACCACGTCGGTGGGGTCCAGCGGGATGAAGTCCGGGCGCTCCATGAGCCGGGCCATTCCCCGGTGTGGCAGCACAACACCCTTGGGGCGCCCGGTGGTTCCCGAGGTGTAGAGCACGCAGAAGGTGGATGCCCCGTCGCGCTCGACCACCGGGGCGGACCCGTCGGGAGCCTGCGCGAGCAGGTCGGTGACCGTCACCACGACGCCGCGCGGCAGCTCGACGACGACCTCACAGCTGGGATCGACGACCAGCACCGGTGGGCGGGCGTCGTCCACGATCAGCTGGAGCTGGGCCTGCGGGTAGGCGGGGTCCAACGGCAGGTACGCGGCGCCCGCGAGCACGCAGCCGAGCCAGAAGACGGGCGTGTCCGTGCCTGGCGGCAGCAACAGCGCGACGGTCTCACCAGGACGAACACCGTTGTCCCGCAACCAGTTCGCGACCGCGCTCGCCCGGTCGACGAGCTCCCGGTAGCTGAGCGCGGTCTCGCCGTGCCGGACCGCGACGGAGTCCGGTCGCTGCTCCGCGTGCCGCAGCACGAGATCGGGCACCAGCTCGGCATCCGGTGCGACGGGCGCGCCGTGCGAGTGGAGCTGAGCTAGGCCGGGGTCGCACGCGGCGAGCAGGTCACCGCACGAGGCTGCCGGATCGGCCACCGCCCGCGTGACCAGCTCCCGGAGCTGCTCGACGAACAGCCGCGCGGTGGCCTCCCGGTACCGCGCCGAGTCGTAGTAGAGGCACAGCCGGGTGCTCTCTGCGCCCTCGATCACGTTGATCGAGAACTCGTACTTCGTGGTGTCGTCGGGGTGGTCGAAGCGCCGGACCGTGGTGTCCCCGATCCGCCATTCGCCTTCGTAGGCCGGGGTGTACATGAACACCGTGCGCTCGACGGTCGCGCTGTCGGTGCTCTCCCGCCGGATCCGCTGCAACCGCTCGGCGGGCACCGACGAGTGCTCCAACGCGTCGAGCAGCTGGTCGCGGAGCCCGGCCAGCACGTCCTGGAACGACCGGTGGGGGTCGAGCCGGTCGCGCATCGGCAGCACCCGGCTGCGCAGGTCGATCTCGTCCTCCGTGCCGTAGCCGCGCCCGGAGAAGACCATGCCGAAGGTGCCCTCCGAGCGGGCGCTCCACGCGTGCAGCAGCATCGACCACGCGCTCAGCAGCACCACCGACGAGGAGCCGCGAACCCTCTGCGCCAAGGAATGCACGTCCGTCATCACCTCGGCGGGGATGACCAGCTCGACGTCGGCGGACGGACCGGGCAGGCCGTCCTCGGCGACGAGGTCGTGCAGTGGGACCAAGGGGGAGGGCGCGTCGCGCAGCACCGTGGACCAGTGCAGCTCCGCGGCCTCGGCCAGCTCCGGGTACACCTCCGGCTCCTCGGCCGGAACCCGCTCGGGCAGACCGCCGCCCTCGCCGACCCGCGCGCGGTAGGCGGCGATCAGGTCGCGCGTGAAGACGTTGGTGGACCAGCCGTCGGAGACGATGTGGTGCATCGTGACCGAGAGCAGCGCGCCGTCGTCCTTGACCAGCACCGCGGCGCGCAGCAGCGGCGCGACGGCCAGGTCGAACACCGGCCCGCCGGAGACGACCGCCCACCGCAACGCCCGCGCGCGGTCGTAGGCGCCCGGCTCGCGGTGCTCGACGAACGCCACCGGTGGCGCGGGCTCGACCACGCGGGCCAAGCCGCCGTTCTCTGCGTCGAACCAGCTGCGCAGGCCGGGGTGCGCCGCGAGCACGTCCCGCATCGCCGCCCGCAGCGCGGGCACGTCGACTCCCGGGACGAACTCCAGGTCGACGTTGATGTTGTAGCGGCTGGACTCCGGTTCACGCTGGCAGGCGAGCCACACCTCCAGCTGGCCCGGTGAGGCCGCCACCCACGGCGTGGCGCTCAACGGGACTGTCCGCCCAGCGAGCGGACGAGGCCGGCGACGGTCCGCACGGACCGGAAGTGCTCCGGGGTGAACAGGGTGTCGTCGATGGTGACCCGGAACCGCTGCTCGCACTGGGCGCGCAGCTCCACGAAGCCCAGCGAGTCCAGGCCCAGCACGTCCTGGAGCCCGTCGTCCTCACCGATCTCCTCGGCGGGCACCTCCAGGTAGAGGTCGCGGACGAGGATCTCCCGCAGCTGGTCTTCCAGACAGCGCTGGGAACTGGCGGTCATCGTTGCCTCCGGATCTGCTTGACGAGGGTGGTGATCGACGGCGTCGGCACCCGGTGCGCGGCTGCCAGGCGCAGCACCGGGTCGGTGAGCGCGGCCAGCTCCGTCGGCTGGACCCCCGCGACGACGTCGCGGTGCAGCGACGTGTCCGTCCGGCCGGGAAGGGCGTCCAGGACGGCGATGCTGTCTTCTGGACGGAGTGAAACCGCTTGTGCCGCGGCGACGGCGCACAGCTCGCGGGCTGCGGAGCGCATCAGCTCGCGCGTCTCCGGCGTGCGGCGCACGACACCGAGCGGCCCGTCCGCCGCGGTCGTCGCCAGCGCCAGCGGCAGCAGCATGGCGAGCTTCCGCCACAGCACGGTCACCGGGTCGGGTCCGACGACGCAGTCGATCCTGGTGCCGCGCAGGGCGTCGACCACGGAGGCGAGCCGGGCGTCGTCATCCCCGGCGAGCTCCACCGTCGCGCTCATCGCGTGCCAGGTCACCGAACCGGGTGCGCTGCGTTCGGCCTCGATGCGGATGGAGCCGGCGACCACCCGGTCGCCGAACCGATGGCGCAACGGGTCCAGGTGGTCCAACCCGTTGAGCAGGGGGACGACCGCGCCCGTCCCGGCGCCGGGGACCACCTTGCCCAGCGCGGCGGTCAGCGCCGGGGCCTTCACCGTGACCCACAGCACGTCCACGTCCTCGCGCAGCAGGGACACCGCGGTGACCGGCAGTGCGCGTTCGCCGTGGAGTCCACTGTGGACCGTGATGGCGCCCGGGTGCTCGGCGGGCGTGGACCCGCGCAGCACGAGCACGACCTCGTGGCCGTGCTCGGCCAGCGCGGCACCGACCGCCAGGCCGACACCGCCAGCCCCCAGGATGGCATGTCTCAACGCGTTTCCTCGCATGATCGCCCCCGCCCGCCCACGTGCGCCGTGGTCGGCGGAGCACTCCCCAGTAGTGATGCGAGCAGCGGCTTTTTCAGCCCTTTGTCGCCCACTTCGGACGCTACGCAGACGCACTTCTCAGCGTCAACCTGCAACAGGGTTTTTTATGCGGAGTCAACGTTACACAAAAAGTTCCTGTAGGCCGAACGGAGTCATTGAGGTTGCCCGTAACGCCTGTTCCGGCGGTCCTTGACCAGATCTTTCCGCCGTGCGTATGGTGCGTGCCGAAGTGGCAGGTGCGTTTACTCTTGGTTTACCTTGAGCGCCAGGCGACTGGTCCGTATGGATGAGGTTTAGGGGAAATGTCCGGTCGCTTGCCCTGGGCGACGTACCGTGTTCAGGGGACGGCCTTCTCTCTGTTTTCCCAGCTCAAGGCGTTATCGTGGGGAGAGACCGTGAACTGGGGCAAGGAAGTCGACGCGCACTTCGTGTATGCGGGCGCGCGCAAGGAATCGGGGGAGCGTGCCCTCGAAGAAGTGATCGAGCACGTGCGCGAGGTCTGGTCCGAGGTTCTCGGGCATACTGACTTCGATAACGAAACCAGCTTTTTCGAGGTTGGTGGACATTCTGTGAAAGCCACATTGATGCTCATCAAACTCCGGCGCCGGGTCGGCGTTCTGCTGCCCGTCCGACAGGTATTCGATCACCCCACCATTCAGGAGCTGGCCGTTGTTGTGGAAAGCAGGATCGCGGCATCGGTTTCGGTGCGCGACTAGCCGCCCGACAGCGGTTGAACAGGGAGGATGTGCGCTTTGACTTCGGTGAGCGCTTGTTATGGCGTGAACCCCGGCGACGCCGGTATCGAGGTTCCGCGGGAATGGTCGGGAACGGCGGCGACGCCGGTCACCGCCGACACCGCGTTCAACGGGTTCGTCTGCACCCATGTGGTCTTCGCCTTCGAGCGGCTGGGTGTCTTCGCCCGCTTCGCGGAGGCCGGAAGCCTTGACATGACGGGGTTCTGCGCGGAGCACGGGCTCGACGACGCGGTGTTCCGGGCGCTGGTCGGCGCGGCGGAGTCCTTCGGCCACGTCACCGTTACCGGGGACCGGGTCCTGCCGACCGAGCACGGTGAGGAGGTCCGCCGGCAGCTGGGCTTCTTCACCTGGGCGGTCGGCGGGTACCACGACGTCTTCGCGGCCGCGGCGCCGATCGCGACCGGCAAGCGCGCCTTCGGCTCGGACGTGCTGCGCGACGAGGCCATGGTGGCGCTGGGCTCCGCGCAGGCCGACACCGCGCTGATGCGGCACATCCTGGACGCCGAGATCGCCCAGGTGGACTTCTCGGTGCTCGCCGACCTCGGCAGCGGCACCTGCGAGCGGCTGTCGAGGCTGGTCAAGGACAGACCGGGGGCCAGGGGGATCGGGCTGGACATCAGCAGGTCCGCGACCGAGCTGGCCGCGCGGACGGTCGCCGGGTACGGACTGCGGGACCGGGTCGAGCCGGTGTGCGCCGACGTCCGCCAGGTCGTCGCGGGCGAGCTGAAGCCCGAGGGCGCCGCCGAGGTCGATGCCGTGATGAGCTTCATGTTCCTGCACGACCTGCTCGCTGACCCGTCGACGCGCTCCAGGGTCATCCCGGAAATGCGGGAGGCCTTCCCCAACGCGCGGACTTTCCTGCTGGCCGACACCACCATCCGGCCGAGAGGGGCGGCCGAACGGACGCTGCCGATGTTCTCCAGCGGCTTCGAGCTGGCGCACGCGCTGATGGGTGTTCCGCTGCACACCCGGCAGGACTACGAGCGGCTGTTCGTCGACGCGGGGCTGACGATCCGGCGCACGGTGCCCTTCGGTGCACCGCACACCTACCTCTTCGTGCTGGAGGCGTGATGAGCGCGCCCGAGATCCACACCGACCTGCCGATCCCGCTCGCGGTCGCCGGGCACCACCAGCCCGCGCCGTTCTACCTGACGTCGGAGATGTTCGGCGGTCTTCCCGTTCAGCTCGCTGGGGGCGAGCTGAGCGAACTGGTCGGCAAGCCGGTCGCCGCGCCGCACACCCACGAGGTCGACGAGATCTACTTCCTGGTCTCGCCGACGCCGGGGGCGGCGCGCATCGAGGTGATGCTGGACGGGCAGCGGCACGAGCTGGTCTCGCCCGCGGTGATGCGGATCCCCGCGGGCAGCGAGCACTGCTTCCTGACGCTGGAGGCCGAACGCGGCAGCTACTGCTTCGGCGTGCTCATCGGGGACAAGCTGTGAGCTCGAAGTTCAACGCCAGCGTTCCGGACGCCGACAGCCTGGTCCGGCTGCACCTGAGCGAAAGCCCTTATGGGGCAAGCAGGTGGGCTGTCGAGGCGGCCGAACGCGAGCTCCGCAGGGTCAACATCTACCCCGACCCGGAGCGGAGCGCGCTCGTCGGCGCTCTCGCCGAGCACTGGGGTGTTGGCCGCGACCGCGTCGCCGTGGCCAACGGCAGCGACGAGCTTGTGCTGGCCTGCGCCCTCACCCTGGGCGAGAGGTCCCGGCCGGGGCTGGTGACCACGGGCACGTTCCCGGGGTACCGGTCCTGCCTCGACCGCGTCGGGCGGGGCTGCACCGCCGTCGCGCTCGACGTCGGCGAGTTCGCCGAGCGGCTGCCGGAGCACGGGATCGGCTACATCTGCAACCCGCACAACCCCAGTGGCTCCGCACTGTCCCGTGTGGACATGGACACCCTGGTGGCCCGCGCGGAGGACAGCGGTGTGCCGCTGGTGTTCGACGAGGCGTACATGGACTTCGCCGACCCGGACACACCACAGGTGCGCGACTACCTGTCGTCGGACGCGCCGATCATCGCGCTGCGCACCTTCTCCAAGGCGTACGGGCTCGCCGCGCTGCGCGTCGGCTACGCGGTCGGCGCCGCGGCGCTGCTCTCCGAGCTCGCGGAAACCCTGCGCACCTTGCCTTTCAGCGCGAACCGGCTCGCTCAGGCCGCGGCGCTCGCCGCGCTCGCCGACCAGGACTTCCTGCGCGGGGTGCGCGACGCCAACGCCGCGCAGCGGGTCTGGTTCGCCGAGGAGCTCACCAGGAGGGGACGCGGTTTCCTCCCCACCACCACCAACTTCATGGCGGTCGATGTCGCCGACTCGGCACTCGCGCAGAACCGGCTCGCCGACGAGCACGGCATCCTCGTGCGCGACGCCGGACTGTTCGGTTCTCCCGGCTACGTCAGGGTTTCCCTCGGCAGTCGGGACGACCTGCTGCACCTGCTGAAGGCGCTGGACGACCTCGGCCTCTAGGCCCCTCGCACTCATCCAAGGAGCAACACGTGTTCCGTCAGGACCCGTTGAACACCATCGTGGCGCTGGCGTCGGGGTTCACCCCGACCGCGCTGCGGTTGGCCGCGACCCTGAAGCTGCCCGACCTTGTCGACGCCGGGCACACCACCGTGGACGCGCTGGCGGAGCAGACCGGCTGCGACCGCCAGTCCCTCGGCCGCGTGCTGCACTACCTGAGCCTGCTCGGGCTGTTCACCGAGAGCCAGGCCAAGACCTACGAGGTGACCGAGGTCGGCCGGGTACTGCACACCGAGCACCCTTCGGGGCTGCGGCGGTGGCTGAGCCTCGACGAGCCGAGCAGGCCGATGGAGGCGCGCTTCGAGCCCGCGATCTCGTTGCTGCTGGACGCCGTGCGCACCGGTGAGCCGGTCTACGAGAAGGCGTGGGGCCGCCCGTTCTGGGACGACCTGGCCGCACACCCCGACCTGGACCGCTCCTTCAACTCCGGCATCGCCAGGATCGCCGCGCGGCTGGTGCCCGAGCTGACGCGGATCTACGACTGGGGCTCGGTCAAGCACGTCGTCGACGTCGGCGGCGGCACCGGGGCGCTGCTGGCGACGCTGCTGAAGACCTACCCGGACCTGCGGGGAACGTTGCTGGAGCTGGAAAGCGCTGTCGAGCAGGCCAAGGACACCCTCGCCCCGGTGATCGACCGGTGCGACCTGGTCGCGGGCAGCTTCTTCGACCCGATGCCCACGGGCGCCGACGTCTACCTGATCGCGAACACGCTGCACAACTGGAGCGATAAGGACGCGCTGAGGATCCTGCGGCGCTGCGTCGAGGCGGCAGGGCCCGGCGGCAAGGTGGTCGTGGTGGAGCGGCTGCTCGACAGCGGCAAGGACCCGGTGATGGCCAGCTACGCCGACCTGCTGATGCTGGTCCTGCTGGGCGCGCGGGAGCGCAGCGTCGAGGACCTGCGCGAGCTCGGTGCCCAGGCGGGGCTGACGCTGACCGACACGATCCGCTTCGAGCTGCCCGGGCACTGGGTGGTCGAGTACGTGGTCCAGGGGGAGTAGATGAAGCGGACCCTCAACCCGCAGGAGACCAACGCGTCGCTGGCCTACGAGTACGACCGGGGCAGCAACTACGAGTCCGTCCTGCACCTCACCGACGCGCTCGCCGCGCTCGTCCCCGAGACCGAGGCGGGCCACCCCGACCTGCACTTCTTCCAGGTCACCCACCTGATCAGCGAGTACGCGTGGGCGCAGGTGCACTACGAGCTGCGCCGGGTGATCGAGCACATGGACGCCGACCGCCCGCTGCAGGCGCAGCGGCTGCTTGGCAGGGTGATCGGGCTCAGCGAGATCACCGTCCAGGCGGTGCGGCTGCTGGGCAGCCACCTGCCGCAGCACAGCCTGCTGATGATGCGCAACGCGCTGCCGGAGAACGCGACCGGCCTGGACTCGCCGGGCTACCGCAACCTGCGCCGCGTCGCCCGGCCGGTGTGGAAGAGCTTCGAGGACGCCGTCGCCAGGGCCGGGCTCACCCTGCCCGAGCTGATCGCGGCGCAGAACGACGAGGCCGGTGTGGACGACAAGGGCGGGGCGCAGGCGCTGGCGCTGCTGCGGGAGTCGTTGCTGCGCTTCGACAGCAACGTGCTGGAGTGGAAGCAGAGCCACCTGGTCATGGTGTGGTCGCAGCTCGGCGGCCAGCCGGGGCTGCGCAACGAGGAGGGCCGAGGCGAGCTGCCGCAGAGCCTCGGCGGCCGTTCACTGTCCACAATGGAGGCACGAGCGAACTTCACGCTGTTCCCCGAGCTGTGGCGGGCGGCGGAGGAGACCTACTGGACGCTGGGCACCCGCCACGAGGGCGCGGACGGTTCCGGTGGGCCGCGATGTCCGGTGCAGCACTGATGGCCACCGGCGGGGCTGTCTGCGTGACGGGCATGGGGTGGACCACCGCGCTCGGCGATGACATCGACGGCGTGTGGCGGCGCTTGGTGAAGGGGGACAGCGGAATCCGCGAGCTGGCCCCGGACGCCAGGGGCCGCCCGCGCTGGGCGGCCACCCTGCCCGGAGCGGGCGGACCCGCGACCGAACGGCAGGTCTCGCTGGCCGCGTCGACGGCCTCACTGGCTCTGGCGGACGCGGGATGCGGCGCGGAGGCCGTGGACGTGCTGGTGCTCGGCAGCAGTCTCGGGCCGCACCTGGACGACGCGTGCGAGGAGTCGCCGCACGCCTGGGCGAGCGCGGCGGGCGAGCGGCTCGGTGTGCGCGAGAGCCCCGTCGTGGTGAGCACGGCGTGCTCGTCGGGCTCGGACGCGCTGCTGGTCGCCGCCGCGATGATCAGCACCGGTGCCGCGCGGCGCTGCGTCGCCGGGGGCATCGACCTGCTGAGCGAGGCCAAGCTGCTGGGCCACGCGGCGCTCGGAACGGCCTCCACCACCGGAATCCGGCCGTTCGCCGAGGACCGCGACGGCACGGTGCTCGGTGAGGGAGCCGGGTTCCTGGTGCTGGAGGCGCGGGCCGACGCCGAGGCTCGCGGGGCACGGGTCTGGGGCGAGCTGCGCGGCTGGGGCTCCTCCAACGACGCGACCGGTCCCACCGCGCCGGACTCCTCGGGCGGGGGAGCGGTGCTGGCAGTCGAACGGGCACTGCGCAAGGCAGGGGTCACCGCCGACGAGGTCGCGGTGATCAATGCCCACGGCACCGGCACGCCGGCCAACGACGCGACCGAGTCCGCGTGCTACGCCACGCTCTTCGGGGACCGGCCCGTGCTGTCGGCGACCAAGCCCGCGTTCGGGCACACCCTCGGCGCCACCGGTGCGATCGAGGCCATCGCCCTGCTGCTTTCCTTGCACCACAAGCAAACCCCGCCGATGTTGCCGAGTGGGGCGGCGCTGCCGGTTGACGGTCCGGTGGGGATCAGCGTGACCCTGGGCTTCGGCGGCTTCAACACGTGCCTGGTCGCGGAGCGTGCCCGATGATCCTCGCCAGCGCCACCGTCGAGACCGCCGACCCCGGCACTGCGCCGCGCCGGATTCCCGGCGTGTACGCCGACCCCGTCGCGTGGCTGCTCGCCGACGTGGTGCACACCGCGCTCGCGGACTGCGAGATCACCAGCCCGTCGCGGGTCGGCGTGATCACGGTCAGCGAGTTCGCGACCCGCGACACCCTCCGCCAGGTCGCCGACGGCGCGTCGAACGGCCGGGTGTCGCCGATGCGCTTCGCCGCGGCGGGTCCGGGCTCACCCGCCGGCCTGCTCTGCTCCGTCTTCGGCTTCCAGGGGCCGACCGCCGTGCTGCCGATGCCGCAGGAGCGCGCCCGCCCGGTGATCGACGCGTTGCTCGCCGACTGGCTCCGCGGCCCGCTGCCCTGCGTCGAGCAGGTCGTCGTCGTCACCCACGAGCCGACCGAGGACGGCGGCCACCGCGCGGAGTGCGTGGTGCGCGGAAGGACAACCCCGACGCCGAGGAGCACCGACCGATGACCGCGCAGCACTACGACCTCGACCGGATCACCGGGTTCCTCGACGGCGTCGAGGAGGCGCAGCCCGGACCGGACGGCGGCACCGAGTCGCTGGCCGAGCTGGTGGCGGCGTTCGCGGCGCTGCCCGCCCGGCCCGGCTCGGTCGTGGTGATCGCGCTGCCCAACGGGACCCGGTTGCTGCGCCTGTTCTTCGCCGTCCACCTCGCCGGGCACACCCCGGTCCTGCTGTCCCCGTCCACCCCGCCGTCGCGGGTCCGCGGGATCGCCCGGCACCTGGGCGCCTTCGCGCTGGTCCGGGCGGCGATCCGGCGCGGGGACTACGGCGAGGCCGATGTGCGGCGGCTCGCGGGCTCCGACCTCGCGGTCTTCCCCGGCCCGCACACCGCCCACGGTCCCGGCAACGTGATCCTGATGAGCTCGGGCACCTCGGGCCTGGCGACCGGCTGCCTGCACGGCATGGACGCGCTGCTGCGCAACGCCCGCCGCCACGTCGCCTCGATCGGCCAGAACGCCGCCGACACCGTGCTGGTCAGCCTGCCGGCCTACTACTCGTTCGCCCTGGTCGCCCAGGTGCTCGGCAGCCTGGTCGCGGGCTCCCGGCTGGTCGTTGCGGGACCGCCGTTCTCCACGGCCAACTACCTGTCCACGGTGCGGGGCAGGCGGGTGACGGTCTCCTCGCTGACCCCGATCCTGGCGAAGTCCCTGGTCGCCGCGGGGGTGGAGTTGCCGTCCCCGCTGCGTTCGCTGACGGTCGGCGGCCAGGCGCTGGACGGCGACCACGTCGCCCGGCTGCTCAAGCTCAACCCGGACCTCGGCGTGTACCTGACCTACGGCCTCACCGAGGCCGGGCCTCGGGTGTCCACCCTGGCCGCGCACCGCGAACCGCCCCACCGCCACGGCTCCGTGGGGCTGCCGCTGGACGGCGTCGAGGTCACCGTGCGCGACAACGAGCTGCTGGTGCGCTCGGACACGGTCTACCGCGAGCGGGTCGGTGAACCGGCGCCGTCCAAGCGCGGCCAGCTCGTCGAGCCGGGCCTGGTGGCGACGGGCGACATCGGCTTCGTCGATCCCGACGGCTACGTCGTGGTCCGCGGCCGCTCGACGGACTTCACGGTGGTGCGGGGCGAGAAGGTGTCGATGGCGGCGGTCCGCAGGGCCGCGGAGTCGCTGCCGCACGTGGTGCGCGCGGCGGCCAGGGTCCTCGACGACGACACCGACACCGACTCGGCGCGGCTGGAGCTGGACGTCTACGTCGACGACGTGAACTCGCCGAGCGAGGCCGAGGTCCAGCGGCAGCTGCGGTCGCTGCTCACCCGCAGCGAACGCCCGCGAGTGGTCCGCGTCCACCCGTTGCCAGCCGGGGAGTTCCACAAGTGAGCATCGACCTGTTCTGCGTCCCGCACGCGGGCGGCTCGGCGCGGAGCTTCCTCGCGTGGCGGCGGACGTTCCCGCCACAGATCCGGGTCCGGCCGCTGGAGCTGGCGGGCCGGGGCCGCCGCAGCCGCGAGCCCCGGCAGGAGACGGTGCAGCGGGTCGCCGCCGACCTCGCCCAGCTGGAGCCACCGCCGCGCTATGCGATCCTCGGGCACAGCATGGGCGGGCTCATCGCCTACGAGCTGGCGCTTTCGCTCGTCGCACAAGGAAAAACCCCGCCGGAGCTGGTGGTCGTCGCGGGCACCCGCCCGCCGCACCTGCTCTCGCCGGTCGACCAGGCGGCGCTGGCGGAGCTGCCCGACGACGAGCTGCTGGAGGCGCTGGCGGGCAGCGGCACGATCCCGCCGTCGCTGCGCACCTCGCCGATGCGGGAGCTGTTCGTCCCGATCGTCCGGGGCGACCTGCGGCTGATCGCCTCCTACGAGCCGACGGTCGCCCGCCTGCCGGTGGACGTCCAGGCGTGGTTCGGCGCGGACGACCCGATGACCCCGGAGCCGACGATGGCCGAGTGGGCCCGCTACACCTCCCGAACCTGCTCCGCCCGCGAGTTCCCCGGCACCCACTTCTTCCCCCACACCCGGCTCCCCGACGTCATCGCCCACCTGACCTCGCTCGTCCGGCCCCAGAACGGCGACGCCGAGGAAAACGAATAGGGTTCGCAAAATGGCCGCCGCGCTACACAGATGTGTGTGGGGTTTTGTGTGGGCGGAATGGTCAGGATGTAATACCTGAGGTGCTTGACACTGGGGACAGGTAGGAATGCTGCGAATTCACTTCGAGCCGGATGATCTGGCGCGCGTCCGGGTGCTCGACGCACCCGATCCCTTATGGGAGACGTTGCTCAGCGTGCACATGCTGCAGAAGAGCGACGCGGAGATCCCGTTCGGGCAGTGGCGGTCCAGGGTGCGTGGGCTGGCCACTCCGTCCGTGCGGCTGCTGACCACGCTGGCGCCAGCTCGCGGCTACTCGGCGGACTTCCTCACGCCGGCCGTCGGCTCGAAGGACCTCGACCTCGCACTCGACCGGCTGCTCAGCACCTCGGGGAAGCTCCTTCGGACCGACGTGGCCGAGCTGGCCGAGGAGCAGCCGCTGCCCGCGCCGGTCACGCGGCTGGCCACTGGCGACTCCGAAGTGCTGCACCTGCTGGACCGGACGGTTCGGCATTACTTCTCTTATGCGCTCCAGCCGTACTGGAACACGATGACCGCACAGGTCAGCGCCGACCGGCAGAACCGGTTCCAGTCGATGCTGAGCTCCGGGGTGGAGGGCATGCTCAACGGGCTGCACCCCGGAGTGCGGTGGCGCTCGCCGACCCTGGAGGTGGACTACCCCGTCGACCAGCACCTCCACCTAGGTGGGCGGGGCCTGACGCTGGTGCCGTCGTTCTTCTGCTGGAAGCACCCGGTGACGCTGAAGGACGCCCACCGCGATCCCGTGCTCGTCTACCCCGTCGAGCGCAGCCCCGGCTGGTCGGACCCGGCGACCCGGCGGCTGCCGGGGACCCGGTCGCTGGTCGCGCTGCTGGGCAAGACGCGGGCGGCGGTGCTGGAGGCCATCGCCGCCAGGGCCGGGGTGAGCACCTCCGAGCTGGCCCTGCGGCTGGGGATCTCGCCAGCAGGGGCCAGTCAGCACGCCACCGTGCTGCGCGACGCCGGGCTCATCGTCACCCAGCGGCGCGGCGGCTCGGCCATGCACAGCGTCACCGGCTGCGGCCTGTCGTTGCTGGAGGCGGCCTCCCGATAAGCTCGAAGATCACCGAGCGGGAGGAAGCCAGTGATGCCGACAACACGCAACGAACTCGTGCGCTCGCACGACGGGGACACCTTCGACGCGTTCTGCGCGGTGCCCGAAGCGCCGCCGGCGCCGGGAATCCTGTTGTTCCAAGAGGTTTTCGGCATCAACGACAACATGAGGGGACTCGCGCTGCGGCTGGCCGAGCAGGGGTACGTGGTGCTCGCGCCGGACGTGTTCTGGCGCGAGCAGCGCCGCTTCGAGCGCAAGGACGAGTCCGGGCTCGCCGAAGGCGCGGCGCTCGCGCGGCGGCTGGACTTCGAGCTGGTGGCGAAGGACATCACCTCGACCTTCGCCCACCTGCTCGCGATGCCGGAGTGCGACGGCGCCGTCGGCGGGGTCGGGTTCTGCCTCGGCGGGACGCTGGCCTACCTCTTCGCCACCGAGTCCCGCGTGGATGGTCGCGGCCCGAACGCTGTCGTGTCCTACTACGGCTCGGCCATCAAGGACGTCCAAGCGGGCAGCCGCAAGGTCGACTGCCCGATGCTGTTCCACTACGGCTCCGACGACCCGTACATCCCGCAGGAGCGCGTCGACGAGGTCGAGGCGGCCTTCGCCGACCACTCCGACGTCACGGTCCTGCGCTACGACGCCGGACACGCCTTCTCCAACTGGGACGCGCCCTCGTTCTACGACAAGGCCGCCGCCGACCTCGCCTGGAGCCGCACCCTGGAGTTCTTCGCGAAGCACCTCACCACGCCATAAGCCCCTGACCGCCTCCGCCCGCACCCCCCGCTCCGCCCCACCCCCCGCTCCGCCCGCACCCCCCACTCCGCCCGCGACCCCACATCCACCCCGCCGCGCCCCCTCCTCCTTTTCGCGTTTTGTAGGCATAACGCGAAATGGGAGCGCTCTTTTGCGCATCAAGGTGACAAAACGCGAAAACCTCGACCGGGCCAGCCAATGAGGGCGCAGCGTGGCGCGAGGGCGTTGAGGCGGATGTGGTTACGTGGGAGTGGTGTCGACCAGGGCCTGGAGGCCGGGTGCGTAGAGGTCGGCGATCCGCTCCGGCGTGGCGCTCGCCGTCGGTCCTTCGCGGTCGATCGCGAGCACCGCGCCGAGTCCGATGAGCTGCGCCACGAACAGCTCCGCCCGCAGGGCGGTGTCCTCGCCGGTGAGCCGGGCGGCGACCTGGCGCAGGACCTGCTCGCGGAAGCGCTCGCGCAGCAGGGCTCGCTCGTCGCCGCTGCCCACCGCGAACACCACGCGCAGCAACAGGTCCGCGTTGGTCTCGCGGCGGAACCGGACGAGCGCGAGCACCGCGCACCGGCCCAGCTCCGCGTTCGGCGCGTCCAGCAACGCGGTCGCCGCCCCGGTGAAATCCGCGACCTCGTCGAAGAGGGACTCCTTGCCGCCGAAGTGCTTCACGATGAGCGAGGCGCTCACCCCGGCGTCGGCGGCGATGCCCCGCAGCGTCACCGCCGCGTAGGGGTGGCGGGCGAAGGCACGGCGCGCGGCGAGCAGGATCGCCTGCCGCCCGGTGTCGGTCATGCCGCGCTGCCCGCGAGCACCCGGGACCCCGCCTGCCGCTTGACCGGGATCAGCAGTGTGAGCGCGAGCGCCGCCAGTGCGCAGACCCCGGCGATCACGAAGACCACCAGGTAGGCGTCGAGCGTCGGAGCGGTGTGCCCTTGGTGCGTCGCGACGACGGTGGCGAGCACCGTGGCCACGACCGCGCTGCACACGGCCTGGCCGATCGAGCGCATCAGCGTGTTCAGCCCGTTGGCGGCGGCGGTTTCCGTCACCGGCACAGCATGCATGATCAGCGCGGGCAGGGCCGAGTACGCCACGGCGGTTCCGGCTGCGACAACGGTCGCGCCCACGACGATCGCGATGAGGTTCTCGCTGGTGAACAACCGGACCGCGTAGCCGAGCGCCATGATCGCGGTGGCCAGCGCGAGGGTGAACCTGGGGCCACGCGCCGCGGACAGCCGCGCCGACACCGGTGACAGCAGCACCATCGCGACGCCGCCCGGCAGCAGGCACAGCCCGCTGACCACGATCGACGCGCCCAGTCCGTAGCCGGTGGAGACGGGCTCCTGCACGAGCTGCGCGGTGGCCAATGAGTTGGCGTAGAAAGAGAAACCGACCAGCACCGCGGCGAGGTTGGTGAACAGCACCGCCGGCCGCGACGAGACCCGGAGGTCGACAAGGGGAGTGTCGGCGCGCAGCTGGTGGATCGCCCACAGCGGCGCGATCACCACTGCGGCGGCGAAGAAGCCGAGTGTCGCGGGTGAGCCCCAGCCCCACGCGCTGCCCTTCGACACCGCTACCAGCAGGCACACCAGGAACGCGCTCAGCCCCACCGCGCCCACCACGTCGAAGCGCCCGCTCGTGCGCAGCGGGGACTCCGGGACGATCATCAGGACGGCGATGACGTCGATGACGCCGAGCGCCGCGCAGAGCCAGAACATGGTGTGCCAGTCGGCGTGCTGCACCACGAGCGTGGCCAGCGGGATGCCCAGCGCCGCACCGACCCCGAGCGTGGCGCTCATCATCGCGATGGCCGGGATCACCCGCTCCTTCGGCAGCTCGTCGCGCAGGATGCTGATGCCCAGCGGCACGACGGCGAGCGCGGCGCCCTGCAACGCGCGGCCGACCACGAGCACGGCCAGGGTCGAGCTGACCGCGCACAGCAGTGAGCCGGCGACCATGAACCCCAGCGCCAGCAACAGGACCCGCCGCTTGCCGTACATGTCCCCGGCGCGGCCCAGCAGCGGCGTGAAGACCGCGCCGGTCAGCAGCGTCACCGTCAGCAGCCAGCTCACGTCGGTCGGCGCGCTGCCGGTGAGCGCGGGCAGCTGGGGCAGCAGCGGGACGACGATCGTCTGCATCACCGCCATCAGCACGCCGCACGAGGCGAGTGTGCCGAGGACCAGGCGCGGATGGCTGGCGGGCCGGGCGAGCATCGGTGCGGGACCTCCTGGGCGCGCGGGGTGAACACCTGTTCACCCGATCGGGTCGAGTAAACACGTGTTCACCCCGTGCGCTCAAGGCCCTGTGATCGACCAGACTCGCCGGTCAGCGGCCGCGTGGGTCAGGGGGCGATGCGGGCCAGGTCGACGCGGGACTGGATGGTGAGCTTGCGGTAGATCTGCCGCAGGTGGAAGCCCACCGTGTGCGGCGAGACGAACAGCTCGCTCGCGACCTGGCGGTTGGTCAGGCCCCGCGCCACGAGGCGGGCGACCTTCTCCTCGGTCCCGGTGAGGCTGCCCCAGCCGGTCTCCGGGCGGGTCTCGTGGTTCCAGTGCCGCCGCCGCACACCCAGGCGCCGCAGCCGCCTGCGCACGCGCGCCGAGTCCCATTCCGCGCCGAGCTCGTCGTAGGCGGCCATCGCGGTGTTCAGCTCGGCGATCGCCTGGTCGCGGTCGGTCTCGCACTGCAACGCGCCGATGTCCTCCGAGACCGACGCCGCCGCCCACGGGTCGCCGTAGAGCTCGGCGAGGCCTGCCAGTGCCTTGACGTCGCCGTCCAGCAGCGCCCTGCCGTGCCGCGCCGCCGCGACCACCGTCGGGTGCGCGCCGTTGTCCGCCGCGATCTCCTCGGCCGTTGTCACGATCAGCTCGGCGATCTCGCGCTCGTCGGCCGCGAGGGCCGTGCGCACCGACCACGCCGTCGACGACGGGTCCTCCAGGAGCAGCTGTCTGCGCTTGGCCGGATCCCGTTGCACCTCACGGATCTCGTCCATCGCCGCGTGCGCGCCGCGGCGTGCGGAGGTCACCAGCGCGGTGAGCAGGCGGTGCATCGCCCACCACGGGTGCGCGCGGTCGCCGGGGGCGGAGTCCTCCAGCTGCTTCAGCCGCTCCGAGGCCGACGCCAGGTCGCCCCGCCGCAGCGCGGCGACCACCAGGACCGCCCGCAGCTGCGGCTCGTAGAGCGGCATCTCCGCCTTGGCCGAGGCGGCGAGGCCCGCCGTGGCGTCCTCCTCCGCCGCGGCGAGATCACCCTTGGCCAGCAGGATCGTCGCGCGCAGCGCCAGCGGGACCGAGGCGAGCACACCGGTGCGCTCGGAGTCGATCGTCCGGCGCACGGTGTCCACAACGGACAGTGCGTCGTCGAGCCTGCGGACCCTGGTCAGCATCCACGCTTTCGTCCACAGTGGATCGCGCTGCCAGATGCTGGTGAGCGGGCCGCGCAGCTGAGCGGCCTCCTCGATGGCGGAGAACGCCGAGTCCAGCACGCCGTTGCGCCAGAACGCCATCGCGCGCACGTTGAGCGCGGCCGCGCGCACGTCGTCGCTGTGCGGGGCGTTCAGGGCCAGCACCCGCTCGGCGGCGCCGACCGCGGTGGTCTGGTCGTTGTGCGACAGCGTGTTCAGCAGCAGCAGCTCCGGGCACGGGTCGGAGCACGAGGTGGTGGCGCCGTTGTCGGCGAGGGTCTCCTGCGAGACCTTGAGCGCGGCCGTGGTGTCACCCCGCAGCATCAGCGCGGTCGCCAGCCACGTGCGCAGCGGCCGCATCGTGGACCGGCAAGCGTTTTCACCGTGTCCCCCCAGGAGGGACTGGGCGAGCTCGATCGCCTGGCTCAGGTTGCCCGCGCGGACCAGCGCCGCGGTCGCGGTGGTGCCGAGTGCGAGGTGGTCGTCCCCGCCCCGCTCGGTGATCTCCAGGCCGCGCGTCGCCAGCGCGGCCGCTGCCTGCGGCGAGGTCGGCAGCAGGCGTTGCGCTGCCTCGCGGATGGTGGCGATGGCCTGGGCGTCGTCGGCGTGGGTGCAGTGCACCAGGTGCACCGCGGCCGCCTCGGTGCCGCCGTGCGCGCGGGCCAGCAGCATGGTCGCGGCCTGCTGGTGCAGCAGCGAACGCATCAGCTGGGGCACGGTGTCCAGCACCGCGCCCCACACGGGCTCGCGGTGGAAGGCGAACTCGTCGGGGTGGCTACTGACCAGGCCCGCGCTCAGCGCCTCCTGGAGCGGGCCGAGCAGCTGGGCGGGGCGCTCCCCGCGCATCTCCGCCAGGTCGTGCGGGGTGAAGCTGCGGCCGAGGACCGCGGCGACCTGCAGCACCTCCTGGGTCTGCCTGCTCAGCCCGCGCAGCCGCTCGTGCACCAGCCGGAGGAAGGGCCGGGGCAGGTGCGCGCTCGGGTCGGCCGCAACCGCCGAGGTGATCCCCCTGGCCAGCGGTCCGGTCGTCAGCCGCGCCGTGCCGTCGGCGACCTGGACGCAGCCCTCCTCCTCAAGGCCCTGCACCAGGTCGACGACGGCCTGCGGGGTGCCGCCGATGCTCTCGCCGAGCGCCAGCACGTCCTCGTCCGGGACCGCGTCGAGCAGGTCGCCGATCAGGTCCGCGACGGCGTCGTCGGTCAGCGGCTCCAGCGGTCCCACCCACTCGGCGCGGTGGCCGCGCGCCAGGCTGCGCAGCAGCAGGCCGTTGGCCGACTCGCCGTCCTCGCTGCGCAGCGCGAACAGCCACAGCACCGGCGCACTGTCCAGTTTGGACATCAGGGCGCCGAGCGCGCGCAGCGCCAACGGGTCCGTCCACTGCGTGTCGTCCAGTGCCACCAGCACCGGCCCGCGCCGCAGGTGCCCGTCCAGCTGGGCCTCGAACTGCCCGGTGATCCAGCTGGTCCGGTCGGTCTCCTGCCCGCCGTGCCTGCCCTGGCGGGCGCTCACCAGGCTCAGCGAGGTCGGCAGGCTCACCTGGCGCGGCTTGTCCACCACGCTGTCGAGCACCGCGAAGCCGCGCCGCCCGGCCAGCGACACCGCCTCCAGCAGCAGCCTGGTCTTGCCGGTCCCGGCGGGGGAGTCCAGCACGAGCACACCACTGCGGTGGGTCTCCGCCGTCGTGCGCAGCATGTGCTCGACGCGGCCCACCTGACTCTCGCGGCCGTGCAACGACCGGGTAGCGGGAGCCGCTGGCGGATGCGCGGACTCCGTGAGCTTTTCGAGAATCCGACGGTTCATTGTCTCTCCCGACTGCGCGGCCCGAGGCCGTGAGAATCATGTGAGCCGGGAATCGGTCGTCCCTATACCGTTCCCCGTCCCACCGAATGCCCGATATCGAAGATTCAAATGTCAGGCAACCCGTGGCGCCCGCCCGAGGCATTTGCAGTTACCTGATCTCGCTTCCAGTCAAGCAATAGTTCGTAACAACTGTCAACGTTGTAGTCCGTACGAGCGTAAGTCCTCACCCCGTTGCGTCCGCGATGCCTAGTCATTTGCCTGTTAGTTGTGTGTCACATGGGTTTGTCCCAGGGCGACGTGAAACAGGCGTAAAGGTCGAGCAAAGACGCCCGTACCCCTGTTCTCTGGAGTGCATCCGGTCCGCGATCAATGTTTGACGCGCGGTAATAGCCGCTGGTGAGAGCGCTATCATAGAAAATGGCATCGCTGTTTACTTGTATGGTGAAGCGTGTTGTCGAGCGGGGGCTGAATCGGTTCAAGGTGAACATTTTTCCTGGTCAACGGCATGTTCGGGCAGAAATGGGGTGTGCGTCAGGGCAAACTGGTCGTTTTCGGAGGCGGCGGCGGCGCATCCAGCCGGAAGATGTAGTCCGGGCCGCCTCAATGCGAAAAAACCGGTGTGCACGGGGTGATGTCAGTCGCACCCAGCGTGCACACCGGTCGGTAGGAACCGGGATCCGTGGCGGATCGGTTACATGGCCACGGCCTCGATGAGGCTTTGTGGGGAACGGGTCGGTGTCACCTTCGTCCGGTGGAGTCCGGCCGCCGCGAACAGCGCGTCATAGTGCGCCAAGTCCCGTTCCCGGCCCGGAACCACGGCCAGCATGTTCAGATCCAGTAGCGGAGCGAAACCCGGTTCGCCGATAGGACCGAGCGGCATCTCCACCACGACGACCCGCCCGCCGGGATTGAGCGCCTCGCGGCAGTTGGCCAGGATCCGCACGCAGGACTCGTCGTCCCAGTTGTGCATGACGGCCTTGAGCAGGAACAGATCGCCGTTCGGGATCGGGTCGAAGAACGAGCCGCCGATCACGGTGACCCGGTCGCGCATTCCGGCCTTCTCCGCCTCGGCGATCGCGGTCTCCTCCACGCTGGGCAGGTCGACGACGACCCCCCGCATCGCGTCGTCGGAGCGCATCAGCGCGTGCAGCAGCGCGCCGTTGGCCCCGCCGACGTCCACGGCCACGCCGACGCCGGTGGTGTCGAGCAGCTGGGCGATCTCCTCGGACAGCCCCGCGGTCAGCTCCGTCATGGAGTTGGAGAACCGCTCGCCCTCGGCGGCGTTGGCGACGAAGTGCTCCCAGATGTCCATGCCCAGCGCGGCCCTGGTCTGCGGAGCGCCCGCGCGCACGGCGTCGGGGAACTTGCCCCAGGACAGCCAGTGCCCCGGCGAGCCGTGCACGATCGCGATGTCACGCAACGAGTGCGGCGCGCCCTCCAGCAGCGTGGCCAGCAGCGGGGTGGTCCCGAAGCGGCCCTCCTCGTCGCCGGAGGCCAGCTCCAGCGAGGCGCAGGCCCGCAGCAGCCGGAACATCGCGTCCGGGTCGCTGCCGGTCAGCTCGGCCAGCTCCGCGGCCGTGCGCGGCCCGTCGGCGAGGTGGTCGGCGATCCTGAGCTCGGCGACGGCGTGCACGATCTGGGTCACCCAGTACCCCGTGATCATCGACATCATCCGCGCCTGCGGCGGAGGCCCTGCTGGCGGTGTCATGACTGGACCCCTTCACGTTGTCTGATCTCGGGAGTGCGCACGTGCTCCGGCCGGAAGCCGAGTCCGATGACGCGGCTCATCAGCCGCTGCGCCGGAGCGAACTTCTCGAACAGCTTCGGCGCGGGCGGCTGGCCGGAGCCGTTGAGCGCGTCGTCGATGCCGAAGCGCTGGGTGGCCCGCTGGAGCCCTTGGGACAGCGCCGTGGTGAGCCGCCTGCGCTTGCGGACAGCGGCCAGCCGCGAGTCGTCGAAGGGCTCGCCGGTCCGCTGAGCGCGCAGCAGCGCGGCCGTGAGCGCGTTGGCGGTGGCCACCGCGTCCTGCACCGCGAGGTTCACGCCGAACCCGGCGACCGGCGACATCGCGTGCGCGGCGTCACCGATGAACAGCAGGCCGGGCTGGTGCCACTTTTCCAGCCGGTCGATCCGCGCCTCCAACAGGCTCAGGTCGTCCATTGAGGACACTTCGTGCACGCGGTCGGCGAGGAACGGCACCAGCGCGGCGAGGTCGGCGCGGAACGCGTCGAGCCCCTTGCGTCGCACGTCCTCGAAGCCGCCCTTGGTGGTCTCGTAGGACATCTGCCAGTAGGTCCTGCGGTCGGTGGCCCCGAAGACCTTGCCGTTGCCGATCCGCACGCAGATGCCCTCGTCCGGGTCGGTGTCCCTGCGCGAGATCTTGAAGAAGATCACGTCGAGCGACCGCCCGATCAGCCTCGGCGTGACTCCGACGTCCTCGCGGATCGCGGAGTGCCTGCCGTCGGCGGCGACCACGAGCGTGGAGCGCACGGTGAGCTCCCCGTCCGGCCCGCTCACCCGGACCCCGGCGACCCGTCCGTTCTCCCGCACCACACCGAGGGCCTGGGAGCGCATCAGCAACCGGAACCCCGGGTGGCGCGCGGCCTCGGCGGTGATCAGGTCCAGGAAGTCCCACTGCGGCACGAAAGCCATGTACGGGTAGCGCACCCGCAGCTTGCTGAAGTCGGCGATGTTGATGCGCTTGCCGTCCTGCACCACGCCGATCGTGGAGACCTTCTGGTGCGGCAGCTCGTGGAACCGCCGCACCAGGCCCAGCTCGTCGAGGATCTGCAAGGTCGCCGGGTGCACCGTGTCGCCGCGGAAGTCGCGGTGGAAGTCGGCGTGCTTCTCCAGCACGACCACGTCCACCCCGGAGCGCGCGAGCAGCAGCCCGAGCATCGCCCCGGCCGGGCCACCGCCCACGACGCACACGGTGGTGGTGAGGGTCTCCATCACAGGTCCTTCAGGTCCATCGTGCGCAGCTGCTCGCCGATGAACGCGAGCAGGTCCGCGACGGTCGGGGTCAGGCCGGAGCACTTGCGGGCCAGCTGCGCGATCTCGTCGAACTCGCGCGCCATCCACTCCACGGCGATGTCCGGCCGGGAGATGTAGGCGGGCTCGCTGTCCAGCTCGAAGGACGGCCCAGCGGTGCGCCCCGGCCTGCCGGACGGCAGCGTGACGATCAGCTCGCCGAGCGGTCGTAGCACGCCGGTCATGATGTCCAGCGCCCAGTTCATCAGCCGCGAGCGGCGCAGGCTCTTGTCCGGGCTGTAGCCGAAGTGCTGCACCATCAGCTGCATCGCCATGAAGTACGAGCGGTTGAACACCGTCATCGCGATCCGCGCCGGCTCGTGCGTGACGTGGTCCATCGCCGGGTTCCCCGGGCGCAGCGTGGGGTTGCGCATCACCGGGTACGCCGGGTTCCACGGGATCTTGCGGCCGTTGGGGCCGTTGGCCCGCTCGTGGATCAGCAGCTCGGAGATCCGCAGGAAGGTGTCGAAGTGCGACTCCTCCTCCGGCAGGGTCGAGGGGATCTGCCCGCCCTCACCGTGCTCGGTGACGAAGTCGATGGCGAACACCGCGCTGGCGACGTCGTCGACCTCCAGCTGGTAGTCCGGGTGGACGGCGTTGACCGACTCGCGCATGAACAGGTGGTGCGCGCCGCCGCCCCGGCCCTTCTTGACCAGGAACGCGCCCGGCACCGCCTGGATGCCCTCGCGGATCGCGGCGTACAGCTCGCTCAGCGACCCGTACTGGTAGGGCTCGCCGTCGGGGCGGACCGTGGAGTCGTTGCCCTCCACCTCCTGGATGAGGTCGTGCGGCTGCTCCAGCGCGACGAAGCGCTGCACGCTGGCCAGGTTGAAGGCTTCGAGGGAGAACTCCAGCGGCACGCAGATCTTGCTGTTGAAGTCGCTGAAGTCCAGTCGCGGCAGGTGGAACGGCCGTCCCATCGCCATCAGGATGTTGTTGATCGCGAGGAAGTGCATCATCTCCTCGCGGGCCACGTTCATCAGGCTGCCGCGCATGCCGTTGTTCAGCGTCTGCGTGCCCTCGCCGCACGCGATCAGCAGCTGCTCCTCGGTCCACTCACCCCGCTCGACGTAGTGCTTGGCCGCACCGTGGATGGGGATCGAGTACGCCGCGTAGAGGTACTGGACCATCGTGGCGAGCTCGATGGCCGCCGCCTGGTAGAGCGCGTGCAGCAGCTCGTCCTTGGTGGTGATCACGCCGAGCTTGCGGTGCTGCGGAACCAGGGTCGGCGGCGTCTGCCGCTTCGCGTCGTCGGCGAGCAGGTAGCGCAGCATCATGCGGACCTGCGGCGCGCTCATGTCGCGGGTCGGCGGCATGTAGAAGGTCTTCGGCTTGTGCTTGGCGTCGGAGACGTGCCAGATCAATCGCGCGTACGGCTCGACCTTGAACTCGTCGGCCAGGCTCAGCACCTCCGACCGCATGAACGAGTACTGGAGCTCGTAGTAGGCGAACGCCTCGCGGTAGAGGGTCTCGAAGGTGATCTCGCTGTCAGGCAGCTCGTCCAGGTGCCAGTGGTTCGGTAGCACCCGCAGCGCGATGCTGCCGACGCCCGACCAGTAGCCCTGCTCGTCGTCGTTGTCGTAGCGCTGCGCGGCCGTCTCGCCCGCGGGCAGGTCGTCGCCGTCGGGCAGCAGCAGGATCTTGGCCGCACCACCGCGGACGCCCTTGATGGTGATGGTCCCTCGGCCGTGCTCGTCGGTGGAGGCGACGCACTCGGGGGAGTAGTCGGCCTGGCCCGTCAACAGGAACGCGGCGATCCGGACGTCCTCGTGGGTCTCGGCCAGGGGCATTCCGCGCGGGTTGACGTACTGCTTGACGTGGATCCAGTCCACGCGCGCGGGTTCACCGCGCACGTAGGACCGGATCGGGATCTCGACCGCGTGGTCCTCGCCGGTCTTGGTGTTCTCGTGCTCGACGAACAGGCTGGCCTCGTCCGACTGGACGACCGTCTCCTCTTCGCGCAGCAGGACCGTGCCGTCGGTGGCGGTGACGACCAGCCCCTCGCCTGGGTTGCCGCGCCCACCGTCCACACGGGACACAGCGAGCACGCCGGAGGACAGCCGGTAGTCCTCGCCGAGGTAGGACTCGCGCGGGATCGTCGCCAGCAGCGTGCCGGACGCGGTGCGCACTTCGAGGTCACCGAGATCGACGAACGGCCCGACGCGGTGCGTGGGACCCGGACCACGGGTCTCCGCGCGGCTGAGCACCGGGACCGCGGTGATCAGGTTCGCGGTGACGTGCTTGTCGTCGACGCGCACGGAGAGGTTGTGCAGCGCGGAGCCGTCCACCTTGCGCGCGGTGAGCAGCCGTCCGGCGGGGTAGGTGCGCAGCTCCGGTGCGTGCCACGCGGCGATCGTGCCGCGCAGGTCCCAGAAGTCCGGCTCGCCGTGCGCGGTCGGCGTCGCCATGTTGGTGAGCGCGAACTGCACCACGAGGCCGTCGGCCGCGCCGGAGTCGATCAGCTCGCGCAGCCGGGCCAGCGCGGGGGAGCTCTCCGCGTCGTTGAGCCAGTTCAGGCCCTCGTGCTTGTCCACGACGAACTGGTGCACCACGGAACGGCGGAACCGCGGGTCGGTGTCCTCGTCGCGGACGTGGGCGGTGTTCTGCCAGCGCGGCGGGCACATCCCGGACACGTCACCGGTGACCAGGTAGCCGACCTCGTGCGAGCGGCCGAGCCTGCCCAGCGCGAGCTGCCCGACCATGACCGTGGTCGTCCAGTTCGACGCCGGGTCCACGTCGAAGACCCGCGAGCGGTTGGCGGTGCCCGAGGTGTACTCGCAGAAGTGCCCCCACAGGTCCAGCTGCCGCCCGACGAGCAGGTCCTCGGTGTCGACCTCGCCGGGAGCGCGCTCGCAGCCGACGACCTTCGCGTCGATCCAGAAGTGCCCGTTGCCCTCGAAGTTGGTTCCCTTGGCGCCCTTGGACTCCAGGAAGTCGTAGTACTCCTGGACGGGGCGGTCGGTGTCGAACACCCCGTCATCGGTCACCGCCCGGTTGGTCTCCAGGTCGAGCAACCCGGCGCGCGGGCCCGTCGGCAACCGGGTGACGGCGACCCCGGCGAAGTGCAGTCTCGGCAGGTCGAAGACGCTCACGAGACCACCTCGCAAGCTCGGTGGTTCGTGACCGCGCGCACTGTGTTGGTTGATTCGCCCGCAAGCTCGCTCATGCCGCGTCCCAGACGGCCGCGCTCATGGTGGGGATGATGTCCTTGGTGATCCGCACGCCCGGCATCGCCTTCTCGTACTGGAGGGCGAACTCGCTGTCGGTGAGCGGCATCGCCTCCGCGCTCATCTCCAGCCAGCGGGGGTGCAGCATCATCCGCATCGAGTCCGCGGCCGCCTCCACGTCCCCCGACACGTCGTAGATGATCTTCGCGGTCTCGAAGGCGTAGGCGCTCTGCTCGGTGGGCAGGGCGGCGCCGTCCGGCTGCGTCACGTCGATGACCACCAGCCGCCCGCCGGGCGCGACCAGGTCCCGCAGCTTCGGCAGCACCACGTCCGCAGGCCCCATGTGGAACACCGCGTTGACCGACATGACCAGGTCGAACCGGCCGTCCACCTCGGGGGAGAGGTCGGTGGCGCTGCGGCACTCGTACCGCACGGGCACCCGCGACGGCTTGGTCGCGGCGATGTCCAGCATCTTCTGCGAGATGTCCACCCCGACGACCTCGGTGTAGTGGTCGGCGAGCAGCCCGCAGTTGTTCCCGCCACCGCAGCCGACGTCGATGGCCCGCGTGCCCTTGGACAGCTGCGAGGTCAGCCAGGACCGCACCGGGCTGGCCGCGGCGTCCCTGATCTGCGTGAACCGCTCGTAGAGCTCGGCGAGGTCGTCGAAATAGGCTTCCGGTTTGGTCATGACGCGTCCCCGGCTTCTCGCGGTCTGGGCTGGATGAGGCGAACCTATAGATGGCGCATCCTCGCGGTAAGCGCTGAACCGGGCGGGCGCGAAGAACCTGCGCACTCGCGTAGGGTGCGCCGCGCGTGATCACCCAGCGCTGGGAGATGTGCCGGGGCCGTGGGGCTGGCGATACTCGGGACAGACTCGCCGAACCGAATGAGGAACCCCATGCGCGACGAACATGACTGCGACGTCCTCGTCGTAGGAGCGGGCCCGACCGGCCTGTGCACGGCGCTGATGCTGGTGCAGAACGGCGTGCGGGTCCGGATCGTGGACCGCAAGCCCGGCCCGGTGGAACAGGCGCGGGCCGCCATCGTGCACGCGCGGACGCTGGAGTTCCTCGACCGGCTCGGCGTCGGCGAGGCGGCGGTCGCCCGCGGCCTGCCCATCACCGACGTGGCGATCCACGAGAGCGGCCGCCACGCCGGCACCATGCCGCTGGCCGGGGAGGGCACCGGCGACCAGACCCGCTTCCCCTACGCGCTGGCCCTTGAGCAGTTCGAGACCGAGCGCGTCCTGGTCGAGGCGCTCGCCGAGCACGACGTCGCGGTGGAGTGGGACTCCACAGTGGACGATCTGGTGGACACCGGCGACGGGGTCCGCGCGCGGGTCAGTACCGAGGACGCCACGGCGACGGTGACCGCGAGGTGGCTGGTGGGCGCGGACGGCGCGAGCAGCACCATCCGCAAGTTCCTCGGCCAGGAGTTCGACGGCGAGACCTACACCCAGAGCGGCATGCTCGCCGACGTCACCCTGGACGTGGACCTCGGCGTGAAGGGCATGCGACTGAACCTCACCCGGGGTGGCTTCGTCGGCATCCTGCCGCTGGCCAGTGGCCGCTACCGCCTCTTCGGCGTGGTGCCGCCCGACATCCACCAGGCCCCCGAGCAGACCGGCGGCCCGTCGCACGAGTCCTACGCGGCACTGGACCACGCCGACCTCCAGCGGTGGTTCGACAACTACTTCCGCGTCGACGCCAGGCTGGACGAGGTCATCTGGGCCTCGATGTTCCGCTTCCACAGCCGCCTCGCCTCGCGCTTCCGCGTGGGCAACGCGTTCCTGGTCGGCGACGCCGCGCACATCCACAACCCGGCGGGCGGCCAGGGCCTCAACCTCGGCGTCGGCGACGCGGTCAACCTCGCATGGAAGTTGGCCCAGGTGGTCAACGGCGAAGCGCCGCCGTGGCTGCTGGACACCTACGAGGCGGAGCGCCGCCCGATCGCGCAGACGGTGCTCAAGCGGACCGACCTCGGCTTCAAGCTGGAGACGGGCAACAACGCGGTGGCGGTGTGGATGCGGACCCACGTGGCGACCCGCGTCGTCGGCGTGGTGAGCCGCCTCGCGCCGGTGCGGCGGATGTTCTTCCACATGTTCTCGCAGCTCTGGATCAACTACCGCGGCAGCCGCGCGGTCGGGCCGGGCGGCGGAGCGCTGAAACCGGGCGACCGCGCCCCCTACGCCCCGATCAAGCAGACCCGCGACGGAGCGCGGAGCGTGCTCGACCTGACCCACGGCGGCGGCTACCACGTCCTGCTGTTCTCCTGCGACGACGTGGACGCGGAGGCGTTGGCGCAGCGGCTGGCCGACCGCTACGTGGCCGCGGTGACCACGCACGTGATCCCGTCGAGCGAGCACGCCGCCTACCGTTCGTACCATGTGGACGGTGCGCTGATGGTGGTCGTGCGGCCGGACGGGCACATCGCCGCGGTCGCCGACCCGGCCCAGCCCGAGAGCGTCGTGGCGTTCCTGGACGGCGTGCTGGTCCGGACTCCCGCCCTCCAGCGCTAGGAGCGTGCTGTTCGAGGTCCACGGCCCGCGTCCAACGGGATGCGGGCCGCGCCCGTCCTCCACCCGACTGGCCCGCACCTGCTACCACGACGACACCACCACCGCGCCGCGGCACGCCACCACCACCCCCTGCGACACGTGCTCCGTCGTGTCCTGCACGTGGTAACACCACCTCGCCACCCCTGGCGCCTTCATCCCCTCCCCACCCCTGGCGCCTTCATCCCCTCCCCCGACGCCCTACCACCACCCACGTGCCCCCGTTTCGCGTTTTGTAGGCTTAATGCGAAATGGGAGCGCTCTTTTGCGTATCAAGGTGACAAAACGCGAAAATCCCGACCACGTCAGCCAGTTCACGCGTCCACGCGTCCACGGGGGTATGGGGGCGCCTCGGGGGATCGGGACGGCTTGCAGGGCAGGGCCTAGGGGGAGCGCGCCGGCTGCTCGCCGTTCGGCTGCGCGGAACCGTTCCGGGATGTTCTCACCGCCACGGCAACCGAGCATCCAGGAAGGTCGAGGTTCCGCTCAAGTGCTGTCCTGCATTCGCCAAAACCGTTGGGGTGTAGGCAAATGACTGGCACTGCTGGGCTGACCGAGTGTCCCGGCCGGAAACCCACCCGGCCGGGCATTCCCGCTCCGAACCGGGACTATTACTCTCGGTAATGGGTTCGGCGCTCGGTGTCGCTGGTTGGGGCAATGACGGCGCGTCGCCGCTGCCGGTAAGCCGGTTATGGCCCCGCGCAGGGCGGGACCGCATGGCCGAAGCGAGGGATCTCGATGGGCACGACGCTGTACCAGCAGAGGCTTGAGAAGGATTTCGAGCGGTACGACGCCGACCACGACGGCGTGATCGACCAGACTGACATCCACGGTGTGGTGCAGGCCCTGTGCCAGGCCCACAACGTGCCTCCCGGCTCGCCGACATGGCGGGAGGTCACCACGCGGGCGAACAGACTCTGGCAGCACCTCGAAGGACACCTGGACGACAACGGCGACAAGGTGATCAGCCTGGAGGAGTGGACGGCCGGGTACAACCACCCCGGCTTCGTCGACGAGGTCGCCCTCCCGCTGGCGGAGTTCGCCTTCCGGCTCGGGGACCGCGACGGGGACGGCAAACTGTCGCTGGACGAGTGGATGACCTCGCAGACGGCCTTCGGCGTCGGCCAGGTGGAGGCCATCCAGAACTTCCACCGCCTCGACGAGAACGGCGACGGGTACGTCACCACCGACGAGCACGCCAGGGCGGTCCGGAGCTTCTACTCGGAGTGATCCCGCCACCGGCTGCGGCCGAGTCCTGTCAGTAGCGACACCACCTCGCGGGCCGCTCCCTCTTTTCGCGTTATGTCACCTTAATGCGAAAAGAGAGCGCTCTATCGCGCAACAAGGTGACAAAACGCGAAACCCCAGCGGTGTCAGCCGATGTGCGCATGTCCCTGGGCGCGTGGCACAGGGCGGCGTGGCACTGGGCGGCCTGGCGCAGGGTGGTGTGGCGCAGGGTGGTGTGGCACAGGGCGGTGTGGCGCAGGGTGGTGTGGCACTGCGCAGGGTGGTGTGGCGCTGGGTTGGCGCTGCATCGGGCCATCGGGGTGGCTTGCAGGACGCGCACTAGCCGGGGTGGTTGGAGGGACTGGGGCCATGTCGCCGGCCATGGCCCCGGTTCCCCGCCGGGTGCTAGACCCGGCTGACCGTCACGTGCGAGGGGCCGTGGAAGACCATGTCGTACGGGTACTCCGCACTGTCCACTGTGAACTCGCCGAGGGCGCCGAGCAGCAGGCTCAGGCCGATCTCGATCTCCGCGCGGGCCAGGTTCGCGCCCAGGCAGTAGTGGATGCCGAGGCCGAAGCTGACGTTGCGGCCCGCCGGGCGGTCCAGCACCAGCTCGTCCGGAGCGGTGAAGCGCGCGGGGTCGCGGTTGGCCGCGCCGAGCATCACCATCACCTTGCTGCCACGGGGAATCGGGACTCCGTCCACAGTGGAGTCCTCGTAGGCCCAGCGGCTCACCGCCTGCACGGGGGAGTCGAAGCGGGTCAGCTCCTCCACCGCTGCCGGGGTGACCCCGGAAGACCGCAGCTCCGCCAGAGCGGCCGGACGGCTCGCCAGGGTCAGCACGGCTTTGCTCAGCACGTTGGTCGTCGTCTCGTGCCCCGCGGTCATCAGGTGCACGCACGTCGCCACGATCTCGTCGGACGACAGCGGTTCGCCACGGGTCTGCGCCGACACCATCAACGACACCAGGTCCACGCCGGGGTCGGCGCGCCGCCGCCGCGCCAGATCGGTGAAGTACGCGTGCAGCTCCCGCGCGGCTCCTTCGGCGATCTTGTGGGCGTCGGGGTTGCGTGCCGCGCGGCTGCTGCTCGCCTCCTGGAGGTCGACCGCCTGTCCGCGGAGCCAGTCCCAGTGGTCGCGCGGGACACCGAGCAGCTCCGAGATCACCAGGATCGGGAACGGAGCCGAGAAGGACTCCACCAGGTCGAACGCGCCCTGGGAGGGCAGCTCCGCCAGCAGTTCCTTCGCGATCGTGGTGATCCGTTCGCGGAGGTTGCTCACCACGGTCGGTGAGAACTCCTTGTTCAGCACCGCCCGCAGCTCGGTGTGCCGGGGCGGGTCCAGGAACACCAGCCAGTTCTCCACCATCGTGCGCAGCACGGAGTGTCCACTGGGGACAGGGCCGCCGCCCGAACCCGATCGGCGGCCGAACACCTGACTGGACAACACCTTCGACGCGGCGGCGTGGCCGAAGACGTAGTAGTTCCCGTCCACGGCGTGGACCGGCGAGGCGGCCAGGTACCGCTGGTACACCGGGTACGGATCGCGCACGTCCGCCGCGTCCCAACCCTGGAGGTCGAAGGGGGGCAACGTCATCGCGCACCGCCGCGCACCTGGTCGGCGATCTCGCCCGCGGACTCCGGCAGCTCGTGGCCGCGCCACGCGACGTGGCCGTCCGGGCGGACCAGGACGAACGGCCGCTCGTACGCCTCGACCACCTCGGGCACGTCCAGCGCGATCGAGCTGAACGGGATGCCGCGCGAGGTGAACGCGGACGAGAAGGACTCCAGCCGGGCGGACTCGGCGAAGCGCAGCAGGACGAAGCCGTCACCGAATAGGTCCAAAGTGGACATGCCGGGTTTCACCCAAGCGTGCGGGGCACGAGAGCCTGGGCGGGTGTTCGGGCGACGGTCCTCAGTGGACTCCGCGGTGGGGTCCGGGACGATCAGTGGCGAGCCCGCGTAGGTGAAGCCGAGGTGGATCTCCGGGGCGTCGAATTCGCGGGCCACGCCACCGCGCTGGAGTCCTTCGCTGATCTTGTTGCGGAAGAGCTCGCCCTGCGGGGTGTCGTCGTTGAGCTCGTCGGGGACCTGTCGCCGCATCGCGCGCTCCAGGTTGCGGTTGGCCTCCTCCAGGCCCTCGAAGGCGACCGGCTGGCGCTCCAGGGTGTAGCTGTCCAGCAGGCCGGGACCCGCCCAGCCCGCCAGCTCCGCCGCCAGCTTCCACCCGAGGTCCGCCGCGCCGCAGATCCCGGTGTTCATGCCGAAACCGCCCGACGGCGACAGGGTGTGCGCCGAGTCGCCGACGAGGAAGACCCGGCCGTGCCGGAAGTCCGACGCGACGCGGTGCACCAGGTGCCACTCGTTGTCGGAGAGCACCTCCACCGGAGTCTCGAACGCGATCGCCTTGCGCACCAAGGTCTCCGCGTCCTGAAGCGACTCCGGGTGCCCTTGCAGGCCGACCGTCAGGCGGTACAGGCTCTCGCCGTCCAAGGCGCGCAACGGGAAACGCAGCGCCGAGGAGATCATCAGGTAGTAGAAGTTCGCGTTGCGCTCACCCAGCCGGGCCCGCAGCTCGGGCGCGCGGAACAGGATGTTGCGGAACACCTGGGTCTCGTGCTGCGCCGGTGCCGGGATGCCGCATTCCTTGCGGATCGGGGAACCCGTGCCGTCGCAGGCGATGAGATACTGGGAACGGACCTCGGTGCTCTCGCCCGTGTCCAGGTCGGTGATCGTCGCGGTCACGCCGTCGTCGTCCTGGGCGAAGCGCTCCATGCGGGTCTTCATCCGCACCGGGCCGTCCGGGTGCACGCCCAGCTCCGAGCGCAGCAGCGGGCCGAGCCAGTGCTGCGGGCAGATCGCGTCCGGCTCCGGGGTGTGCCGGAAGTCGGGGCGGGTGTCCATGGTGTGCCGCTTGAGGCGGAACAGCTCGTGGCCGCCGATGCGCGTTGTCCACACGCAGTCCAGCGGGTGGTCGCCCGGCCAGCCGGAGTGCCTGACGCGGTCGGAGATCCCCCACCGCCGGAAGAACTCCATCGACCTCGGGCCGATGCTGCTGACCTTGGGGTGGCCGACCGAGCCGTCCCCGGCCTCGACCAGGACGAAGCCGACACCGCGGGAGCGCAGCTCCAGCGCCGTGGCCATGCCGGTGGGACCGCCGCCGACGATGAGCACGTCGGTCGTGAGCTGGGAGGTCATCGCTTGTCCTTTCCTGCTGCGGGCATCAGGCCGCGCCGCCCGGCATCCTGCGGTAGCCCGACGCCCGCACCGGGCGGGCGAGCGGGGAGCACGCGTGGATCTCCTGCGCCGCCGCGAGTCCGGACTCGATGGCGCCCTCGATCCACGCGGGGTACGACGAACAGTGCTCACCGGCGAAGAACAACGTGCCCTGGGCCTTCGCCGCGAGCGCGCGCTCCTCCTCGGAGGTCGTGGCGTCCTTGCTCCAGCGCACCGCCGCCGCGCCCATGCTGGAGGGGTCCTCGCCCCACGCCTGGGTCACGACGTCGAGCACCATGCCCGGCTGGGACAGCTCCGGGTGGATCGCGCTGAGCTCCTCCAGCACCACCCTGGCTCGCTTGTCCGGGTGCACCTGGCCGAGCGCGTCCGCGTCCGGGCCGATGGTGTAGCTGGCCAGCAGCGCCGCGCCGAGCCGGGGGTCGCTCTCCACCGGCGGGTAGTAGGTCTGGCGCACCAGGCCGCCGCTGAACGAGCCGCCGCCGCTGATGCCGTCGCGCTCCCAGAACGCCTCGCGGCAGTGCACGGCGATCTTCGTCGCGGGCCAGTACTGCATGTCGTGCACGGTCGCGGTCTTGTCGTCGTCGAAGCCGCTGAGCCGCATCCTGCGCAGCACCGAGAACGGCGCGGTGCACAGCACGTAGTCGCAGTGGCTGGCCACGGTCGCCAGGCCGCGCTGCACCTCCACGACCACGCCGTCGTCGCGCACGTGCAGCCCGACCACCTTGCGCCCCCGGTGGATCGGCCCGCGCAGCCGCTCCGCCAGTCGCCGGGCGATCTGGTCCATGCCGCCTTCGAGCCGGAACAACGCCGAGGAGGTCTCGGTGATGATGTCGTCGAAGAAGTGCTGCAACCGGCTCCGCGCGGCGAATCCCGCGTTGTTGGCGAAGAACCGGTTGAGGTCGATGCGCTCTGCGGAGCCGCTGACGATGAACGGCCGCACGTCGATGCCGTCGAGCAGGTCCAGCAGCTCGGTGTTGAGATCGGCGTGCAGGCTCTGCCGGAACGTGCCGGGGGCGACCGCGTTCACGCTCGCGGTCAGCCACGCCGCGCACAGCACGGTCTCCTCGCGGTAGGAGGTGCCCGGGGGCAGGCCCTTGCGGAACTCCTCGACGAGCACGGGGGAGGCGTCGCGCACCCTCTGGTGCCCGGCCGGGGTCTCCAGGAAGCTGGCGTCGTCGGAGAACAGCGTGCGGAACTGGCGCACCCGGTCGCTCAGGCCGAGCAGGTCGATCCACTGCATGGTCCGGTTGTGCGATGCGGGGATCCGCATCGCGCCGAGCTCGGCGAGCGGCCCGTTGGCGCGACCGGCGAAGCCGTGGGTGCGGACCCGGCCGCCGACCGCGAGGCGCGACTCCAGGACCTGCACGCTGTGGCCGAGCCGCTCCAGCTCGTGCGCGGCGACCAGGCCGGCGACGCCCGCGCCGATGACGGTGACCCGCTTCGGTTTCTGCTGCGTGTGCCAGCGCTGTGCGCCGGCGAGGACGTTGGTGTGCACCGGACTCCTTCGGCAGAGGCGGGTCGAACGGGGCCGTGGACGGTCCAGCACTCATCCTGGTCAGCCCCGGTGTTCGCACACATCCCCAGAGACGGCCCCCGGTTGACGGTTTGCCGCGTCCGCACCCCACTCGGTCGCCTCCCCGAGCGGGCTTCACACCACGCGAGGCAACAGGATCTCCCGCACGCGCGTAGGTCGGGATCGTCCGAAAGCGACACTGGCGCCCTCAAGCCGCTCCATGACGGGAGTCCGTGATGCCCCTGACCGCAGAGACCCAGAAGCTCACCACCGTGCGCACGCACGACGGCCTGCGCCTGGCGGGCACGGTGACCACCCCCGGACCGAGTCCGGAGCGCGCGGTGCTGCTGCTGCACGGCGAGGGCGCCACGCGGGAGCAGGGCGGCTTCTACACCCGGCTGGCCGCCGAGCTGGCCGAACAGGGCGTCGCCAGCCTGCGCTTCGACCTGCCGGGGCACGGGGAGAGCGAGGGCAGCCAGGAGGAGCTGAGCCTGTCCGGGCTGCTGAACACGATCAGCTCCGGGCTCGCGCACCTGCGCGAGCGGTTCGGCGGAGCGGCCGTCACCCTGCTCGCCACCGGGCTGACCGGCGGTGTCGCCGCCGGGTACGCCGCGCGCAAGGGAGCGGAGGTCTCCCGGTTGGTGCTGCTCAACCCGCTGATCGACTACAAGGAGCACTTCGTCGACGCGCAGCCCACGTGGACCGGGGACGTCATGGACGAGCTGGCGGGGCGGCAGCTGCTGGCCTCCGGCCGCGTGGAGCTCTCCCCGACCTTCGCCGTGGGCAGGGCGATGCTCAACGAGGTGTTCTGGCTCCAGCCGCGCGGTGTGCTCAACGTGATCGCCGCGCCGACGCTGATCGTGCACGGGACCGGGCCGACCACGGTGCCGGTCGAGTCCTCGCGCGCGGCGGACGCGGCTCTGACGTGCGAGCACCGGCTGGTGGAGATCGACGGACCGCAGAGCCGGGAATGGCAGGCGCCCGCGATCAGGGTGGCGAGTGAGTGGATCCTCGCCGACCGCTGATCGCGGGCTGGGGGAGCGAAAGGAGCGGACGTGGCCCGCGAGTCAGCTCGCGGGCCACGCCGCGTACTGGCGCATCCCGTACAGCAACGGGTGCGGGCCGGACTGGTGCGTGACGGTGAAGACCTCGCCGAAGACCACGATGTGGTCGCCGACGGTCTGCGTCCTGCTGACGCGGCAGTCGGCGACCGCGTGCGCGTCGTCGACGAGGTGCGGGCCGCCGTGGGACGGGCCGTGCGCCCACTGGACCCGGTCGAAGCGCTCCGGATCGCCGGAGGCGAACAGCTCCGCGGTCGGCCTCGCGCCGTCGTGCAGCAGGTTCACCGCGAACGTGCCCTGTCGCAGCATCGCTCCGAGCGTCGGGCTGCCGTTGCGGACGCACACCAGAAGCGTTGGTGGCTCAAGGGAAACGCTGCACACCGACGAGCACGTCATACCCCACGGTGTGCCGTCGAGGTCGTTCGTGGTGAGCACGGCGACGCCGGTCGGGAAACCCGCCATCAGGGACCGGAACCCGGTCGAGGTCACTTCGTAGGACGTGTTCACAGCGCACCCCCTTGTCGCGCCAGCGGCTTCGCGCGCGCCGCGCGGTGGTCGATGAGGTCGAGCAACGGCCCGGTGAGCGCGGTGGTGGTCAACGCCATCACCAGCAACGCCACGAACAGCCCCGGGGTGAGCAGGCCCGCCGTGTAGCCGACCTGGAGCACCACGATCTCGGTGAGGCCCCTGGTGTTGACCAGCACGCCGACCCGCAGGCCGGTCACCCTGTCCTCACCCGCCCACCGAGCGCCGAGATAGCCGCCGCCGATCTTGCCGACGACCGCGAGCCCGGTCGCCAGCAGCGCGGCGCCCCACGGCATCCCGCCGAGCCCGCCGGTGGACAGCGTCACGCCCGCCACCACGAAGAACACCGGCACCAGGCCCCGGCCGATCCGGCTGACCAGCGTGACCACGCTCGGCCATCCGCCGCCCTTGGGGATCATCATGCCGACCAGGAACGCGCCGAAGATCGCGGTCAGCCCGGCCCAGCGCGCCCCCGCTCCCGCCGCCAGGGCGAGGACGCCGACCACGAGCGCGGTCGTGCGCAGGTTGCTCGCGCAGAACGTGCCCGCCCGCCGCGCCGACAGGCCCCGGTGCCCGGCGTAGGCGAGGACGCCGCCGACCGCGATGGCCACGAACGCCCCGACCACCCCGCCGATGCCGCCCGCCGCCAAGCCGAGCGCCACGGCCAGCAGCAGCCACGCCAGCGTGTCGATCAGCATCGACGCCATCATCGCCAGCGTGCCCGCGCCACCGAGGTCCGCGTCGCGGTCCTCGATGATCCGCGCCAGCACGGGGACCGCCGTGACGCTCATCGCCACCGCGAGCATCAGCACCAGCGCGGGCGGCGACGCGCTGCCGCGCAGCTCCTCCGGAGCCAGCCAGACCACCCAGCCCGCGAACACCATGCCGGTCACCAGCGGCAGCAGGAACGAGCCCGCCGTGATCCGCCGGACCGTCCTGCCCCGCAGGCCGCCGGAGCCGTGGTCGAGGTGGTAGACGATGCCGACCAGGAACAGCACCAGGCCCGCGTCGCCGACCTCGTGCAGCACCCCGGTCAGGTCCTTGGGCAGCACCGCGGCGAACACCTCGGGCCCGGCCGCGGCGAGCAGCACCGGGCCCAGCAGCAGGCTCAGCGCGATCTCCCCGATCACCGACGGCAGGCGGAGCAGCTTCGCCACCGCCCGGCCCGCCGCCGCGACCAGGTACAGCACGCCCAGCAGCGCGATCAGGTGCACGCCGTTGAGGAGAGTCATCCCGGCCCCTGTCGTCATCGGTGAAGTCAGTGAGGTGGTCAGTCGGACGGTCAGTGGAACTGGGCGAAGTACTCGTACTGCGTCGGCAGCGACCGCTCCAGGTCGCGTGCCTGGTCGGCGAGCAGGGTGAACTCCCGCTCAGCGGACGACGGGTCCATCAGGTTCAGCGCGGGCGATGCCTTCAACGGGACTCCGCCGAGCCCGAGCAGCATGCACACGTAGGAATAGGACTCGAACCCGTGGTAGTACGGGTAAATCGACTCGGAGTCCGGAATACGGGTCTGCCAGCGCTCAAGCCGCTCGGCGAGCCCGTCCGGAAGGGGCCGCTTCTTCGTGTCCTTCCAGTACTCGTTGTCCTGCCGCTTCGCCGCGTAGTAGTGCATCACCAGGAATTCCCGGACGCCGTCCATGCAGCGGCTGATCAACGTGTTGTAGGTGTTGCGCAGACCCTCGTCCCAGTTCGAGTCGGGGAAGTGCTTCACCAGCTGCTCGATCGCATTCTGGATGAAGAAGATTCCGGTCGACTCCAGCGGCTCGACGAATCCGCTCGACAAACCGATCGCCACGCAGTTGTTCACCCAGTGCCGCCGGCTGCGGCCGATCCGCATCTTGATGTGGTTGGCCTCAAGGCCCTCGGAAGCCGGTCCCACGAACTCGCGCAGCCGCTGCTCGGCCTGCTCCGGGGTGCTGTAGTCGCTGGCGTAGACGTAGCCGGTGCCGATGCGGTCGAACAGCGGGATCGTCCAGATCCAGCCCGCCTCCTGCGCGGTGGCCGTCGTGCACGGGCGCAGGCCCTTGCGCTCCATGTCCAGGGGCACCCGCAGCGCGACGGCGCTGTCGTTGGGCAGGGTGCTCTGGTAGGACTCGAACGGCTCGCCGAGCGTCTTCGCCATCAGCAGGCTGCGGAAGCCGGTGCAGTCCACGAACAGGTCCCCGGCCAGGTCACCGCGCTCGCGCGTGGTCACGTGCGTGATCCACCCGCGCTCGTCCTGTGCCACGTCGACCACGTCGTCCACCACGTGCTTCACGCCGCGCGCGACCGCGTAGTCCCGCAGGTAGTCCGCAACCAGCGACGCGTCGAAGTGGTAGGCGTAGGGGAACTGGGTGGTCTGCTCGGACAGCGTGGTGCGGTAGGCGTGCTGCTGCTCGCCGAGCCCCTTCTCGAACAGGGAGCCGTCGAGGTGGCGCGGCGACTTGAGGTTGTCGCACAGCGTGCCGACCAGGAAGCAGTCCTTGTCGAAGCGGTCCGACCTCGGCTCGCGCAGCCACCAGTCAGTGAGGTTGAAACCGTCGACGACGCGCTGCCGCTCGAAGGGGTGGTAGAAGTGGTGTCCCTGCTCACGCCAGTTCTCGAACCGAATGGCGAGCTTGTAGGTGGCGTTGCACGCGGGCATCCAGTCCTGCTCGGAAAGACCGAGGTACTCGAAGAAGTGCCGAACGGTGCTGAACGTGGCCTCACCGACGCCGATGGTGCCGACTCGGGCAGATTCCACCACGGTCACCGAAATCCGGTCGCCGAACGCGGCGCTCAGGTACGAGGCCGTCATCCACCCCGATGTTCCACCGCCGACGACAACAATGCTTTTCAGCATCAAGAACCCTCCGAAAGCTGATTCACCGCCGGTCACGCGACGGTGATAATGGCGCAGGCAGGAATCGTGATGGCCGGGCCTGGCAACGTGATTCAAATGCTAGTTACGCCGCAGCCTCCGCGGTTGGACGAGACAGCAACCCACGCGCACGCGTGGGCTGGAGCGCGCGTCGGAGGACAGCGAGTAGGTCGTTACCCACGCGCCCGGCGCGTCGCTTGGGGGATGCGCGTCGGTTCGGGCGTCGAGTGTCAGGGGTCGGTGTTACCAGTGGGGCATGACTGACGCGACTGGCAGACCGACACTCGTCCTCGGCGCGACCGGCTCGACAGGCCGTCGAGTGGCCGCGCGGCTGCGGGCGGCGGGGCATCCGGTGCGCGCTGCCTCGCGCACCGCTGACGTGCGCTTCGACTGGGCCGACAAGAGCACGTGGCAGCCCGCGGTCGCCGGAGCCTACGGCATGTACCTGATGGCGCCGCACGAGCTGCCGGTTGATCCCGACTTCGTCCGGTGCGCCGTGGACGGCGGTGTGCGGCGCATGGTGCTGCTGTCCAGCATGGCGATCGAGGTGATGGGCGACGAGCGGCTGATGGCGGCGGAGCGCGTGGTCGCCGAGTCCGGCGTGGACTGGACGATCTTGCGCCCCAACTGGTTCAACCAGAACTTCGACGAGGGCGTGTTCCAGGCGGCGGTCGCGGCGGGGGAGCTGGCCGTCCCCCTCGGCGACGTCCGCCAGGCCTTCGTGGACGCCGACGACATCGCGGCGGTGGCGGTCGCGGCGCTGACCCAGGACGGCCATGCCGGACGCAGCTACGAGGTGACCGGGCCGGAGGCCCTGTCCTTCGCCGAGGCGCTTGGCATGATCGGCAAAGCGGTCGGCCGCGAGCTGACCTTCCGCGGCGAGAGCGAGGACTACATCGCCACGATGACGGCGCTGGGTCTGCCCCGCGAGCAGGTCCTGGCCGACGCGCGCGCCTTCGAAGCGTTGCGCGCGCAAGGCGACTCCACCCCCACAGACGCCGTCCGACAGGTGACAGGCCGCGCCCCAAAACCCTTCCAGACCTATGTAGACGAAACCCACTTCCCCTCCCTGCCCTAATACGGCCATTCGCGGGCTTATGGACCTCCTGGCGCCCCCAGATGCGTCCATAAGCCCGCGAATGGCGGGGTGGGGTGCGGATGTCTTTGTGGGGCAAGGTATTTGGGTGGGGAAGGAGGTGCGGGGAGTGGGGGTTTACGGGGGGCGGTGGGGGTAGCCCATCGGTGTCCGTTGTCCCCGCGAGAAGCGCTTCCGCGCCGTGACGAGGGGAGAGGTAATGGCGAGAGCACCGATGGATGTGCGGGACATGGTGGCCGTCGCCACCTTCGACAGCTACGACGGGGCCGAGAGGGCCGTGGACTCGTTGTCCGACAGCGGGTTCCCCGTCGAGAAGACCAAGATCGTCGGCGTTGGGCTGCGGTTGGTCGAGCACGTGCTCGGTCGGTTGACCTACCCGAGGGCGGCCGGGATGGGTGCGGCGGCAGGAGCGTGGTTCGGCCTGTTGTTCGGAGTGTTCGTCGCGGTGTTCACCACCAGCGTCTGGTGGTGGCTGACCACGATCCTGTCGGCGCTGCTGTGGGGTGCTGTCGCCGGGGCGGTGTTCGGGCTGGTGGCGCACGCCTTCACCGGCGGCCGCAGGGACTTCATCTCGTCCAAGCAGCTGCTCGCCGACCGCTACGAGGTGCTGGTCGACCCGGTGCTGGCCCAGCGGGCCAACGAGATGTTGCTGACGGACCGACCGTGATCGATCACAGGGGAGGCTGTGATGGCCAAGGCAGTCGGTATTGACCTGGGAACCACCAACTCGGTGATCGCCACGACCGAAGGTGGCCAGCCGACGGTGGTTCCCAACAGCGAGGGCGCGCGCACGACCCCCTCAGTGGTGGCCTTCACCGAGGACGGCGAGCGGCTGGTGGGCCAGCTCGCGCGGCGCCAGGCGATCCTGAACCCCAAGGCCACGATCTCCTCGGCGAAGCGCTTCATCGGCCGCCGCTTCGACGAGGTCAGCAGCGAGAAGGACACGGTGTCCTACGACGTGGTGCCGGGGCCGCAGGACGCGGTGCGGTTCCAGATCAGGGGAAAGCAGTACGCGCCGGAGGAGATCTCCGCCGCGGTGCTGCGCAAGCTGGCCGACGACGCCTCGAAGTTCCTCGGCGAGCGGGTGACCGAGGCGGTCGTCACGGTGCCCGCGTACTTCAACGACGCGCAGCGGCAGGCCACCAAGGACGCGGGGAAGATCGCGGGCTTGACCGTGCTGCGGATCATCAACGAGCCGACCGCGGCGGCACTGGCGTACGGGCTGGACAAGAAGGGCCACGAGACGGTGCTGGTGTTCGACCTGGGTGGCGGCACCTTCGACGTGAGCCTGCTCGACGTGGGCGACGGCGTGGTCGAGGTCCGCGCCACGGCGGGGGACACCCACCTGGGCGGCGACGACTTCGACCGGCGGGTCGTCGACCACCTGGCCGACGAGTTCCGGAAGGACAACGGCATCGACCTGCGTCGTGATCCCCAGGCGCTGCAACGGTTGTTCGAGGCGGCGGAGAAGGCCAAGGTCGAGTTGTCCTCGGTCACCCAGACCACGGTCAACCTGCCGTTCGTCACCGCCGACGCGAGCGGGCCGAAACACCTCAACACCACGCTGATGCGCTCGACCTTCGACCAGCTCACCGCCGACCTGGTGCAGCGCTGCCTCGGTCCGGTGCGGCAGGCGATGTCCGACGCGAAGGTCACGGCCGACGACATCGACGAGGTCATCCTGGTCGGCGGCTCGACCCGGGTTCCCGCCGTGCAGAAGCTGGTGCGCCGGTTGACCGGCGGCAAGGAACCCAACATGACGGTCAACCCGGACGAGGTCGTCGCGCTGGGCGCGGCACTGCAGGCCGCGGTGCTCAAGGGCGAGGTGTCCGACGTCGTGCTGCTGGACGTCACGCCGCTGTCGCTGGGCGTGGAGACCCTGGGCGGGGTGATGACCAAGGTGCTCGACCGCAACACCACGATCCCCGCCAGGCGCAGCGAGATCTTCTCCACCGCCGAGGACAACCAGGACGCCGTGGACGTCGTGGTGTTGCAGGGGGAGCGGGAACGCGCGGCGGACAACCGCGTGCTCGGCCGGTTCCGGCTGGAGAACGTCCGCGCCGCGCCACGCGGTGTGCCGCAGATCGAGGTCACCTACGACATCGACGCCAACGGCATCCTCGACGTCTCCGCCAGGGACAAGTCCACCGGCGCCGAGCAGCGCATCACCATCAGCGAGAGTTCCAACCTCGACCAGAGCGAGGTCGAGCGGATGGTCGCCGACGCGGAGCGGCACCGCGACGAGGACGCCCGGATCCGGGAGCTGGTCGATGCCCGCAACGCGCTGGACACGGCGGCCTACCAGGTGGACAAGCGCGTCCGCGAGCGCGGTGACGCGGTGCCGGAGCACGACAAGGCCCGTGCCGAGATGCTCGTCGGCGAGGCCCACCAGGCGATCAAGGACGACAACGCCGCGCTGGACCGGTTGCGGTCGCTGACCTCCGAGCTTCAGCAGCTCGCGCACGGCCTGGACAGCGCCGGCAGGACAGCTGAGGGAGAGGGCGGTTCGTCACGCCCGACCGGTGCGGACGACGTGATCGACGCCGAGTTCACCAATGGCTGAGCACGACGAGCGTGCGGCCGGCTCCGACGCCGACGACGAGATGGCCGAGCTGCGGGCGCAGGTGGCGCGGCTGGAGGACCAGTGGCGACGGACCGCGGCGGAGCTGGACAACCTCCGCAAGCGGACGGTCGGTGAGGCCGAGCGGCAACGGTGGCGGGAACGCGGCGAGGTGGCGGCGGCGTGGTTGCCGGTGGTGGACAACCTGGACCTGGCGCTCCAGCACGCCGACGCCGACCCGGCCTCGATCGTGGAGGGCGTGCGGGGGATCCGCGACCAGGCGCTGACAGTGTTGGCGCGCCTGGGTTTCCCGCGCCGCGAGGACCACGGTGCCGAGTTCGACCCGGTACGGCACGAGGCGGTGTCGAGCACCCCGGACGCGCACGCTCCGCCCGGCACCGTGGTGGCCGTGCTGCGCCCCGGGTACGGCCAGGGCGAGTGGCAGCTGCGCCCGGCCTCGGTGGTCGTGGCGACCCCGCCGGAACCAGCCGAGCCGCCAGGGGGTGGTGAGACGGATGACGGCGAGCGCGGGAGGTGAGCGTCGTGGCCGTGAGCGACTTCTACGAGGCGCTCGGGGTCTCCCGAGGCGCCGGCCAGGAGGAGATCCAGCGCGCCTACCGGACGCTCGCCCGCCGCTACCACCCCGACGTGAACAAGGACCCGAACGCGGAGGAGCGGTTCAAGGAGATCTCCGAGGCGTACCAAGTGTTGTCCGACCCCGCGCTGCGAGGACGCTACGACGCGTTCGGGCCGGACTTCCGGCAGGTGCGGGAGGACGCCGACCCCGAAGCGTGGCGACGTGCCCGCGCGCGGTCGGGAACCGGTGGCCACCGCGTCCGGACCGGCGCGGGCTTCGATGTCGAGGACCTGTTCGGCGAGATCTTCGGCCGGGCCCGGCGGAGCCCGATGCGTGGCGCGGACCAGGAGGCCGAGGTGGAGCTGACCGTGGAGGAGGCGTTTCGCGGCGGTCAGCGCTCGATCACCCTCCCCGGGCCCGGCGGGCCGCGCACCCTGCGGGTCACCATCCCCGCCGGGGTCACCGGCGGACAGCGGATCAGGTTGGCCGGGCAGGGTGCGCGCGGTACCGGCAACGCCCAGGCGGGTGACCTGTACCTGGTCGTGCGGCTGGCCCCGCACGACCGCTACCGGGTCGAGGACCGCGACCTGCTGGTGGACCTGCCCCTGACGCCGTGGGCGGCGGCACTGGGGACCACCGTCGCGCTGGACACCCCTGGCGGCCAGTCCACCGTCAAGGTGCCGCCGGGAACATCGAGCGGGCGGCGGCTGCGGCTGCGCGGTCAGGGGCTGCCCAACCCACGGGGCAGGCCGGGCGACCTCTACGCCGAGGCTCGGATCATGGTGCCGGACAAGCTCTCCGCCGCAGAACGGCAGCTGTTCACCGAGCTGGCCGCGGTCTCCGCGTTCGACCCCCGCGACACCGCGTCGGCGAGGAGGCGGCGATGAGCCACGCCCTGACCAGGTACCGCGCCCAGCGGCTCGGCCTGCTGGACCTGGAAGCCTTCGCCCGCGCCGCCGACACCCACCCGAAGCTGGTCCTGCGCCTGGTCGCCCTCGGGCTGCTCGACGCCGACCGCGACCGGACGGGCGGGCTGTGGTTCACCCCGGCGGAGCTGGCCAGGCTCGCCAGGATCCAGCGGCTGCGGGCCGCCTTCTCCGTCAACTACGCCGCCCTGGGCCTGGTGCTCGACCTGCTGGACCGGGTGGCCGAGCTGGAGCACGCGCTGCGGCACGGACAACGACGACCCGGAGGCCGACCGTGGACACCGAGAACCTGACCCGCAAGTCCCAGCAGGCGCTGCGCGACGCGCAGACCCGGGCACTGCGGTTCGGGCACACCGAGGCTGACGGCGAGCACCTGCTGCTGGCGCTGCTGGAGGACCCGGAGGGGCTGGTGCCCCGGCTGCTGGAGGGAGCGGGCGCCGACCCGGACGCGGTGCGCGGGGCGGTGGAGGCCGAGCTGGCCAGGCGGCCGAAGGTCTCCGGACCCGGCGCGCCGCCCGGCCAGGTCTTCCTCACCCAGCGCCTGGCCCGCCTGCTGGACGCGGCAGGGCGGGAGGCCAAGCGGCTCAAGGACGAGTACGTGTCGGTGGAGCACCTGGCGATCGCCCTGGTCGAGGAGGGCGGCACCACCGCGGCGGGCCGGGCGCTGCACGAGCACGGCCTGACCCGGGACCGGTTCCTCCGGGCGCTCACCGCGGTCCGGGGCAACCAGCGGGTCACCTCGGCGATGCCCGAGGTCGCTTACGAGGCACTGGAGAAGTACGGGCGCGACCTGGTCGCCGACGCCGCGGCGGGCAGGCTCGACCCGGTCATCGGCCGCGACGCCGAGATCCGCCGTGTGATCCAGATCCTGTCCCGCAAGAGCAAGAACAACCCCGTGCTCATCGGCGATCCCGGCGTCGGCAAGACCGCCATCGTCGAGGGGCTCGCCCAGCGCGTCAACCACGGCGACGTGCCGGAAGGGCTGCGCGAGAAGACGATCTTCGCGCTGGACATGGGTTCCCTGGTCGCCGGAGCGAAGTACCGGGGCGAGTTCGAGGAGCGGCTCAAGGCCGTGCTCAACGAGGTCAGCGCAGCGGAGGGCCGGATCCTGCTGTTCGTCGACGAGCTGCACACCGTGGTCGGCACGGGCGCGGCCGAAGGCGCCTTGGACGCCGGGAACATGCTGAAGCCGATGCTCGCGCGCGGAGAGCTGCACATGATCGGCGCGACCACGGTGCAGGAGTACCGCAAGCGCGTCGAGTCCGACGCCGCGCTGGAGCGGCGCTTCCAGCCGGTTCTGGTTGAGGAGCCGGACGAGGCCGACACGCTCTCGATCCTGCGTGGCCTGCGCGAGCGCCTGGAGATCTTCCACGGGGTGAAGATCCAGGACAGCGCCTTGGTGGCGGCGGTGACGCTGAGCCGCCGCTACATCGCCGACAGGTTCCTGCCGGACAAGGCGATCGACCTGGTCGACGAGGCCTGCGCGATGCTGCGCACCGAGATCGACTCCATGCCCGCCGAGCTGGACGAGCTCACCCGGCGGGTGATGCGCGTGGAGATCGAGGAAGCCGCCCTGACCCGGGAGTCCGACCCCGCGGGGCAGGCCCGCTTGGCGGACCTGCGCAAGGAGCTCGCCGACCTGCGCGCCGAAGCCGACGCGATGCGCGCTCAGTGGGAGGCCGAACGCAGCGCGCTGCGCAAGGTCCAGTCGCTGCGCCGGGAGAACGAACAGGTGCGGCTGGAGGCAGAGCGGGCCGAGCGCGACTACGACCTCGACCGCGCCGCCGAGCTGCGGCACGGCCGACTTCCCGACCTGCGGCGACGGCTGCGCGCCGAGGAGGAGCGGCTGGCCGCGAAACAGGGAGAACACCGCCTGTTGCGCGAGGTGGTCACCGCCGAGGAGATCGCGGTCGTCGTGTCGCGGTGGACCGGAGTCCCCGTTGCCCGCCTCCAAGAGGGCGAGCGGGAGAAGCTGCTGCGCCTGGACGAGATCCTGCACGAGAGGGTCGTCGGCCAGGACGACGCCGTCACGCTGGTGGCCGACGCGGTCATCCGGGCGCGCTCGGGCGTCAAGGACCCCCGTCGGCCGATCGGGTCGTTCGTCTTCCTCGGCCCCACCGGGGTCGGCAAGACCGAGCTGGCCAAGGCGCTGGCCGCGGCGTTGTTCGACTCCGAGGACAACATGGTCCGGCTCGACATGAGCGAGTACCAGGAACGCCACACCGTCAGCCGCCTGGTCGGGGCTCCACCCGGCTACGTCGGTTACGAGGAGGGCGGCCAGCTCACCGAGGCCGTGCGCCGCAAGCCGTACTCCGTCGTGCTCTTCGACGAGATCGAGAAGGCGCACAGCGACGTGTTCAACACGCTGCTGCAGGTGCTCGACGACGGCCGCCTCACCGACGCCCAGGGCCACACCGTCGACTTCCGCAACACCGTGGTCATCATGACGTCCAACATCGGTTCCCACCGCCTGCTCGACGGCCTCACCCCGGACGCGCGGGCCGAGGTGATGGCCGAGCTGCGCACGCGCTTCCGGCCGGAGTTCCTCAACCGGGTCGACGACGTCGTGCTCTTCACCCCGCTGACCATGGCGGACGTCGAACGCATCGTGGAGCTGATGTTCGACGACCTGCGCAGCCGCCTGGCCGAGCGGCGGATGACCCTCCGCCTCACCGACGAGGCCCGTCAGCTCATCGCGCGGCGGGGCTTCGACCCGGTCTACGGAGCCCGCCCGCTGCGCCGCTTCATCGCGCGTGAGGTGGAGACCCGCATCGGCCGTGCCCTCATCAGCGGTGCCGTCGGCGACGGCGCGGTCATCCACGTCGGTGCCGACGACGCCGGGTTGACCGTCAGCTGGGACGAGCCGGGTGACCGGCAGGGGTGAGCTCAGGTGCTGTCAGCGATGCGATGATCCGCCGGAGTTGGGTGGCGCGGCCCGCTGGCGTCTTCGCCTTTATGAGGGGCAGGAACAGGCCGTACTGGTGCGTCTTGCCGAGGAGTTCGAAGCGTGCTCGTGCCTTTTCGTTGTGCGCCAACGCGTTCGCCAGGTCGTCCGGGACGGTGGCGTCGCGCTGCGCTTGGTACGCGGCGTCCCACCGGCCGTCGGCCTTCGCGGCGTTGATCACCGCGAGGCCGGGGGCGCGCACGCGGCCCGCGGCGATGAGCGCCTCGACCTTGCCGACGTTGACCTGCGACCAGGAGCCGCCCGGCCGGCGGGGCGAGTACCGCTGGAGGTAGTGGTCCTGGTCGTAGCCCCTGCGGTGGCTGTCGATCCAGCCGTAGCACAGCGCGACGTCGAGGGCTTCGGTCAGCGTGACCGAGGTCCTGCCGGAGCCCTTCTTGGCGATCTTGAGCCAGGCTTCGTCCGTTCGCCCGTGGTTGTCGGCGAGCCAGGACTCCCACTCGGCGGCGTCGGCGAAGGCGATGACGTCCATTTCTCGCGGCATTCGCGTTGTCCTCTCTCGAAGGCGGTGAGTCCCATCGTCGACGTCAAAGTGCTCACCTCATGAGCACTTTGTTCGCGAGAGGCACGAGTCCGGTTCCGTGCTCACGTGAATCCCCGGTGTCCGGCCGCGGAGCCGCCTGTTCGGTGGGAGTGGCCGGTGGAGAATCCCAGGCACGACCGCACCTGGTGGCCGCGGGTGGTCGCGGCAGCCCGGCCCGCAGGGGCCGTACCACCCCGGCCGTCCCGTTCCGGCCGAACCCGTCGCGGCCGAACCCCGCCTCAGCCATACCCGCCTCAGCCGTCCCGTTCCGGCCGTACCCGTTCCGGTCGTACCCCGCCTCAGCCATACCCGCCTCAGCTGGCCCCGTTCCGGCCGTCCTCGCCTCGGTCGTACCCGCCCCGCTCCGGCCGCAGTCGCCCCGTTCCGGCCGCGCGCGGATGATCACGATCGTGTCGCTGACCGTGGCGGTGCTGCCAGACCGTGTCCTGCACGTGGCAACGCCCCCTCACCCACCACCCCCCTGGCGCCCTCACCCACCACCCCCCTGGCGCCCTCACCCACCACCCTCTGGCGCCCTCACCCACCACCCTCTGGCGCCCTCACC
>NZ_JBHLZU010000004.1:0-184589 GCF_042429765.1 Allokutzneria oryzae | reverse complement strand
CATCCACGAGCAACGATCATGCCGAAGAATCCCATCAGACCCAAACGAGACACCCTCTTAATGCGACATGGGAGCGCTCTTTCGCGCAAGATGCCTACAAAACGCGAAAACCCCAACGGCGCCAGCCAGGACCAGGCGCACCTGGGCCTCCGGCAGGACCCTCGCTGCCGTTCCTGCCGGAGGGGTCTCAGGTGATCCGGTCCGCGACCACCTCGCAGATCCGGGCGAGCGGGCCGGGCAGCAGCAGGTCGTGGTGACCGCAGTCGATGGTGGTGACCTCGACCTCGCCGCCGACGTAGGGCGCCCATGCGCGTTCGAGGACCTCGCCGCCCTGGTCGGAGACGATCAGGGTCAGATCGCCCTTGAACGCCGCCGGGCGGTGGCCCGTCACCACGCGGATGCTGTTGATCATCACGTTGAGCTGGTGCGGGTCCGCGCTGCCGCCCATCGCCTCGGCGAGCAGGCTCATCGCCTTCTCCCGCTGGCGGTCCTCGTCGTCGGTGCGCTCGCCGCCCGCGTCCTCGCTCATCCGCGCCAGCACGTCCTTCGCGGTCAGCGGGCGCTGCGTCTCGATCGGGCCCGGCTGGGCCGGGTCGCCGGGCCTGGCGTCGAGCACGGCGAGCAGCCCGACCTCCTCGCCCTGCTCCTGCAACGCCGTGGCGATCGCGTGCACGATGTTGCCGCCGATCGAGTAGCCGAGCAGGTGGTACGGGCCGTGCGGCTGGACCGTGCGCATCTGCTCGATGTAGTCCCGCGCCATGTCTTCCAGCGACTCGGGCAGCTCACCGGAGCCGTCCAGGCCACGCGCCTGGAGCCCGTAGACCGGGTAACTGTCGTCGAGCCGCTGGACGAGCCCGGAGTAGCACCAGCTCAGCCCCAGTGACGGGTGGGCGCAGAACAGCGGCGCGCGGTCTCCCTTGGTACGCAGGGGAAGCAGCGGGCTGGTCTCGTCCACCACGCCGTCGAGGCGCATCGCAAGCTCCGCCACCGTCGCGGCTTCGAACAGCACGCGCACCGCGATCTCCTGGCCGAGCACATCGGCGATCCGGCTCGTCAAGCGCATCGCCAGCAGCGAGTGCCCGCCGAGCTCGAAGAAGTTCGCGTCGATGCTCACCTTGGGCAGCTCCAAGACCTCCGCGAACAGTCCACAAAGGACCTCTTCGCGCAGCGAACGCGGCCCGCGCCCCTCGTCGGCCGCGACGGCGCCTGGAACGGGAAGCGCTCGGTGGTCCACCTTGCCGTTGGGGGTCAACGGGAGCGCCTCCAGCGTCACCAACACCGACGGCACCATGTGCGCGGGGACCGACTCGGCAACGTGAGCGCGCAGCTCGGAGCCGGTCACGTTCTCCGTCAGGACGACGTAGCCGACGAGTCGCTTGTCTCCGGGGCGATCCTCGCGGACGACGACCGCCGCCTGGGCGACGCTGGGGTGCGCGGCGACCGCCGCCTCCACCTCGCCCAGCTCGATGCGCAGGCCGCGGATCTTGACCTGGTTGTCGACGCGGCCGACGAACTCCAGGTGGCCCTGCGCGCGCCAGCGGACGAGGTCGCCGGTGCGGTACATCCGCTCCCCCGGCGCGAACGGCGAGGCCACGAAGCGCTCCGCCGTCAGGCCGGGACGACGCAGATATCCCCGTGCCAGGCCGAAACCGGCCGTGTACAGCTCTCCGACCACACCCGGCGGGACCGGTCGCAGGCCGCTGTCGAGCACGTACACGCGCGCGTTGGCGATGGGCGAGCCGATCGGGACCGGCTGGTCCGAACCCGGTTCGCAGATCCAGGAGGCGACGTCCACAGTGGCCTCGGTCGGACCGTACGCATTGATCATCCGGCGGCCGGTGGACCAGAAGGCGATGAGCTCCGGAGGGCTGGACTCCGCGCCGGTGACCACGACGCGCAGGTCCGGCAGCCGTACCCGAGGCACCCCGGCCAGCACCGACGGCGGGATGTGGATGTGGGTGATGCGGCGCTCGGCGAGGAAGGTCGCCAGGCGCTGCTCCGCGAGGGTCTTCGGCGGGATGACCAGGCATCCGCCGGAGAGCAGCGCCAGTGCCAGCTCGGACACGCTCACGTCGAAGCTCGGTGAGACGAACTGGACCACCCGGCTTCCCGGTCCGGCGTCGTAGCGCTGCGCCTGGTTCGCCGCGAGGCTCGCGATGCCGCGGTGCGAGACCACGACGCCCTTGGGCCGCCCCGTCGACCCGGAGGTGTAGATCACGTAGGCCGGGCTGTCCAGGCTGCGCGAGACCCGAGGTTCCTCGGCGGGCAACGACTCCAGCGCCTCCGTGCTCAGATCGACCAGCGGGACCGTGAACCCGGCAAGGGAACCGTCGGAGATCACGCAGGTGGGCTGGGCGTCGTTGAGCATGTAGGAGATCCGGTCGGCTGGGTAGTCGGGATCGACCGGCAGGTACGCCGCACCCGACTTGAGCACCGCCAGCACCGCGACGACGAAGTCCGCCGAACGCGGGAGGGCCAGGGCCACAACGCTTTCCGGTCCAGCGCCCAGCTCGACGAGTCGGTTCGCCAACCGGTTGGCGCGGTCATCCAGCTCCACATAGGACAGAGTGGTGCCTTCGAACTCGACCGCTGGGTTCAACGGTGTGCGCCGCACCTGCTCGGAGAACAGCTCCGGCCAGGTCAGCGAGGGAACCGGGGTGGCCGAGTTGTTCCAGCCACCCAACACATCGCGCTGCTCGTCGTCGGAGAGCACGTCGATCCGGCACAGTGGTCGGTCGGGGTCGCTCACCGCCACCGCGAGGAACCGGACGAAGCGCTGCGCGAGCCGCTGCGCGGTCTCCCGGTCGAACAGGTCGGTGGAGTAGCGCAGGATCCCTTCGATCCCGGCCGGCCTGCCGTTGTCGTGGTCCTCCTCCAGCGCGAACGCCAGATCGACCTTGGCCGCATCGGTGCCGATGTCCTCGGCCCTGACCTGAAGCCCGGCGAACGAAGGTTCCGCCGCGTCGAGGTTCTGGAGCGTCAGCATCACCTGGAACAGCGGGTGGTGCGAGAGCGAACGCGTCGGGTTCAGCACCTCGACGAGCCGCTCGAACGGCACGTCCTGGTTGGCGAACGCGCTGAGGTCGGCGTCGCGCACCTGGCCGAGCAGCTCGCGCAGGCCGACCTCACCGGAGGTGTCGGTCCGCAGTACCAAAGTGTTGACGAAGAAACCGATGAGGTCGTTGACCGCCTCGTCGGTCCGGCCCGCCACCGCCGTGCCGAGCGGGATGTCCGTGCCCGCGCCGAGACGGGTGAGCAGGGCGGAGAGCACCGCCTGCAACACCATGAACACACTCGCGTTGCTGTCCTTCGCCAGTGCCGCAAGTGCGGCGTGGAGTTCGGCGTCGATGGCGAAGGGCACGGTGGCGCCCTGGTAGCCGACGACCGCCGGTCGCGGGCGGTCCGTTGGCAGCTCGATCAGCTCGGGCAGTCCGGTGAGCGTGGTGCGCCAGAACTCCGTCTGCTTGGCGATCGCGCTGTTCTCGTCGTCCTCGCTACCGAGAACTTCCTGTTGCCACAGCGTGTGATCCGCGTACTGCACGGGCAGTGGCTGCCACGTCGGCGCGTTCCCGGAACGACGCGCCGCATAGGCGTCTCCCAGATCGCGGACCAGCGGCCCCATCGACCACCCGTCGCCGACGATGTGGTGGATGAGGACCAGCAGCACGTGCTCGTCGTCGGCCGCACGGAACAACCACGAGCGGATCGGCAACTCGGAGTCCAGCTCGAACGCGTAGCTGACCGCGGAGTCGAGTTCGCTGATGTCGCCCTCGATCAGCACCGGCCGCGCGTCGTCGAGGATGTGCTGGTACGGCTGGCCGTCCACGCTGGGGAAGATCGTCCGCAGGCTCTCGTGCCTGGCGACGACGTCTTCGATGGCCGCACGCAGCGCCTGGAGGTCAAGTTCGCCGGTGAGCCGCAACGCCAGTGGCACGTTGTAGGTCGGCGACGCGCCCTCGAAGCGGTACATGAACCACAGGCGGCGCTGTGCCGAGGAGAGCGGCAGGCGCGCCGGGCGTTCGCGCTTGCTCAACCTCGGGCGTGCCTTCTCAGCAATACCAAGGCGTTCGGCGAGCGCGGCCACGGTCGGCGCTTCGAACAGGACCCGGATACCGATCTCCGCCCCCAGTGCGGCGCGGATCTTCGAGACGAGCTTGGTCGCCAGCAGCGAGTGCCCGCCGAGGTCGAAGAAGTTGTCCTCGATCCCCACGTCGGGAACACCGAGCACCTCGGCGAAGAGTCCACAGAGGACTTCCTCGTGCTCGGTGCGCGGAGCCTGACCGGAGCCGCTGACCTCGGGCGCGGGCAGGGCGTCGCGGTTCAGCTTTCCGTTTGCGGTGAAAGGAAGCTGCTCCAGCTCGACGAAGGCCGACGGGACCATGTACTCCGGCAACCGGTCCGCGGCGTAGTCGCGCAGCTCTTCGATACCGATGCTCGACCCCGCAAGCGGGTCTTCGGTACTGATGCCGTCCTTGACCACGTAGGCCACCAGGCGCTGATCACCTGGCTGGTCCTCGCGCAGCAGCACCGCCGCGTGTGCCACGGCCGGGTGCTGGCCGACGACTGCCTCGATCTCGCCGAGCTCGATGCGGAAGCCACGCAGCTTCACCTGGTGGTCGACGCGGGCGACGAACTCCAGCTGCCCGAAGCGGTTCCATCGGCCGAGGTCGCCGCTGCGGTACATCCGTGACCCGGGTGGGCCGTACGGGTCGGCGACGAACTTGGTCGCGGTCAGCCCAAGCCGGTTGAGGTAGCCGCGAGTCACCAGGTCCCCGGAGATGTAAAGCTCACCCGTCACGCCTGGCGGCACCGGGCGCAGCTTCGCGTCCAGCGCGTACATCCTGGTGTTCCACACGGGCTTGCCGATGGTGATCACACCGCCGGGCACGCGGTCGCCGGGTTCGATGCGGTACTCGGTGCAGCCGACCGTGGTCTCGGTCGGGCCGTACTCGTTCACCACGGTCGCGGCGGGGTGCCGGTGCCGCCACTGGTCGAGCAGCTCGCCCATCAGCGACTCCCCGCCCAGCACGAGCTGTTCGGTCGGTGAGAACTCCTCCGGCAACGCCATCAGCAGCGCCAGGTGGCTCGGCGTCGCCTTGACGAAGGTCGGCCTTGACGACGACGGACCATCGGGAGCGCCGTCGTCGAGCTTGACCAGATGCGCGCACCCACCCGAGGTGAGCGGCGCGAACAGGCCGGTGACGGTCAGGTCGAAGGACACGGGCGAGTGCACGAGCACGCGGCCGGAGACGCTGCGGTACGCGTCGCGCGCCCACGCGAGGTACACGTTGAGCGAGTAGTGCTCGACCACAACGCCCTTGGGCTTGCCGGTGGATCCGGAGGTGAAGATCACGTACGCGGCGGCCGAGTGGTTCCGCTCAACACCCGTGACCACTGTGGACGGATAACACTCAGCGTCGGCGATGCGCGCCTGCGGCAACTCCTCGGGGAAGAGTCCGGCAAGCTCGTCGGTGGTCAGCGCGAGGGTCGGCGCCACGTCTTCGAGCATGAAGGCGATGCGGTCGGCAGGGTAGTCCGGGTCGATCGGGAGGTAGGCCGCACCGGCCTGGAACACGGCGAGGAGCGCGACGACCAGGTCGACCGACCTCGGCAGCGCGATCGCGACGAACTTCTCCGGCCCGGCGCCGAGGGAGATCAGGTGCCGCGCGAGCCGGTTTGCCCGCTCATCCAGCTCCGCATAGGACAGTTCGGTGTCCTCGAAGGCCACCGCGATCGCGTCCGGTGTCTTGGCGACCTGTGCGGTGAACAGCTCGGGAACCGTGGTCCGCACGACCTCACGGCCGGGGTGGTTCCAGGCGTCCAGCACGTTGGAGCGCTCCTGCGCGGAGAGCACCTCCAAGTCACCGATCGGCTTGTCCGGCTCGGTGACGGCGGCAGCCAGCAGCCGCGCGAACCGGTCGGCGAAGCTCTGCGCGGTTTCGGCGTCGAACAGGTCCGTCGCGTACTGGATCGCACCGTCCACACCGGACGGTTGACCGTCGTCGGTGTAGTTCTCCTCCAGGAAGAACGACAGGTCGAGCTTGGAGATCTCCGCTCCGACCGGCTCGCCACTGACGGTGAGGCCGGGCATGGTGAAGTCGCTGGCGGCGTTGTTCTGGAAGGTCAGCATCACCTGGAACAGCGGGTGGTGCGCCAGCGACCGCGCCGGGTTCAGCGCCTCCACCAGCCGCTCGAACGGCACGTCCTGGTTCGCGTAGGCGGCGAGGTCGGTCTCCCGGACCCTGCCGAGCAGCTCACGGAAGCTCGGGTCGCCGGAGGTGTCGGTGCGCAGCACCAACGTGTTGATGAAGAAGCCGATCAGCTCGTCCAGCGCCTCGTCGGTGCGACCGGCGATGGCGGTGCCGAGCGGGATGTCGGTACCCGCGCCGAGCCTGGTCAGCAGCGCCGCGATACCGGCCTGCACGACCATGAACACGCTGGCCTGGTTCTGCCGCGCCAGCGCGACGATGCCACGGTGGGTCTGCTCGTCCAGCGAGAGGTTGACGAGCGCGCCCTTGTTGGTGGACACGGCAGGCCGAGCCCGATCGGCGGGCAGCTCCAGCAGCTCAGGTGCTCCGGAGAGCGTCTGCTTCCAGTACTCCAGCTGCTCGTCAACGCCATGGAGTTCGTGCTGCCAGAGGGCGTAGTCCACGTACTGCACGGGAAGCGGCGACCACGCGGGCGCCTTCCCCTGTGTCCGCGCGGTGTACGCGACCGACAGGTCCACGCCGAGCGGCGCGGTCGACCAACCGTCGCCGACGATGTGGTGCATGAGCAACAGCAACACGTGCTCATCGGCACCGAGGCGGAACAACGTGGCGCGCAAAGGAACTTCGCCCGCCAGGTCGAACGCGTAGCCCGCGGCCTCCGCAAGGGCCTCCGCGAGGTGGTCGGTCTCGCGCACGTCCAGCCGCACGTCAACCGTCGGAAGCACGTGTTGGTAAGGCGTTCCGTCGATGTCCGGGAACACCGTCCGCAACGCCTCGTGACGGGTCATGACGTCGCCGAGGGCGGCTTCGAGGGCAGCAACGTCGAGCGCTCCGGACAGCCGCAGCGCCATCGGAATGTTGTAGGTGGCGCTCGGGCCTTCGAGGCGGTGCAGAAACCACAACCGCTGCTGCGCGAAGGAAAGCGGTGGGTGCTCAGGTCGATCGACAGCGCGCACCGGCGGACGGGCCGATGTGGAGCTGTCGAGCCTGGAGACCAGGGCGGCCGGAGTGGGCGCCTCGAACAACGCGCGGATCGGCACCTCAACGGAGAAGGTGGACCGGATCCGGCTGATCAGTCGCGTCGCCAGCAGTGAGTGGCCGCCGAGGTCGAAGAAGTCGTCATCGACACCGACCCGGCCCACTCCGAGCACCTCGGCGAACAGTCCACAAAGGATCTCTTCCTTCGGGGAACGAGGCGCACGCCCTGCCGCGACCACCGTCGCTTCCGGAGCCGGTAGCGCGGCACGGTCGAGCTTCCCGCTTGGCGTGAGCGGCAACGCGTCAAGCGCTACGAACGCGGTCGGGATCATGTGCTCGGGCAGCCGCGCCTTCACGTGCTGGCGCAACTCGTCCGCATTCCCCTGCGGAACGACATATCCAACGATCCGCTTGTCGCCGGGGTTGTCCTCGCGAACCACGACCACGGCTTGGTCGACGTCGGGGTGCTCGGTGAGCGCGGCCTCGATCTCACCGGGTTCGATACGCAGGCCGCGGACCTTCACCTGGTGGTCGGCGCGGCCGACGAACTGGATCGACCCGTCGGCGTTCCACTTCGCGAGGTCGCCGGAGCGGTACATCCGCGCTCCGGGCGCTCCGAACGGGTTGGCCACGAAGCGGTCGGCCGTGAGCCCCGGCCGGTTGAGGTAGCCGCGCGCGAGCTGCACACCCGCGAGGTAGAACTCGCCGACGACTCCGGCGGGAACCGGCCGGAGTGCGCTGTCCAGGACGTAGACCTGGGTGTTCCACACCGGGAAGCCGATCGGCGCGTTGCCGGGGCCGATCTCCTGGCCGCCGTCCCACGCGGTGACGTCGATCGTCGCCTCGGTCGGGCCGTAGAGGTGGTGCAGCGGGATGCCGAGCACGTCCCGGAACTGCCGGTGCAGCTCCTCCGGCAGAGCCTCGCCACCGCAGAAGACCCGCCGCAGGCTGGTGCATCCGGAGGCAGCGGGGTGCTGGAGGAACACCTGCAACATCGGCGGTACGAAGTGGACGGTCGTGACGCCTTCGGCCTGGATCAGCTCAGCGAGGTAGGCCGGGTCGCGATGGCCGTCCGGTTGCGCCATCACGATCGACGCGCCCTGGAGCAGCGGCCAGAAGAACTCCCACACTGACACGTCGAAGCTCGACGCGGTCTTCTGCAGGACCCGGTCATCGGTGTCCAGCTGGTAGGCGCGCTGCATTCCGTCGAGTCGGTTCACGACGGCTTCGTGCGAGATCTGCACGCCCTTCGGCCGACCGGTCGAGCCCGACGTGTACATGACGTACGCGGTGTTGCCCAGCCGCAGACCGGTGTCGGTGGGAGCTGTCGCCGGGTACTCGGAGAAGTCGTGCTTGTCGAGTTCCAGTGCGGGCAAGGACATCGCGGAAGTGCTGAGCACCTTGGCCGGGGCGGCATCGTCGAGCATGAACGCGATGCGCTCGGGCGGGTAGCTCGGGTCGACCGGCAGGTACGCCGCTCCGGCCTTGAGCACCCCGAGGAGGCCGACCATCAGCTCGACCGAACGCGGCATCGCCAGTGCGACAACGCTCTCCGGCCCGACACCTTCGGAGATCAGGTAGTGCGCGAGCCGGTTCGCGTGCTCATGAAGCTCCACATAGGACAAGGAATTGCCGTCGAAGGTCAGGGCGACGTCTTCACGATGCGCCTGCGCTTCAAGGAGTTCGGGCAGAGTCCTGCTCGGCAGCTCGCTCGCGGTGTCGTTCCACTCCGCGACGACCTTGGCGCGTTCGGCGGGCAGCAAGGCGTCGACGCGACCGGTCGGCCGCGCGAGGTCAAAGGACTCCAGCACGCGGAGGAACCGCGCGGCGACGGCTTCGCCCTGGGCGCGGTCGAAGAGATCGGGGCGGAAGTCGACGCGTGCGACCAGGCGGTCCCCCGCCATGCCGGTGATCAGGCTGAGCGGGTAGTGGGTCGCGCCGCCGCCGTCCATGCCCGCGACGCTCAGCCCGCCGAGCTCCTGCTCCCCGCCGTCGTCGAAGGGATAGTTCTCGAAGACCGTGATGGTGTCGAACAGCTCGCCGATCCCGGCCTGGCGCTGGATCTCGGCGAGACTCAGGTGCTGGTGCGCCATCAACCGAGACTGCTCGTCCTGCAACCGGGTCAGCGTGTCCAGCAACCCGGTCGCCGGGTCCAGCCGCACCCGAACCGGGAGGGTGTTGATGAACAGGCCGATCATGCTCTCCACGCCGGGGATCTCGGCGGGACGGCCGGACACCGTCGCACCGAACACGACGTCGCGGCGCCCGGTGAGCTGACCGACCACGATCGCCCACGCGGCCTGGACGAGCGTGTTCAGCGTGAGGCCGTGCTCACGCGCCGTCTCCACCAGGCGCGCGCTGCGCGACGGGGAGAGCTCGGTGAAGATCCGCTCCGGCAGCACCGGCTCGCGCCCGGGAACCGCAGGGGCGACGAGGGTGGGCTCGTCCAGCCCGGCGAGCGCCTCCCGCCAGGCCAGCTCCGAACCGGGCTTGTCCTGCTTGCCCAGCCACGCGAGGTAGTTCCGGTACGGAGTCGGCTTCGGCAGCCCGGTCGCCGACCCACCCCGCTCGTAGATCGCGAACAGCTCCTGCACCAGCAGTGGCGCCGACCACCCGTCCAACAGGATGTGGTGGTTGGTGATCACCAGCCGGTGGTCGTCATCGCCCATGCGCACCAAGGAGAACCGCAGCAGCGGTGGGTGGGCGAGGTCGAAGCGGGTGGTCCGGTCGGTGACCAGGAACCGCTCGAACTCGGCCTCGTCCATGGCCAGCTCCGCCCACGCGGGGGCGACACCGCGCGGGATCACCTGCATCGGCTGGCCGTTCTTGCGCAGCCGGAAACCCGCGCGGAGGTTGGCGTGCCGGAGCAGCACCGCCTCCGCGCTGGCCCGGAGGAGCCCGGCGTCCAGCCGGCCCCGCAGGTGCAGGACGAGCTGGGTGTTGTAGACGTCCACCGCCTCGTCGTCGTAGAGGGCGTGGAAGAGCAGTCCCTCCTGCAACGGCGAGAGCGGCAGGACGTCCTCAAGCCCAGAAGGCTTCATCACCAGTCTCCCAACTCGGCTTCGAGGTCGTCGATCTCGTCCTGGCTCAACGAGTCCAGCCCGAGGTCGGACGGGGTGTGGCCACCGGCTTCGGTCCGGCAGGAGTCCGCGACCAACTCGCCGAGCGCGGCGAACCAGTCCTCCGCGAGCCGCCGCACGTCCACTTCGGACAGCAGCTCGCCCGCCCACGTCCAGGTTGCGCTGAGCACCGGGCCGTTCGGGGTGTCGTCGGTGACCGCGGTGATCTCCACCGCGTGTGTCATCGGCATCGACGGGTCCCTGGGCGCGGGTGTGATCCCGTCCTGCTCCGCACCGTCGGCACCGAATCGCCCGAGGTAGTTGAACCCGATCTGCGGCGACACCGCGATGTCGTCGTCCCCGTTCAGGTACCGCAGCACGCCGTAGCCGATCCCGTTGTCCGGGAAGGACCTCAGCTGCTCCTTGACCCGCTTGAGCGCATCCATGGTGGCGCCGGCTCCCGTGTCGAGCCGGACCGGGAACAGGCTGGTGAACCAGCCGACGGTGCGCGAGAGATCGGTGTGCTCGGTGATCTCCTCACGGCCGTGGCCTTCGAGGTCGACGAGCACCGGTCCGGGTCGCCGCTTCGCCACTGCCATGGCGAGACCGGTGAGCAGCACGTCATTGACCGTTCCGTGCACCGTGGCCGGGAGCCTGGTCAGCAGCGGCTCGGTCAGCTCGGTCGGCAGGGTCAGCGAGATCTCCCGCGCGGTGGCGGCGGTGTCCCGTGCCGGGTCCAGAGCCCGGCTGCCGAGCAGCGGGTCCGGAGTGCCCGCGATCTCCCGCCACACCGGCAGTTCACCGACCCGCTGCGGTGCGGAAGCGGCGAGCTGCCGCGACCATTCCCGCAGCGAGGTGCCCACAGGCTCCAGCTCCGGCCGCTCACCCGCGGCGATCGCGGTCCACGCCGCCGCGAGGTCGGGCAGCAGGACACGCCAGGAAACACCGTCCACCACCAGGTGGTGCAGCACGATCAGCAGACGGCCCGGCGACCACACGAACCGAGCGACGGAACCTGTCTCCGGGTCGAGCGCGGCGCGAGCGGCCTCGGCGTTCTGCGCGTCGATCTCGCCGACCTGTGTGATCAGGCTGGCGGCATCAACCTCACCACGCGGGCGGACCCGCAGCGTCCACTGAGGACTGACAACCGTCAGCCGCAGCGCGTCGTGGTGGTCGATCAGCGCCTGCACGGCCTCGGTCAGCTGGCGCTCGTCGAGTCCGATCGGAACCTGGACGGTCATCGACTGGTTGAAGCCCTTGGCCCCGCCCAGCTCCCGCAGCCAGCGCATGATCGGCGTCGGGGCCAGCTCGCCGATCCCGGCGTCGGGGTCGGCGAACGCCGTCGGCAGGACCTGTGCGATCTCGGCCAGCGCGGCGGGTGTGCGGTGCTGGAACACGTCCCGCGCGGTCACGACGAGTCCGGCCTTGCGCGCTCGGCTGACCACCTGGATGGACAGGATGCTGTCGCCGCCCAGCTCGAAGAACCCGTCATCGGCACCGACCTCGGGCAGCCCGAGCACCTCGGCGAACGCCTCGCACAGCACCTGCTCGCGCGAAGTGCTCGGCGCGCGCTTGCCAGCGGTGGACGCGAAGTCCGGCACGGGCAGCGCCTTGCGGTCCACCTTTCCGTTGGGCAGCAACGGAATCTCGTCCAGAACCACGAACGCGCTGGGCACCATGTAGTCCGGCAGGCTTGCCGCCGTGTGCTCACGAAGGTCCACACTGGACCCGACGACGTAGGCGACGAGGCGGCGCACTCCCGGCTGGTCCTCGCGGACGATGACCGTGGCACGGGCGACGGCGGGGTGTTGCGCGAGAACGGACTCGACCTCGCCCAGCTCGATACGGAAGCCACGCACCTTGACCTGCGTGTCCGCCCGGCCCAGGTACTCCAGCTCACCGTGAACGGTCCACCGCGCCAGGTCACCGGTGCGGTACATTCGCTCCCCCGGCTCACCGAACGGGTTGGCGACAAATCGTTCCGCGCTGAGACCGGGCCGCCCGAGATACCCGCGCGCCAGTCCCGCACCGGACACGTACAGCTCACCCTGGACACCCGGCGCCACAAGGCGGAGGTTGGCGTCGAGCACGTAGGCACGCGCGTTGGTGATCGGGCGACCGATCGACGGCACGACCACGCCGGACAACGGATCGCTCATCGTCGCGCAGACCGTCGTCTCCGTCGGGCCGTACGCGTTGATCATCCGACGGTTCCGCGACCAGCGGCCGACCAGCTCCGGCGGGCACGCCTCACCGGCGACGACCAGCGTCGAACCCTCTGGCAGAGCGTTCTCCGGCAGCGCGGCCAGCGCCGTCGGCGGCAGCGTCACGTGCGTGACCCCGTGCCGGGCGACGACCCGCGCGAACGGCTCGCCGGGGAGGATCTTGTCGGCCGGGGCCAGGACCAGCGCGGCCCCAGACAGCAGACCCATGATCATCTCCCAGGCCGCCGCGTCGAAGCTCAACGCCGCGAACTGGAGGACCCGGCTGCCCGCGCCGACCTCGAAAGCCGCCATCTGGGCGACCGACAGGCTCGCGACACCGGCGTGCGAGACCACGACGCCCTTGGGACGACCGGTCGAACCGGACGTGTAGATCACGTACGCCGAATGGCTCGGTACCAGCACGGGCTCCGCGACCTCGGGCAGGTCCGTGGGGTCCACGTCCTCCAGCACCAGCGAAGTCCCCGGCAACGTCTCCGAGATCGCCCGGTTGGTGATCACCAGAACCGGGTTCGAGTCGGTGATCATGTATTCGATGCGGTCGGCCGGGTAGTCCGGGTCGATCGGCACGTACGCGCCACCTGCCTTGAGGACCGCGAGCAGCGTCACCACCAGCTCGACGGAGCGCGGCAACGCGACCGCGACGACCTGCTCGGGACCCACGCCCTTGGTGCACAGGAACTTCGCGAGCAGCTCAGCACGCTCGTCCAGCTCCGCGTAGGTGAGGCACTCGTCCTCGAACAGCACGGCCGTCGCGTCAGGAGCCTGCTCGACCCTCGCCCGGAACAGCGCAGGGAAGGTCGAGGCGGTCACCGGAGCGGCGGTGTCGTTCCACGCGCTGAGCACCTGCTCCCGTTCCGTGGCAGAGAGTACGTCCAGCTCGGTGATGGGCCGGTCCGGCTCGGTCAACGCGGCGCGCAGGACCCGGACGAACCGCTCGCCGAGCGCCGTCGCGGTGCTCCGGTCGAACAGGTCGGTGGCGAACTGCACCGAACCGTCCACTCCGGACGGTGTTTCCTCCAGGTGGAAAGTGAGGTCGAACTTCGCGACCCCGGTGTCCACCTCGGCGATCCGCGCCCGCAGGCCTGGCAGGTCCAGCTCGGCATCGGCGTTGTTGTCGAAGACCAGCATCACCTGGAACAACGGGTGGTGGGCAAGCGACCGCGTGGGGCTGAGCAGGTCGACGAGGCGCTCGAAAGGCACCTCCTGGTGCGCGAACGCCGCGAGGTCGGCCTCCCGCACGCGGCCGAGCAACTCCCGGAACGTCGGTGCCCCGGACGTGTCGGTCCGCAGCACCACGGTGTTCACGAAGAAGCCGACCAGCTCGTCGAGCGCCTCGTCGGTCCGCCCGGCGACCGCGGTGCCGAGCGGAATGTCCGTTCCGGCGCCCAGCCTGGTGAACAGGGTCGCGAGCGCGGCCTGCGCAACCATGAACGGCGTGGTCCCGGTCTCGCGGGCCACCTCAGTCAGCTTCCGGTGCAGCTCCGCGTCGACGGTGAAGCTGACCTCGTCGCCCCGGTAGCTCGGCGTCGGCGGGCGCGGGCGGTCGATCGGCAGCTCGACCAGGTCGGGAACACCGGCGAGGGCGTCCCGCCAGAAGGCGACCTGAAGCTCCTCCTCGGTGGCGAGCACTTCGCGCTGCCAGAGCGTGAAGTCCGCGTACTGCACCGCAAGCTCCGTCCACACTGGAGCTTCACCGCGAAGCCGCGCCGCGTACGCGGTGGACAGATCGCGGGACAACGGCTCCAGCGAAGCACCGTCGCTGACAATGTGGTGCAGCAGCAACAACAAGATGTGCTCGTCCTGCTTCGTTGTGAACAACCACGAGCGGACCGCCAACTCGCTCGACAGGTCGAACGCGTGCCGTGCGGCCTCTTCCGCAGCAGCTTCGAGTTCCTCGGTCTCGACGACGCGCAGCACGGGCCGCGCCTCGGCGGGCTCAAGGATGAGCTGGTAGGGGACTCCATCGGCTTCGGGGAAGACGGTGCGCAGGCTTTCGTGCCTGGCGACGACATCACCGATCGCGGCCCGCATGGCCTCGACGTCGATGGTCCCGGTCAGCCGCAGCACCAGCGGCACGTTGTAGGTCGCGCTCGGTCCCTCAAGGCGGTGCAGGAACCACAACCGCCGCTGTGCCGCCGACAAGGGGATCTCCGCGGGGCGCTCCGCCCGTACCAGCCGAGCACGCGCACGGTCGGCCCCGGCCAGCCGCTCCAGCAGCTCGGCGGGCGTCGGCGCCTCGAAAACTGCGCGCACGGCGACCTCGGCATCGAAGACAGACCGGATCCGGCTGACGAGCTTGGTGGCCAGCAGCGAGTGACCACCGAGGTCGAAGAAGCTGCCATCGACGCCGACCGCCGGAACGTCCAGCACCTCGGCGAACAGGCCGCACATCAGCTCTTCACGCGGGTTGCGCGGAGCACGGGAGACGACGGTGGCGACCTCCGGCGCGGGAAGCGCCTTGCGGTCCACCTTCCCGTTGGGCAGCAACGGAATCTCGTCCAGAACCACGAACGCGCTGGGCACCATGTAGTCCGGCAGGCTCGCGGCCACATGCTCCCGCAACCCGTCACCGGTCCCGACGACGTAAGCGACCACTCGCGGGTCGTTGGCGCGATCGGTCCGAACGATGACCGTGGCGGCGGTGACCGCCGGGTGCTGGACGAGGACCGACGAGACCTCGCCCAGCTCGATGCGGAAACCACGTACCTTGACCTGCGTGTCCGCCCGGCCCAGGTACTCCAGCTCGCCGATTGGCGTCCACCGCGCCAGGTCGCCGGTGCGGTACATCCGCTCCCCCACCGCGAACGGCGAGGCCACGAACCGCTCCGCCGTCAACGCAGGACGACCGAGGTAACCGCGCGCCAGGCCCGCACCCGACACGTACAGCTCACCCGCGACACCCGGCGCGACCGGACGCAGTGCGGCATCCAGCACGTAGACCTGGGCGTTGGTGATCGGACGCCCGATCGACGGGGTCACCTTGCCGCACAACGGATCGCTCATCGTCGCGCAGACCGTCGTCTCCGTCGGTCCGTACGCATTGATCATTCGGCGACCACGGGACCACAGGTCCACCAGCTCCGGCGGGCACGCTTCACCGGCGACGACCAGCGTCGAACCCTCCGGCAACGCGTTCTCCGGCAGCGCGGCCAGCGCTGTCGGCGGCAGCGTCACGTGCGTGACCCCGTGCCGCGCCACCACCTCGGCGAGGGCCGCGCCCGGGAGCAGCTTGCCCGCGGGAGCCAGCACGAGCGTCGCGCCCGACAGCAGGCCCATGATCACTTCCCAGGCCGCCGCGTCGAAGCTCAACGCCGCGAACTGGAGGACCCGGCTGCCCGTACCGACCTCGAAGTTCGCCACGTGCGCCGCCGACAGGCTCGCCACACCCTTGTGCGAAACGACAACGCCCTTGGGGCGACCGGTCGAACCGGAGGTGTAGATCACGTACGCCGGGTGGCTCGGCCTCAACGAGGTCGCGAAGTCCTTGTCGGACAGCGTTTCCAGGTCAAGCGAGTCGAGAACCACCTGCCGCGCTGACAGCTCTGGCAATGAGACCGTCGAGGTCGTGACGACACACGCCGGAGCGGAGTCGGTGAGCATGTACGAAATGCGGTCAACCGGATAGTCCGGGTCGATCGGCACGTACGCGCCACCGGCCTTGTGCACGGCCAGCAGCGAGACCACCAGGTCAACCGAACGCGGCACCGCGACGGCGACGATCGACTCCGTTCCCACGCCGAGCGAGACCAGGTGGCGCGCAAGGCGGTTCGCCCGCGCGTTCAGGTCCACATAGGACAGCTCAACGTCCTCGAACGCCACTGCCACCGCGTCCGGGTTGGCCGCGACCTGAGCGGTGAACAGCTCCGGCAGCGTGGCAGCCGGGACCGGGGCGACGGTGTCGTTCCAGTGCACCAGAATCCGCTCGCGCTCGTCCTCCGCGAGCACATCAGCCCGGCCGATCGCCTGGTCCGGCTCTGCCACCACCGCCGCCAGCATCCTGGCGAGCCGTCGCACGATCGTCTCGACGGTGCTGTGGTCGAACAGGTCAGTGGCGAACTCGACCTCACCGCTCATGCCTTCGGCCACGCCGTCGGCGGAGTAGTTCTCCTCGACGAAGAACGTGAGGTCGAACTTCGACACGGTGGTGTCAACGTCGGCGTACCCGGCGCGCAGGCCCGGCATGGCGAAGTCGCCGCCATCGTTGTTCTGGAAGGTCAGCATCACCTGGAACAGCGGGTGGTGCGCCAGCGACCGCGTGGGGCTCAACACTTCGACGAGGCGTTCGAACGGCACGTCCTGGTTGGCGAACGCCGCGAGGTCGGTCTCTCGAACCCGTGCCAGCAACTCCGTAAAGGTCGGGTCGCCGGAGACGTCGGTCCGCAGCACCACCGTGTTGACGAAGAACCCGATCAGATCATCGAGCGCCTGATCGGTGCGGCCCGCGACCACGGTGCCGAGCGGGATGTCCGAGCCACCGCCCAAACGGCTCAGCAGAGCCGAAAGCGCTGCCTGAACAACCATGAACACCGTGCTGCCCGTGCGCTTGGCCAGCTCGGCGACGCCCGCGTGCAACGTCGCGTCCAAACCGAACTCGACCGCAGCGCCCCGATAGCTCGGAATTGGCGGGCGCGGGCGATCGACCGGAAGCGCCAGCTGCTCCGGAAGGCCGTCCAAGGTGCTGCGCCAGAACGACACCTGCTGCGAGACAAGGCTGGTCTGGTCGTCCTCACTTCCGAGGAGTTCCTGCTGCCACAACGTGTAGTCCGCGTACTGGACCGAAAGCTCCGTCCACACAGGAGCTTCCCCGCGCAGCCTGGCTTCGTAAGCAGCGGCGAGGTCCTTCGCCAGCGGCTCAAGGGACCAACCATCGCTGGCGATGTGGTGCATCAGGACGAGCAACGCGTACTCGTCGCCGCCGAGCGGGAACAACGTGACTCGCAGCGGAATCTCCGCCGTCAGGTCGAACGCGTAGTCGGCCGCGAAGTTGAGCGCGTCGGCAACTCCATCCTCAGTGGACTCGACAACAACCAGCTCAGGATTGGCCGAAGGCAGCACGACCTGACAGGGAGTGCCGTCAACCTCGGTGAAGACCGTGCGCAGGCTCTCGTGCCTGGCGACCACGTCGGCCAGTGCCTGCTCGAACGCCTCGCGATCCAGCGAACCGGTCAGCCGCATCGCCAGCGGCACGTTGTACGTGGCACTCGGTCCCTCAAGTCGGTGTAGGAACCACAACCGCCGCTGCGCCGCCGACAGCGGGATCTCCGACGGCCGCTCACGGCGCGCGAGTTCCGGACGCGCCGCCGAAGCACTGCCTAGCCGCTCCGCGAGCCCTGCCACGGTCGGCGACTCGAACAGCACTCGTACCGGAAGCTCGACGCCGAACGCGGCACGGATGCGGCTCACGAGCTTGGTGGCGCGCAGCGAATGCCCACCCCACTCGAAGAAGCCGTCGTCAACACCGATGCTCTCGACCTCAAGCACCTCCGCGAAGAGTCCGCACAGGATCTCTTCTTGCGGTGAGCGCGGGCCGCGCGGACCTGAGTCACTGTCCACAGTGGGCTCGGGCAGTGCGGCGCGGTCGATCCTGCTGTTGCGGTCCAAAGGCATGCCGTCGAGCACGACGAATGACGACGGCACCAGGTACTCCGGCACGATCGCCTCGACGTACTCGCGCAGCGAGGCGGAATCGACATCGTTGCCCGGCACCGGCACGACGTAGCCGATGAGCTTGCCTTCGCGGACGACCACAGCGGCCTCGGCGATGTCCCATCGGTCGGCGAGCACCGACTCCAGCTCAGCGGGACGCACCTGGAAACCGCGCGCCTTGACGGCGGAGTCGACGAGCTCCAGGTCACCATCGGCGTTACGGCGTCCCAGGTCACCGGTGCGGAGCATCCGCGAACCCGGTGCGCCGAACGGGTCGGCGACGAGATCGCCCGCAAGCCCGGCCCCGGCCACGTAGATCTCACCCACCACGCCCTGCGGAACCGGGCGCAGGCCCGAGTCGAGCACGTAGATCCGAGCCCCGGCGACGGGCTGCCCCAAGGGCACAGCTCCGCCCCACGAGTCGGGGTCGCAGCGCCACGAAGCGACCTCACCAGCGAAGTCGGCGATCGAGTAGCTGTTGCACAGCGGGACTTCCCCGGACTCGAACCACGCCTGCTGGACAGCCGCTGGCAGCCTCTCGCCTGTGCTGAACACCTGCCGCAGCTGCGCGGGAACCGACTCCCGCAGCAGTGCGGCGAGCTGGGACGGGGTGGCGTGCGCGACCGTGGCGTCCGTGGTGGCCAGCTCTCCGACAACGACGACCGCTCCGGAGGTCAGCGGCCACAGCACCTCCCACAGCTCGGTGATCGAGCCGGGGGTGGAGTGGCACAGCACCCGATCCGCACTGGTGAGCGGGTGCTGTGCCTGGCGTGCGGCGAGGCGCGCGGCAACTGCCTCCTGCGACAGCGTCACGGTCCGGCCCCGAGCAGTGGTGACCACGAACGGTTCGCCGCTGCGAACTGTCTCCAGGATGGCCGCGATTCGCTCCGGAACAACGGTGGTGAAGATGTCCGCATAGGACACTTCGGTGCCGTTGTGCACCAGTGCGGTCGCGTCGCCGGGAACAGCCGTGATGGCCTCATGGAGTGAACTGTCCGGAGTAGACAAGTCAGCACCGACCATCAGCGCGTCCTCGTCGCTCAGGCTGACGCGGCTGATCGTGATGTCCGGGTCATCGGCAACGGTGTCGAGCACCTGGATCAGCTGCGCGGCGATCCTCTCGACCGTGCTGCACTCGAACAGGTCCTCGGCGAACTCCAGGTCGAAGCCGATGCCGTCGGGCGCGCCGTCGGCAGCGAGGTTCTCCTGGATGTGGAAGGTCAGATCGAACCGGGCGGCACCCATGTCCACGTCGTCGACGAACGTGGCTTCGAGGCCAGGCATCGAGAAAACACCCTCGGCGTTGTTCTCGAAGACCATCATCACCTGGAACAGCGGGTGGTGCGCCAGCGACCGCACCGGCTTGGCCACGTCCACCAAGCGCTCGAACGGAACGTCCTGGTGAGCGAATGCGGCGAGGTCGGACTCGCGGACCCGGCCGAGCAGGTCGCGGAAGCTCGGGTTGCCCGAGGTGTCCGTCCGCAGCACCACCGTGTTGACGAAGAACCCGACCAGGTTGTCCAGGGCCTCGTCCGCACGACCGGCGACCGGCGTGCCGATGGGGATGTCCGTGCCCGCGCCGAGCTTGGTGAGCAGCGTCGCCAACGCCGCCTGCAACACCATGAAGACGGTGGTGTTGGTCCGCCGCGCGACCGCGGCCACCCGCCGGTGCAGGTCAACGTCGATCACCCCCTGGATCTCGTCACCACGGTGGCTGGCGACGGCGGGCCGGGGACGGTCGGTCGGAAGCGGCAGCAGCTCCGGCACGCCCTTGAGCGCGTCACGCCAGAACGTGAGCTGCGCGGAGATCACACTCTCCGGATCGTCCTCACTACCGAGGACCTCCTGCTGCCAGAGCGTGTAGTCCGCGTACTGCACGGGAAGCGCAGTCCACTGTGGAGCATCTCCCTGGCACCGTGCGCCGTAGGCCGTGGACAGGTCGTTGGCGAACGGAGCATCCGACCATCCGTCGCTGGCGATGTGGTGCAGCAGCAACAGAAGCACGTGCTGATCGGCACCGACCGGAAACAGCGTTGCACGCAGCGGAGGCTCGACCAGCAGGTCGAACTCGTAGCGCGCCGCACGGTCCAGCTCAGCGTTCAGACCGGACTCGTCAACAGGCACGACGTGCAGATCGGGCTTCACGTCCAGAATGCGCTGGTACGGGTTGCCATCGGCCTCCGGGAAGACCGTCCGCAGGCTCTCGTGCCGCGCGACCACATCGCCCAGTGCCTCTCGCAGCGCCTCCTGGTCCAGTTCTCCAGTAAGCCGCAGGATCAGCGGAACGTTGTAGGTCGTCCCCGACTCAAGGCGGTGCAGGAACCACAACCGCTGCTGCGCGAAGGAGAGCGGGATGCGCTCGGGGCGCTCCACCGGGCGCAGTGCGACGCGCGCCTCCGAACCGGCGTGCAGACGAGCAGCCAGCCCTGCCACAGTCGGCTCACCGAACAGGGTGCGCACCGGGAGCTCCACCCCGAATGCCGACCGGACACGGCTCAGCAGACGGATCGCGGACAGGGAATGACCACCGAGGTCGAAGAAGCTGTCATCGACGCCCACGCGTTCAGCGCCTAGGACCTCCGCGAACAGGCCGCACAGGATCTCCTCCTGCGGGGTACGAGGAGCGCGGGAAGCCCCGTTGGTCTCAGTCTCCTCCGTGGGCAGCGCGGCGCGATCAACGCGTCCGTCCTCGCCCAGCGGCAACTGCTCCAACACCACGAACTTGTGCGGCACCAGGTATTCCGGCAGCACGTTCTCGGCGATCTGCCGTGCGGCGGCGCTGTCCATCCGTGAGGTCGGAACGAGGTAGGCGATGAGCTGGCCATCGCGGATCAGGACGACCGCCTCGGCGACTGCGCCGACCTCCGCGATCCGCGCGGCGACTTCGGCGGGGTTGACGCGGAAGCCGCGCACCGTCTCCACGTCCACCACGCTGCCCAGCAACTCAAGCGCACCGTTGGCATTGCGCCGGGCGAGTTCCCCGGTCGCGATCCCGCAATGGTGCAGCCGACCGGTGACCCCGGGTGGGACCGGCTGACCGCCTTCGTCGAGCACGGTCACCGCCGGATCGGCGAGCACGACGGCGCGCTCGTCCTCGGAGAGCAGGTCAAGCTCCCAGATCGACACGTCCGGGTTGGCGACCGCGTTGGTGAGCAGCCGGATCAGCCGCTCCCCGAAGCCATCCACAGTGGACCGGTCGAACAGGTCAGTGGCGTACTCGATCTCGCCGACGATGCCCGCGGGCTCACCGTCGGCGCCGTAGCGCTCCTGGAGCCGGACGTCCATGTCGAACTTCGACGCCCCACCGACGACATCCACCAGCGAGGTACGCAAACCGGGCATCGTGACGTCGACCTCGTCGAAGTTCTCGAAGGTCAGCATCACCTGGTACAGCGGGTGGCGGGCGAGTGACCGCACCGGGTTGACGACCTCGACCAACCGCTCGAACGGAACGTCCTGGTGGGCGAACGCGGCGAGGTCGGTCTCCCGCACGCGGTCGAGCAGCTCACGGAAGGTCGGCGCGCCGGAGGTGTCCGCGCGCAGCACCAGGGTGTTGACGAAGTAGCCGAACAGGTCCTCCAGCGCCTCGTCGGTCCGCCCGGCGATCGGGCTGCCGATCGGGATGTCCGTGCCCGCGCCGAGCCTGGTGATCAAGGCGGCCAGACCGGCCTGAACGGCCATGAACAGGGTCGTGTTCGTCTGGCGCACCAGGGCGAGCAGCCCCTCGTGCAGCTCCGCGCCCAGTCGCAGCGGTGCTTCGTCGCCCCCGTAGGTCGCCACTGGTGGGCGAGCCCGGTCGGTGGGCAGCTGGACGAGCTCCGGCAGGTCCTTCAGCGCTTCCTTCCAGAACACCAGCTGGCGGGAGATCGCACTGTTCGGGTCGTCCTCACGGCCGAGCAGCTCGCGCTGCCACAGCGTGTAGTCCGCGTACTGCACAGGAAGCGGAGTCCACTGTGGAGCATTCCCCTCCGCACGAGCCGCGTACGCGATGGACAGATCGTCACCGAGCAGCGTCTCCGACCAACCGTCACTCGCGATGTGGTGCATCAGCGGCAGCAGTGCGTGCTCGTTTTCGCTGAGCCGGAACAACGTCACGTGCAGCGGCAGCTCGGTGGCGAGGTCGAAGTGGTACTGCGAAGCGTCTTCGAGCTGCCTGGTCAGGTTCTCCTCGTCGGTGTCCACGACGTGGATGTCCACAGTGACCTGGTCCATGTCCAGGATGTGCTGGTACGGCGTGCCCTCGACCTCGGGGAACAAGGTGCGCAGGCTCTCGTGCCGGGCGACGACGTCGCGCATCGCCAAGTGCAGCGCGTCCCTGTCGAGCGGCCCGGACAACCGCATCACCAGCGGCACGTTGTAGGTGGCGCTCGGCCCCTCAAGGCGACTGAGGAACCACAGCCCACGCTGGCCGAACGACAGCGGCACCCGCTCAGGCCGCTCCATGGCGACCAGTGCGAGCCGTGCGCCGTTGGCCTCGTCGATGCGCTCGGCGAGCCCGGCGACAGTCGGCGCTTCGAACAGCGCGCGCACCGCGAGCTCCGCGCCGAGGACGGACCGGATGCGGCTGATCAGCCGGGTGACGAGCAGCGAGTGACCGCCCAGCTCGAAGAAGCTGTCGTCGATTCCGACCTTGGTGACACCGAGAACGTCAGCGAACAGTCCACAAAGGATCTCTTCGCGCTGGCTGCGCGGAGCCCTGCCCGTGCTCGACGCGGCCAGTTCCGGTGCGGGCAACGCCTTGCGGTCAAGCTTCCCATTGGGCGTCAACGGGAGAGCGTCCACCATCACGAAGGCACTGGGCACCATGTGCACAGGCAGACTGGCCGACACCTGCTCGCGCAGGCGCGCGATGTCCGTGTCACCGACCACGTAGGCGACAAGGCGCTTGTCGCCGGGCCGGTCCTCGCGAACGATCACGGCGGTCTGCGCGACACCGGGACCGTCAAGGACGGCGGCCTCGATCTCGCCCAGCTCGATGCGGAAGCCACGGATCTTGACCTGGTCGTCCGCGCGGCCGAAGTACGACAGCTCGCCGTTGATGTCGCGGCGTGCAAGATCGCCGGTGCGGTACATCCGCGAACCCGCTGGACCATGAGGATCGGCGACGAAGCGCTGGGCGCTCAGTGCGGCGCGGCCCAGGTACCCACGCGCCAGCCCGGCACCGGCCACGTACATCTCGCCCGTCACACCGGGCGGAACGGGCTGAAGTCCCTGGTCCAGCACGTACACCCGGAGGTCGGGGATGGCCGTGCCGATGGTGCTGTTGGCACTGGCCGCGGCGGTCTCCTCGTCGAGCGCCAGGTGGGTGACGTGGACCGTGGTCTCGGTGATGCCGTACATGTTGACCAGCACCGGCGCGTCGTCGGCGTGACGCTCGTACCAAGCCGAGAGCCGCGACAGCTCAAGGGCTTCGCCACCGAAGATCACATAGCGCAACGCGAGATCCGTGCGCGGATTCTCCAGGTCGGCCTGAACCAGCTGGTAGAAGGCGGAAGGGGTCTGGTTGAGCACCGTGACCCGCTCGCGCTCCAGCAGTGACAGGAAGTCGGCGGGCGCACGCGAGACCTCGTGCGGAACCACGACGAGCTTGCCGCCGTTGAGCAGCGGCCCCCACAGCTCCCACACCGAGAAGTCGAAGGCGTAGGAATGGAACAGCGTCCACACGTCCGACTGTCCGAAGTGGAACCACTGCTCGGTGCGCTCGAACAACCGAACCACGTTCTGGTGCGGGATCAGCACGCCCTTCGGCTTGCCGGTCGAACCAGAGGTGTAGATGACGTACGCCGCGTTGTCCGGGCGCAGGTCGGCACGAACCGGGTTCTCGACCGACCCGCCCTCGTGCTCCTCGACCACGATCCGCGCGACCGGCGAAGGCAGCTCCACTGCGACTTGGGAGCTGGTCACCACAACCGTCGGCTGTGCGTCCTCGATGACGAACGCGATGCGCTCAGCGGGATAGTTGGGGTCCAGCGGCAGGTAGGCACCACCAGCCTTGAGCACAGCCAGCACAGCGACAACGAGTTCAGCTGAACGCGGCAACGCCAGCGCGACAATGCGTTCCGGCCCAACTCCATCGGCGATCAGCTTGTGCGACAGCTGGTTCGCACGCTCATTCAGCTCCACATAGGACAGATTGGTGTCCTCGAAAACCACAGCCGTGCCATGCGGGTTCGCGGCGACAGCGGCTTCGAACAGCGCGGGGACGGTGGTGTCCGTACCGGTGGCGACCGAGGCGCCCCACTCCGCGAGGAGGCCGCGGCGCTCGGCGGGCTCCAGGATGTCGGTCTGCCAGATAGGCCGGTCCGGGTCGGCGACGACCGCGCGCAGCAGCCGCGCCAGCCGGGCGACGATCTTCTCGACCGTGCTCCGGTCGAACAGGTCCGTCGCGTACTCGACAAGGCCCTTGAGCCCGTCCGGCTCGCCGGAGTCGGTGTGGCACTCCTGCATGTCGAAGTCCAGGTCGAACTTGGACACACCGGAGCCGACGTCCTCCAGGCTCGCGCGCAGGCCCGGCATGTTCAGCTCGGCCTCGGCGTTGTTCTGGAAGAGGATCATCACCTGGAACAGCGGGTGGTGCGCGAGCGAGCGCACCGGGTTGAGCACTTCGACCAGCCGCTCGAACGGGATCTCCTGGTGCGCGTACGCGGCGAGGTCGGTGTCCCGCACCCGCGCCAGCAGCTCGCGGAACGTCGGGTCGCCCGAGGTGTCCGTGCGCAGCACCAAGGTGTTGACGAAGAAGCCGATCAGCTCGTCCAGCGCCTCGTCCGTGCGGCCGGCGATCACACCGCCGAGCGGGATGTCCGTGCCCGCGCCGAGCCTGGTGAGCAGCGCCGACACGGCGGCCTGGAACACCATGAACAGCGTGGTGTTGGTGTGCCGCGCCAGTTCCAGCAGGTCGCGGTGCAGCTGCGCGTCGAGTTCGAAGTGGACCTCGTCGCCCTTGAAACTGGCGGCGGCGGGACGCGGACGGTCGGTTGGCAGCTCCAGCTGCTCCGGCAGGCCAGCCAGCTCCTCGCGCCAGAACGCGACCTGTTGCGACAGCAGGCTCTCCGCGTCGTCCTCGCTGCCCAACAGCTCCTGCTGCCACAGCGTGTAGTCGGCGTACTGCACGGGAAGCTCCGGCCACGACGGCTCAGTTCCCCTGCGCCGCGCGCCATAGGCCGCCGAGAGGTCGCGTGCGAACGGCGCGTCCGACCAACCGTCACTGGCGATGTGGTGCAACAGGAACAGCAGCACGTGCTCGTCGTTGCCCAGCGAGAACAGGGTGACCCGCAGCGGCAGCTCGGTCGCGAGGTCGAAGCCGTGCCGTGTCGCCGTCTTCAGCGCCTCGGCGAGCCCGGCCTCGTCGGTCTCCACGAGCTGGAAGTCCGGACGTGCGCGGTCAGCGTCGATGATCAGCTGGTGCGGGGTGCCGTCAACCTCGGGGAAGATCGTGCGCAGCGTCTCGTGCCGCTCCACGATGTCACCGATCGCGGCCTCCAACGCACCACGGTCCAACTCACCGGACATCCGCAGCAGCAGGGGAACCGTGTAGGTCGCACTCCTGCCCTCAAGCCGGTACAGGAACCACAACCGCCACTGCGCCGCCGACAGCGGGATGAGCTCCGGGCGCTCCATCGGCGCAAGCGCCAGGCGTGCCTCGCTGGCGCCCTTCATCCGCTCCGCGAGCGCGGCGACAGTCGGCGACTCGAACAGGTGCCGGATCGCCAGCTCGACGCCGAACATCGACCGGATGCGGCTCAGCAGCCGGATCGCGGTCAGCGAGTGCCCGCCCAGCTCGAAGAAGTTGTCGTCGATGCCCACGGTCGGCACACCGAGCACGGTGGAGAACAGTCCACACAGGATCTCCTGCTCCGGAGTGCGCGGAGCACGCCACGACAGCTGAGCGGGACCTCCCTCCTCCGGCCCTGCCTCCTCGACCGACTTCTCTGCCGAAGCGACCGTCAGAATGTCCAGTTCGGACACAAGACGCGTTGGGTCGCTCACCACAGCTTCGACCAGTCGCATGAGGTCAGCGGCCAGCTGCTCGATGTCCTTGGCGGAGAAGAGGTCCGGCCGGTACTCCAGCCGCAGGCGGAGATTCTTGCCCGGCAGCACCGACAGGGTCAACGGGTAGTGCGTGGCGTCGTGGTCCTCCAACACCGCGACACGCAACCCCGGTGCGGGAGTCCAGACGTCATCGTCGTCGTGCGGGTAGTTCTCGACCACCGTGAGCGTGTCGAACAGCTCCCCCAGCCCGGCGAGCCGCTGCACGTCGTTGAGCCCGAGGTGCTGGAACTCGATGAGCCGTGACTGCTCGTCCTGCACGCGGACGAGGAGGTCCACAAGGGACTCTTCCTGCCGCAGTCGCACGCGCACCGGCAGCGTGTTGATGAACATGCCGATCATCGACTCGACGCCGGGCAGCGCAGAGGAGCGGCCCGAGAAGGTCGCGCCGAACACGACGTCGTCCCGGCTGGTGTGCTTGCCCAGCAACAGGCTCCACACGCCCTGGACGACGGTGTTAAGCGTCAAGCCGTTCGAGCGCAGGCGGTCGTGGAGCCTGTCGGTCAGCTCCGCGGGCACCGTGAGCAGCAACTGCTCCGGTGTCTGCTGCGTGCCGGGCGTGCCCTTGGCGAGCAGGGTCGGCGCGGTCAGGCCGTCCAGCGCCTCCCGCCACACCGCGTCCCCGGCCTCCCGGTCCTGTCGTGCCAGCCAGGCGAGGTGGTCCCGGAACTCGGCGACGGCGGGCAGCGGCTTCCCCTTGTAGAGCGCGAACAGCTCGTCCAGCAGGAGCTGCATCGACCAACCGTCGAAGAGGATGTGGTGGTTGGTGATGACAAACCGGTGGTCGTCTGCGGTGAGCTTGACCAGCGTGAAGCGCAGCAGCGGCGGCCTGGTCAGGTCGAAGCGGTGCGCGCGGTCGGCACCGGTGATCCGGACCAGCTCAGCCTCACGCTCCGCAGCGGCGAGACCGGACAGGTCCACCTCCGCCCACGGCAGCTCGACCGTGCCGGGCACGACCTGGACCGGCTGCGAAAGGCCCTCGTGCCAGAACCCGGCGCGCAGATTCGGGTGCCGCTCAAGCAGTTCCGCCGCGGCGGCACGCAATGCGCGCGCGTCGAGCGAACCGTGGAACGAGTACACCTCCTGCACGGAGTAGACGTCGGTGGCCTGCTCGTCGTAGAGCGAGTGGAAGAGCAGACCTTCCTGGAGCGGTGCGAGCGGCAGCGCGTCGGCCAAGCCGGGCATTGCCTGCTCAAGGCTCTCGATGTCGTTCTGCGACAGGGAGACCAGTGGCAGGTCGGACGGGGTGAGACCACCCAACTCCGGCTGCCGCGCCAGCGAGGACAACGCCTCCAGCGCGGTGAACCACCCGTCGGCAAGCTCGCGAACGTCCTTTTCGGACAGGATCTCCCCGGCCCACGTCCACGTGGCGACCAGGCGCGGCCCGTTCGCGTCGTCCTCGGTGACCGCGTCGAGCTCCAAAACCAGTCCCAGCGGCATGTCGACGTCGAACCCTGCGCCCAGCGCGGGGGCCTCGGGCGCAGCGGCCCAGTCGGCGGGCTCGGGCGCGGCGAAGCGGCCGAGGTAGTTGAACCCGATCTGTGGGCGGGCGAGCGCGGCCAGCTCGGGCGCGGTCTCGGCGTTGAGGTGCCGCAGCAACCCGTAGCCGATCCCGTTGTCCGGCAAGGACCTCAGCTGCTCCTTGACGCGTTTGAGCACTCGGGCGGCGGAGCGCACGTCGTCAAGCTCATGGGTACCCGCATCGAGGCGGACCGGGTAGGCGCTGGTGAACCAGCCAACGGTCCGCGCGAGGTCAAGCCCTTCGGCGATGTCCTCGCGACCGTGCCCTTCGAGTTCGAGCACGAGCGCGGACTCATCGACCCCACGGCGGCGACGCCAGTCGGCGACAGCCAGTGCGAGACCGCTCAGCAGCACGTCGTTGACGCCACCGTGCACGGATGCGGGCACAGCCCCCAGCAGCGGCGCGGTGATCGACGTCGGCAGCGTGAGAGTCAGCGACTTGGCGGTGGACCGCACGTCCCGGCTCCGGTCCAGCGGGCGCTCGCCCAACAGCGGGTCGGCGGTGCCGAGAACCGACTTCCAGAGGTCCACCTCGTGGGCACGTTCGCGGGCCTGCACGGCGAGGTGCTCGCTCCACCGGCGCACCGACGTGCCGACCGGAGCGAGTTCCGGAGTCCCGCCAGATGACGCGGACTCCCACGCCGAGCGGAGGTCGGGCAGCAGCACCCGCCACGACACACCGTCCACCACCAAGTGGTGCACCAGCACCAAGAGGCGGCCCGGAACATCCATGCCGGCGTCGAACCACACCGCGCGCACCATCACGCCGGCCCACGGGTCCAACTCGGACTGCGCCTGGGCGATCTGCGCGCTCAGAGTCGCCTCGTCGAACCCGGCGACCCGACGAACGCAGGTGGCCGCGTCGACCGAACCGGCCTCAGGGACGGTGAGCGACCAGTCCACACTGGACAGTCGTGCCCGCAGCACGTCGTGGCGGTCGAGCACGGCCGCGAGCGCCGCGGTCAGGTTGTCGACGCCGAGCCCAGCGGGTACGTAGACCAGCATCGACTGGTGGTAGCCGTCGATCGGCCCACCCAGCTCACGCAGGTCGGAGATGATCGGCGTTGGCGCGACCACGCCAACAGCAACGTCCGGAGTCACCGCGGACGTCGGCTCCACCACACCCGCGACGGCGGCGATCCGCGCGACGGTCTTGTGCTCGAAGACATCGCGCGGCGTGATCCGCAAACTCGCCTTGCGTGCACGGCTGACGAGCTGGATGGAAACGATGCTGTCTCCACCGAGGTCGAAGAACCCCTGGTTCAGTCCGACCTCGGACAGCCCGAGCACTTCGGCGAACAGCCCGGCGAGCACCTTCTCCTGTGCGGTGCGCGGTGCCACGTCCTCACCCGAAACAAGTTCCGGCGCGGGCAGTGCAGCGCGGTCCAGCAAACCTTCCGCCGTCTTCGGCAACGCGTCGAGGACCACGAAAGCCTGTGGCACCAAGTAGTCCGGTAACGACCGCGCGGCGTGCTCCCGCAGGTCGACGACTCGAACCGAGCGTCCTCTCTCCGGCACCACGTAGCCGACCAGGTGCTCGCGGTCCTCACTGACGAACTTCCCGACAGCGGCCTCAGCAAGCGCAGGATGTCCACTCAGGACAGTGCAGATCCGGTCGGAGTCAATGCGCACGCCCCGAACGCGGATCTGGTCGTCCGCGCGGGCCCGGCGCTCCATCTCCGCACTGTCCATCAAGACGTCAAGCGAGCCGATGCGCATGGCCGGGTCCGCCACCGCACCTCGAAGCAGCTGCGCGAGCCGACGCACCAGTAGCTCAACGCTGGCGCCATCAAAGAGATCCGTCGCGTACTCGACGATCGCGTCCACACCACCGGGCGAGCCGTCGGTGGCAAAGCGCTCCTGGAGGCGGATGTCGATGTCGAACTTGGCGACACCGGTCGGCACCTCGTCGACCTCGGCGAGCAACCCGGGCAGCTCCGGGCGCGCCTCGCCGAGGTTCTCGAAGGTCAGCATCACCTGGAACAACGGGTGGTACGCGAGCGACCGCTCCGGGTTCAGCACCTCGACGAGGCGCTCGAACGGCAGGTCCTGGTGCGCGTACGCGGCGAGGTCCGACTGGCGGACGCGGTCGAGCAGGTCACGGAACGTCGGGTCGCCGGAGGTATCGGTGCGCAGCACCAAGGTGTTGACGAAGTGGCCGACGAGCTGGTCCAGCTGCTCGTCGGCGCGCCCTGCCGCCGGAGTGCCCAGCGGCACGTCGGTGCCCGCGCCGAGGCGGGTCATCAGCGCGGCGAGAGCTGCCTGCACGACCATGAACACGGTGCTGCCGGTGTTCCTGGCAAGCTCGGTGATACCGCGGTGCAGCTCCGCGTCGAGGGTGAGCCGCAGCTCCTCACCACGGTGGCTGGCGATCGCGGGCCGCGGCCGGTCGGTGGGCAGCTCGACGAGCTGCGGCAGTCCGTTCAGTTCCTCGCGCCAGAACTTGAGCTGCCCGGCGATCAGGCTCTCCGGGTCGTCCTCAGCGCCGAGAACCTCCTGCTGCCACAAGGTGTAGTCGGAGTAGCTGACGGGAAGCTCGCGCCACTCCGGCGCACGCCCGTCCACCCGAGCGGTGTAGGCGACCGCGAGGTCGTTGACCAGCGGCCGTTCCGACCAGCCGTCACTGGCGATGTGGTGCATGAGCAGGAGCAGCACGTGCTCGTTGTTCGCCGTCGAGAACAGGGTGACCCGCAACGAGGTCTCGGTGGCCAGGTCGAACGGGTAGCGAGCTGCCTCGGCGACGGCGTTCTCAAGGTCATTTGTGTCCACAAAGGACATCTCGGGAACGGCGTCGAGAACCTGCTGTCGCGCGACACCGTCCACGTCGGGGAAGATCGTGCGCAACGTCTCGTGCCGGGCGACCACGTCCCGCACCGCACTCCGCAGCGCGTTGTGGTCAACGGTGCCGGTCATGCGCAGCACCAGGGGAATGTTGTAGGTCGCGCTCGGCCCCTCAAGGCGGTGCAGGAACCACAGACCGCGCTGCGCGGAGGACAGCGGCAACGGCTCGGCCCTGATGGTGGAAACCAGCGCGGGACGCGTCCTGGCGAACTCCTCCAGCCGCTCGGCCAGCTCAGCGACGGTCGACGCCTCGAAGAGGGTCCGCACCGAGATCTCGGCGTCCACAGTGGACCTGATGCGGCTGATCAACCGGGCCGCCAGCAACGAGTCCCCGCCGAGCTCGAAGAACCCGTCGTCGATCCCAACCCGGTCCAGACCGAGGACGTCGACGAACAGGCCGCACAGGATTTCCTCACGCGGGGTCCTCGCCGCGCGACTGGTCGAACCGCCGCCGAGGTCGGGCGCGGGCAGCGCGCGCCGGTCGAGCTTCCCGTTCGGTGCCAGCGGCAGCGCGTCCAGCACGACGAACGCGCTGGGCAGCATGTGGCTGGGCAACCGCTCGGCCACGTGCTCCCGGACCACAGATTGGTCCACTTCGGACACCACGTAGGCGACGAGGCGCTTGTCTCCGGGACGGTCCTCGCGTGCCAGCACGGCGGCCTGCGTGACGCCAGGCGCGTCGAGCACGACAGACTCGATCTCGCCCAGTTCGATGCGGAACCCACGGATCTTGACCTGGTCGTCGGCGCGGCCGATGAACTCGATCAGTCCGTCAGCACCCCACCGGGCGAGGTCACCGGTTCGGTACATCCTTTGACCGGCAACGAAAGGAGAAGCGACGAAGCGCTCGGCGGTGAGTCCCGGCCGGTTGAGGTAGCCGCGCGCGAGCTGGACACCCGCGACATACAGCTCGCCATCAACACCAGGCTCAACGGGACGAAGTGCCGCGTCGAGAATGTAAGCCCGCGTGTTCCACACCGGCGTGCCGATCGGCACGGAGCGGTCACCGAGCCCCGGCTCGACGTCCCATGCGGTGACGTCGATCGACGCCTCGGTGGGGCCGTAATGGTGCGCCAACCGCACACCCCACTGGGAGACGACCTCCTCGGCGAGCGCGGTGGGAAGCACCTCACCAGCGACGAAAACGACGCGGAGCGCGAGGTCGGAGTTGGCGCGGATCGCCGGTGCTGTAACCGCGAGCAGCGACGGCACGAACTGAGCGACCGTCACACCGTGCTCGGCCGCGTAAGCGACAAGGCGCTCCGGATCACGGGTGACGTCGCCAGGCGCCATGCAGATGGTCGCGCCGATCAGCAGTGGCAGCCAGATCTCCGTGCCCGACGCGTCGAAGCTGAACGCGGTCCTGGCGAGCACCACGTCCGAGCTGTCGATCCCCCATTCCTCCGCCTGCCACAGCATGTGGTTGACCACGCCGTGGTGCGGCAGGACGGCACCTTTGGGACGCCCCGTGGAGCCAGAGGTATAGATGACGTACGCGGCGTTGGCGGGATCCAGCCGCACACCAACGAGATCGGAGTCGTCACCGGTTTCGGTCTTGTCCAGCACCAGCACCGTGGCCGACGTTGTCGGCAGGGTCCCGGCCACATCCGACGTGGTGATCAGGCAGGCGGGAGCACCGTCGCTCATCATGAACGCGATGCGGTCGGCGGGGTAGTCCGGGTCGATCGGCAGGTACGCTGCACCCGCCTTGAGCACGGCGAGCATCGCCACCACCACGTCGGCCGACCGCGGCAGCGCGAGGGCGACCGTGCGCTCCGGTCCGACACCGTGCCCGATCAGCTTGCGTGCCAAGCGGTTCGCGCGCGCGTTCAGCTCGGCGTAGGTCAGCCGCTGGTCCGCGAACACCACGGCGAGACCGTCCGGCGTGCGAGCGGCCTGCTCCTGGACGAGCACCGGGATCGGCGCGGGGATCACGTCCCCACCGCTGTACGGAGAAAGCGGGCCGCGCATCGCCAGACCATCCACGTTACCGACTCCCGAGTAGACCGAAAACCGCTGCACGGCCGGAAAGCAGCCCGGAAGGCCGACTTCACCACCGTCGAGAACGAGGCTATCCACGCGCATTTTCGTCCCGTTATTGCCGCATTCTCCGAGGCAGTGGCGGCACGATGCCGGAACGATATGGGTGGTGGCTACCGTGGCGGTCCCTGCACGGAGTAGGAGCGGAGCAGATGACCCCGACGCGCAAGCACCTGATCTCCCTCGCCGACCTCTCCGACGCCGACCTGCGCCACATCGTGGCCAGGGGCGTCGAGCACGCGAAGGGCGTCGCGGCCGGAGAACCGTTGTCCGGCACGGTGCTGGGCGTCTACTTCCGCAAGACCTCCACCCGCACCCGCACGGCGTTCTCCTCGGCGGCCCTGCGCCTCGGCGCGCGGATCATCAGCTACGGCCCTGACGACCTGCAGCTCAACACGGGCGAGACGATCGAGGACACGGGCCAGGTGATGGCCCGCATGCTCGACGGCCTGGTGGCCAGGACCGCGGGCACGACGGAGGAGCTGCGCGCGCTGGCCGCCCAGAACCGGATGTCCGTGGTCAACGCGATGAGCGCGCGCGAGCACCCCACCCAGGCGCTGGCGGACCTGACCACGATGGCCGGCCACTTCGGCGGGATCGACGGCCTGCGCGTGCTGTACCTGGGCGAGGGCAACAACACCGCGGCAGCGCTCGCGCTCGGCCTGACCCGCTACCCGGGGACGGAACTGCACCTGCGCACGCCCCCCGGCTTCGGCGTGGATCCGGAGATCCTGGTGCGGGCCAAGCACTACGCGGCGCAGAACGGATCACTGGTCGAAGAACGCCACGACATGCTCGACCTGCCGACGCCGATGGACGTCGTCTACACGACGCGGTGGCAGACGACGGGAACCTCGAAGAGCGACCCGGACTGGCGCACCCTGTTCGCACCGTTCCACGTGGACGAGTCCGTGCTGGACACCAGCCCCGGCGCGGTGTTCATGCACGACCTGCCAGCACACCGCGGCGAGGAGGTGAGCGCGGGTGTGCTGGACGGCCCCCGCTCCATCGCCTTCGACCAGGCGGAGGCGAAACTGCACAGCGCCAAGGCCGTGCTCGAATGGTGCATCGGCTGACTTTGCCACCGGTGGCAATACCTAGACTGGCAAACACGACCGCACACCACCCCCACCCCGCCCCTCGTTTCGCGTTTTGGCAACTTAACGCGAATTGGGAGCGCTCTCTTGCGCAACAAGTTCCCATAGCGCGAAGCCCGTGACCGTGCGAACAGGAACCCGGATCCCAGACGGGCGATGGAACAGAGAAGGATGGCCCGAGGGATGGAACTGAGCGTGTGGCACGAGTTCCGCGAGTACATGCTCGAAGACGACGACTGGTACTCCTTCTCCAGCGCGGTCGCGGCGGCCCGCCACGCGCTGGGTGGCACGGACGATGTCGCCTGGTTGCGGATGGCCATCGACGGCACGGCTCGGCTTGTCCGCGAAGGCGCCATCACCCCCGGCTCCCTCACCGACGACGGGTTCGAACCCTGGCCGGGCACACCGGAGGCGTCAGCCGAGCGCATCGAACGCGAGGGAGCCGACTACCTGGCACGGGGCGACTTCCCCGATCTCAGCGACATCTGCTGGTTCGAGAACCCCTCACGCCCCGCGTGAGTCCACCACCGCGTGCGAGGCGGTCAGCACCGCCGCGCGCGCGGTGGCCAGCACGTCCTCCAGCACGCCCGGCAACCGCTCCGTCGGCAGCCCGCCGGAGCGCAGGTCCCGCACCGCCTCCGCGGCGAGCGCCGCGCACTCGACGAGGCTCAACACCGTCTCCTCCAACGGGTCCGCGCGGTCGGCGGTCACGCGCAGCAGTGCCAGCTCGCGACCGAGGACCTCGGCGAGCACGGAACCGCGGTCCACCTGTGGGGGTGCGGACACCGGCGTGACTCCTCCCGATCGGCAGCCTGGTCAGACCTTGTCGAACCCGGGTGCCCTGCGCACCGGCAGCGCCCGCTCGAATCCGCGCGCCAGCCGGAACAGGGTGGGCTCGCTCCACGCCGTCCCGGTGAAGGTGATCCCGACCGGAAGCCCGTCCGCGAAGCCTGCCGGGACGCTCACCGCCGGGTATCCGGCCACGCCCGAGGGGACCGCCGCGCCCTGCGGCTCGGGATCGCCCTCGACCAGGTCGATCGGCCACGCGGGCGGACACGTCGGCATCACCAGCGCGTCGAGCCCGTGCCGGCGCAGCACCTCGTCGATGCCCTGCTCGCCCGCGAGGGAACGCACCACGGTGAGCGCATCGCGATAGGCCGGGTCGTTCAGGTCGACGTCGCCGAACCCCGCCAGCATCTCCAACGAGCCCTGTCCAAAGTGGACAAGTTCGGTGTCGGCGTTGGCGCGGTTGAACTCCACGAGTTCGGCGATGGTCTTCGGGTGGTCGCCTGGTGTCTCCGCGAGGTAGCGCTCCAGGTGGTGTTTGGTCTCCTGGACGACCACCATGCCGATGGCCGGATGCGTGGTCAGCTGCGCGGCGGTGGCGATGTCCGCGTTGTCCACGATCTCGGCGCCCGCCGCGCGCATGACCTCGATCGCCTGCTCGGTGATCGCGTCCGCTTCCTCGCTGTAGCCGAAGAAAACCGAACGGGGCACACCGATGCGCGCGCCGCGGAGGCCGTCCTCGGCCAGGAAGCCGGTGTAGTCGGCGTGCGCGTTCTCGGCCGCACCGGCGGTCGCGCTGTCACGGAGGTCCACACCGGCGATGGCCGAGAGAACCACGGCGGCGTCGGCGACCGTGCGGCACAGCGGGCCGATGGAGTCGAAGCTCCTGATCGCCGGGATCATCCCCGCACGGCTGGTCAGGCCGACCGTCGGTTTGAAACCCACGACGCAGTTCGCCGCCGCAGGCCCCAGGATCGAGCCCACGGTCTCCGTTCCCAGGGCCACCGCGCACAGGTTCGCCGCGACGGCGACGGCCGAGCCGGAGCTGGAGCCGTGCGGCGAATGGTCGAGCCGGTAAGGGTTGCGGCACTGACCGCCCCGCGCGCTCCACCCCGAGGAGCCGATGATCCACGACGTCTTGTTGGCCTTGCCCAGCAGGATCGCCCCGGCGGCGCGCAGCTTCGCCGCGACCGTTGCGTCCTGGGCGGGCCGGGAACCGAGCAGAGCGGTCGAGCCGCTTGTCGTGCGCATCGCGTCCGCGGTGTCGATGTTGTCCTTGAGCAGCACGGGAATGCCGTGCAGCGGACCACGGACGGTTCCCCGACTGCGCTCTTCGTCCAAGCGGCGCGCCTCGTTCTCCGCGTCGGGATTGACCTCGATCACCGCGCGCAGCTGCGGGCCGCGCACGTTGAACCGCTCGATCCGTTCCAGGTAGTACCGCGTGAGGTCGAGAGCGCTCAGCTCACCCGCCGCCATCCGGTCCCGCAGCCCGGCGAGCGTGGCTTCCTCAAGAGTGTCCGTCACCGCGCTCGCTGGCACCGTCCGGCCTTCCTGTCGAGGATCGTGGTCGAAACCGACGGTAGAGAACCGGTTTTTCGTCTCGTTATCGCGGAATCAGGCGTGCGCGGGGGCCAGCAGCGCCGAGATCTCCCGGAGCAGAGCGGTCTCGTGCTCGGCGAGGTAGAAGTGACCGCCGGGGAAGCTGCGCTGCGCGTAACCGCCGGTGGTCCGCTCCGCCCACGCCCGGACGTCCTCGGGGCGCGCGTCCTCATCCTGCTCGCCGAAGAGGGCGACCACCGGGGCGTCAACGCGCCGCTGCGGGTCACAAGCGTAGGTCCGCACCAACGAGAAGTCGGCCAGGATCGCGGGAAGGACCAGCTCACGCAGCTCCGGGTCCTCGAACAGCTGCGCGTCGTATCCGCCGAGCCGCCGCACCTCCGCGATCACGGCCTCGGCCCCGGGGTCCTCTCCGCCCGGCTCGTGGCGGTGCGGCGCGACCTGCCCGGAGACCAGCAGCTGGTCGAGGGAGAAGCCGTGGTCCCGGTGGAGCCGCAGCGCCACCTCGTAGGCGACCCACGCGCCCATGCTGTGGCCGAAGAACACCATCGGCCTGTCCAGCAACGGTTTCACCGCGTCCGCGATCGCGTCGGCGAGCGGCTCCATCCGCGCGACGCAGTCCTCGACCACCCGGTCCTGCCTGCCGGGGTAGCGCACGCCGAGCACCTCGACGTCGGAGGGAAGCCCTTCGTGCCAGGACCGGAACGCGCTCGGCCCGCCGCCCGCGTGGGCGAAGCACACCAGCCGCGCCCTCGGCCGCGCCACCGGCCGGTAGCGCCGGAACCACGTCCTGGTCGCCTCGCCTTCTGCCGTGGTCATTCGTCCGTCCTCTCAGCTGGCCAGTTCACCCATGAGCTTGCTGATCAACCGCTTCTCCCTGGACCGCGGCCGGGAGGCCCCGCCCTCGGCGGACGCGAGCTCCAGGACCGGGCTGAGCGGCATCGGCCTGTCGTTGACCAGCAGCCGCCACGCGGCGGTCGCCAGGTCCAGCGCCAGCAGCACCAGGCCCATCCGCAGGGTCTGCTCGACGGCCGCGACGACCGAAGCCCGCTCGGACTCGAACCACGACGCGGGGTCGGAGATCAGCTCGCGCGGATCGACGCGGCGGGGGAGGTGCGAGCGCACTTCGGCACCCTCTTCCTGGTCCAGCGCCGCGTTCGCCAGGGCGAGCCAGGTGCCGAACGCACGCTGGCACGCGTCGTCGCGCTCGTCCACGCTCTCCTCAAGCATCGCCTTCTCCCGTGCGTGGCACCGGAAGAGCGACTGGAAGTGGTACCGCATGGTGCCGTCGGCCGCCGTGGCGACCTCCAGCAGCTGCGCGTCGACCAGCTCCTCCATCAGCGACTCGGCCTCCACCAGCCCGCTGTCGAGCACGGCTGCGCCGACCCACGCGGCGAAGTCCGGAACGTCGAGCAGGCCGAGCCGCCGGTACAGCACCGCGGCGGACGGCGACAACCGGCGGTAGCTGGACTCGAAGCTCGCCCGCACTCCGCGCCCGCCGGGGCTGAGCTCGTCCATCCGCCGCTCGTCGTCCTCAAGCAGCCGCACGAGGTGCGCCAGGCTCCAGTGCGGCTTGGCCGCGAGGCGGGCGGCGGAGACGCGCAGCGCCAACGGCAGCCCGCCGCACAGCTCCGCGAGCCGCCCGGCCTCGCCCCGCTCGGCCTCGCCCCGCCGCGCGGTCACCGCGCCCAGCAGCTCGGCCGACTCGCCCCGGCTGAGCCCGGTCAGGCGCAGGCGAAGCGCGCCGTGCCCGCCGAGCAGCTCGCCGAGCTGGTCCCGCCCGGTGACCAGCACGACGTTGTCCCCCGCGCCCGGCAGCAACGGGCGAACCTGCGTGCAGGACGCCGCGTTGTCCAGCACGACCAACATCCGCCTGCCGTCGAGCAGGCTGCGGAACAGCGCCGAGCGCTCACCGAGGTCGGCGGGGATCATCGCGTCCGCGACCCCGAGCGCGCGCAGGAAACCCGCGAGGACCTCACCCGGTTGCGCCTGCTCGTTGTCCTGGTCGTAGCCGTGCAGGTCGACGAAGAGCTGACCGTCAGGGAAGCGTTCGGCGACGCTGCGCGCCCAGCGCAGCGCGAGCTCGGTCTTGCCGACGCCAGCGGCCCCGGTGACGAACCCGACGGAGAGCCCGCGGCAGGAGACCAGGCTGTCCAATGCGGACAGCTCGACGGCGCGCCCGGTGAACTGCGCGACGCCCGTCGGCAGCTGCGCGGGCGCGGTGCGGGCCACCGGCTCCGGCCGGCCCTGCCGCACGGCGGGCGGCGTCAGCTCCGCGTCGTCGTTGAGGATCGCCCGCTGCAAGCTCTGCAGCACCGGTCCCGGCTCCATGCCGAACTCGTCGATGAACTGCCGCCTGCCGGTCCGGAAGGTCTCCAGCGCCTCGGCTCGCCTGCCCAAGCGGTACTGCGCCAGCATCAGGCAGGCGCGGGCCTGCTCCCGCAGCGGGTACTCGCGCACGAGCGCGGTCAGCTCGCCGACCAGCTCGCGGTGCTGGCCCAGCTCCAGCCGCAGCGAGGTGCGCCGCTCGCAGACGCCGAGCCGCAGCTCCTCCAGCCGCGCGGCCTCGGACTCCACCACGCGGCCGGAGACCCCGGCCAGCACCCGGCCGCGCCAGAGTTCGAGCGCCTCGCGCATCCCCTCCTCGGCCTGCTCGACGAGGCCCTGCCGCGCGGCGAGCTCGGCGGCGGCGATGCCCCGCTCGAACTGCACGACGTCGATCAGGTGCTCGTCGGCGAGCAGCTTGTAGCCGGGCGAGCTGGTGATGATCACGTCATCGGTGCAGCCCGCCGCCTTGAACGCCTTGCGCAGACCGGCAACGCAGATGGCGATCTGGGTGCGTCCGGTCGCGGGCGGCGCGCCCTCCCAGACGGCGTCGACGAGGCTGTCGACCGAGACGACCCGGCCTGGCGAGAGCAGCAGCATGGCCAGCACGGTGCGCTGCCGCTGGCCGCAGACCGGCACGACGGCCTCACCCGCCCGGACCTCCAGCGGTCCGAGCATGCTGAATACGAAACGGGTGCCCATTGAACCCCCAGATTCCAGGGAAACCCATACAAGATGTGAACGATGGTGACGACGCCACGCGTGAGCACACATGACCACAACAGGAGGCAACAGGCGCCGGATCCTCCATCCCCACTCGTCCGGAGTAAACCTGCCACCCTCTGTTCACGACCTCGCCGCGATACCGCTTTGCGACAACGCCATAAAGCTTCTGAGCCCTATCGATATCACACCTTCGGACGCGAAACTTCAGCCTTCCGCAACATTCAAAATCCCACGGACATCCACGAAGCTGCATCGCCTGGCCGCCGATGGACCCACGCCCGCGCTGCCCCGTCCAGCGCAGCGCCTCCCCTCGGACGGAGCAGTCCGGGCGTTCGATACTTCGATCTAGATCGAATCCTCCAAGAGTCTCTGAATGGCGGTGACCCGCCCGTTGATCTCGGCCATCTCCTCGCGGAGCCTGGCATGGGCCACCGCCTGCCGCTCCGCGAGCCTGCGGCTCTCCGCAAGCGCCTCGTCCCCGCGCCGCCACGCGCTGAGCACGCGCCCGATGACCCACACAACGCCTCCTCCGACGACAGCGGCGACAACGACTCGCCTTGTCCCACCGCTCACGGCCACCCTGCCGTCCCTCAGTCCAGGCCGAACCCCGTACCAGGGCGACGCTAGCCCGGAGCATTTTCATATAGATATCGGCATTTGGCTGCGATCCAGACGGGCATGTGCTTCGCCGCCGCGAGAACGGATAGGCGACCGATAACGGATCGAAAAGAGGACCTGATAAAAGGACCACGCCCGAAGACGGAGGCTCCTCCGATATCAAGCGGGCTCAGAACACGACGACGAGCCGAAAGCGCTCGGCGACGGCGAGGGTGGCGTCGTCCACGGTGAACCCGGGATCGGCGAGGGCGGCCCGCATCGCCTCGCCGTGCCAGAACGACTCGTGCCCCTGCCGCCACTCGGCGACCGACGTGTACCCCTCGCCCTCGTCCACCGCGTGGGCCAGGTCGACCTCCCCGACCGGCAGGACGCGGACCTCGACGGTCTCGATGACCGCCACCGGACGGCCGTCGGAGTCCACGACGGTCCACCGGGCGCCGACGACGGGCAGCTCCTCACCACCGCGCTCGTACTCGACCAGCAAACCGGTGGTGGCGGTCTTCGCTCCGCTGAGCACGGCCGCCACCAGCTGGTCGCGCAGCGGCCCGGGGAAGGCGAACTCGACAACGGGCGGCAGCTCGGTGCTCATCGGCGCCCCCTCAGCGGCGGTACTTCGCTTCCCGGTACTCCTGAACCCACTTCTTACTGGAACGCCACACACCGTCATCCCCCTTGACCGCACGGAGGCGACCACGGACAGCTGCCGTCCGCAGTGCATTGCCCGAGATCTCCTCGGTCGCGAGCGCGGCGAGCGGGACCAGCTTGACCGGCCCCGCCACCGCGGGGATGACGAAGCGGTACAGGTTGTCCGTGACGCTGCGCGCGATCAGCTCACCGAGCGGACCACGTTCCCCCTTGTCCGCCTTGCGCATGGCACGGAGGTACTTGTCCCTGTCGCGCTTGTAGATGATCGCGGGCGGGTAGCCAAGACGACCGAGCAAGAGGTTGAGCACCAACCTGCCGACCCGTCCGTTTCCATCCAGGAAAGGATGGATCACCTCGAAGGAGTTGTGCACTCCGGCCAGCGCCTCAGGAAGTGGCTCCTCGCCGGTGTCACGAAGAGCGTTCGCCTCGTCCAACCAACCCCGCATGCGATGGTCGACATCGGTCCACGGCGGCGGCTTCATCCCCCCTGGGAAAGCGGCGATCTCATGCCTGCGAAAGCTTCCCGGCCCCTCACCCTGACCCGCGTGTGGATGCGGGTCGACTGTCCACACAGGAGCCATGCAGAGGTGGTGGACGTGTCGGACTTCCTGAGCGGTTATCAGTTCCCCGGTCTGCCAGTCACCGGGGTCAAGCGCCTGTCCGTAGACCCAGTGCGCAGCGTCGCCGTACCCGCGAACCTCCATGTAGTCGCGCAGTGGCTTGGCACCGACGGCCCGCTCCTCCTCAAGAAGCCTCTCGACTTCGCGGAGCACGAGCGTGTTTCCTTCGAGCGCGGTGCTGTTGTGCGCCTCCTGGTGCCAGATGCTGGACCAGATGTCCTCCGCCTCGGCGGGGAGCGGAAGGCCACCGAGCCTGCTCCGCAACTCAGCGACGGCTTCCTCCAGCCGCTGGTAGACAGCGGCGCGGGTCGGCCGACCTGGCCCCCTCATGCACACCCCCGAATTTGTTTGGTCTCCTCCCAACTAACCGTACCGAACACTTTATCCCGGAGTTTGTTTGGGTTGCCGCCAACAAACTGCTCCATACAAGTTCGGTGCTCATCGGCGCTTGGGGACCGGGACCGTGGTCAGGTCGGCGGCGACGACGATCTCCCCGCCGAACACCGCGGCGGCCTCGTCGTGGAAGGGCTGGGGGTCGGGGTAGCGCTGCGAGAAGTGGGTCAGCACCAGGGTGCGCACCCCGCACTCCGCGGCGACCTTCGCGGCCTGCCCTGCGGTGAGGTGGCCGACCTGCCTGGCGAGCGCGGCCTCCGGCTCCAGGAAGGTCGACTCGATCACGAGCATGTCCACCCCGTCGGCGAGCGCGAACACGCCGTCGCAGAGCCGGGTGTCCATGACGAAGGCGAAGCTCTGGCCGGGACGGGGTTCGCTGACGTCGGTGAGCGCCACCCGCCGACCGTCCACGGTGACCGCTCCGTCGCGCTGCACGGCGCGCACGAGCGGCCCGGAGACCCCAAGAGCGGCAAGGCGATCGGGCAGCATCCGAACGCCGTCGTGCTCGGTGAGCCGGTAGCCGAAGGACTCGACGGGATGCTCCAGCCGCCGCGCGTGCAGGGTCCAGGAGTCCCCCGTCGCGATCGGCCCCTCCGCCTCGACCGGCTCCTCGCGCAGGTCCGCGATCTCGTGGAAGACCGTCGCGTAGCGCAGCCGCCGGAAGTACTCCTGCCCCGACGCCGGGTAGTGCGCGCGCACCGGGTGCGGCACCCGGTCCAACGACAGCCGCTGCACGATGCCAGGAACCCCGAGGCAGTGGTCGCCGTGGAAGTGCGTCAGGCAGATCCGGGTGATCTCACTCGCCGCGACGCCTGCGAAGAGCATCTGCCGCTGGCAGCCCTCCCCCGGGTCGAACAGCAGGCCCTCGCCGTCCCACCGCAGCAGGTAGCCGTTCTGGGCGCGCCTGCGGGTCGGCACCTGGCTGGCGGTTCCCAGCACGACGAGCTCTCGGTTGGACACGCGGCGACGATAGATCACCCGTCAGCCCAGCTGCTGCTGAATAAGCGGCTGGTAGGCGGCGACCCTGGCATAGACCCCCGGTTTGCCGGGCGCGCCGCAGCCCTCGCCCCACGAGACCACTCCGATCAGCTTGTCCCCCACCACGAGCGGCCCGCCGGAGTCGCCCTGGCACGCGTCCGCCCCACCCTGCGGACGCCCGGCGCACACCATCTTCAGCGGGTCGTAGGACTGGTAGGCCGACTTGCACGTCGTGTCGTCGACGACGGGAACCGAGACGGTGAGCAGCACCGGCGACACCGGGCCCGCCTCGAAGATCCGCCCCCAGCCGAAGACGGTGGCCGGCAGGCCGGGCCAGTACGCGAGGACGTCCTTCGGCGCGGCGAGGGACAGCGGCAGGACGAAGGCGGGTTCGGCGAGGGTGAGCACGGCGACGTCGTCGCCTTCGGTCACCGTGCGGAAGCCCGGGTGCGCCCACGCCGTGGCGACCTTGATCGTGCGGCCCGTCGTGCTGGTGGTGTTCGTGCGCCCCTGCACGATCTTGAGGTCCGCAGGTCGCCTCCTGCCCACGCAGTGCGCGGCCGTGAGCACCTTCAGCGGGGCGACGAGCGTCCCGCCGCAGTACAGCGTTCCGTTGACGTCGAGAACCCCGACGAGCCAGGGGTAGGACTCCGCGGAGGCCGGGACGCCGCCGACGATGTCGGGCTGGGCGGGAGGCGGCGTCGGCGCGGCGAGGGTGAGCACCGTGAGCAGCAGACCGGCGATTCGACGCATGGCGACCTCCTCGGCTCCTCGTTCGCATCGGCACCGTGCGGCGGCGGCAAACCCTCCGCGCGGGAGAACGACTCGAACGAGCGAGCCCGCGGGACGACACGGTGACTCGCTGTTTTCCGCACGTCCTTGTGATTCGCCCGTTGAGCGGCGACACTTCGGCTCAGGCCCCTACGACCCAGACAGGTGCGGCATGCCGTTGTCCTCCGCCGTCCGCCAGCGCTGCCGGGCTTTCCTGCCCCCGAACGAGGCGTTGCACTACCTGTTCCCCGCCATGGCGTCGGCCGACCGCTACGGCGGCTCCTTCGGGGTGATCGTCGCGGTGACCGAGCGCAAGGTGATCGTGCTCGCGTGCAGCCCGTTCAGCCACGACCGGCCCGAGTCGGTGTGGGCGGAGCACCCGAGGGCGACCGAGCTCGGCCCGGTGGACTCCGGCGCGGGCCCGACGATCACGCTGGGCGACCTGGTGATGGAGTTCGACGACGAGTACGTCTCGGTGGTCTGCGCCGCCGACGCGGAGCTGTCCGGCGACTACGCCATGCCGCCGGACCCGCTGCCGGACCTCTGAGCCGCCGTCACAGCAACCGCCGCCGCGCCGCCCACACCACGGCCTCGATCGGCGTGGACACGCCGAGGTGGTCGCAGATGGCCCTGGTCCGCCTGCGCACCGTCCGGCCGGACAGCTCCATCCGCCGCCCGACGGACTCGATCGGCAGGCCGCTGGCCAGCAACCGCAACAGCACCAGGTCCTCGTAGCCCAGGAGCGTCTCCCGCTCGTCGGTGGTCACCGTCATGTCCGTGCCTCCAGCCTCTTGTCGGTCCTGTGTGGACGATTGAGGTCACGCGCCCCAGCTCATCCCGCCCTGGCCGCGTTCGGCCTCGATCCGTTGCTGGTAGCCGCTCTCGCGGTAGGCCGCGACCGGGTCCGGGTGGCGCCCCATCTCCTCCCGCAGCGCGCCGAGCAGCGGCCGCACGTCGGTGTTGAAGGCGTCGGTGACCACCGCGTTCGCCGCGAGCAGGTCGCCATCGGCCTGTGCGCTCGCGAGCGCGGCCCGGTCGACGAGCAGCGCCTTCGCGGTGGCCTCCTGCACGTTCATCACCGACCGGATCATCGCGGGCACGCTCGGCTCCAGGTTGTGGCACTGGTCGAGCATGAGCTCGACGCCGCCACCGGGTTCCAGCCCACCACCGCCGATGATCTCGTGCATGATCCGGAACAGCTGGAAGGGGTCGGCGGCGCCCACCATCAGGTCGTCGTCGGCGTAGTTGCGGCTGTTGAAGTGGAAACCGCCGAGCCGCCCCTCGCGCAACAGCACGGCGACGATGAACTCGATGTTGGTGCCGGGTGCGTGGTGACCGGTGTCCACGAGCACCTGCGCGCGTTCGCCGATCCGCAGGCACTGCGCGAACGAGGTGCCCCAGTCCGGAACGTCCATCGTGTAGAAGTGCGGCTCGAAGAGCTTGTACTCCAACAACAGGCGCATGTCCCGCGGCATCGCGTCATGGACCTCGGTCAGCGCCTCGGTGATCCGGTCCTGCCGCGCGCGGATGTCGTCCTGGCCGGCGTAGTTCGTGCCGTCGGCCAACCACACCGAGAGCACCTTGGAGCCGGTCGCGACACCGATCTCCACGCACTCCAGCAGGTGGTCGATCGCCTTGCGGCGCACCCCGGGGTCAGGGGCGCACACGCTGCCGTAGCGGTACTCGTCATCCTGGAAGACGTTGGGGTTGATAGCTCCGAGCGCGATCCCGCGGTCCGCGGCGTAGCGCCGCAGCTCAGCGAAGTCCGGCACGCGGTCCCACGGGATGTGCAGCGCGAGGCTGGGCGCGACACCGGTCAGCTCGTGCACCTTGGCCGCGTCGTCGATCTTCTCCTGCGGGGTGCGCGGCACACCCTCCCTCGGGAAGACCTTGAACCGCGTCCCGGAGTTGCCGTACGCCCACGACGGGGTCTCGATCCGTTGCGCCCGAAGGACTCGCGCCGCCTGTGCGGAGAACATCGCTTCTCCTAGAAGTCGAACTTGTCGACGTTGTCCTTGGTGAACACGGTCGGCGGGCCGAGAACCACCTCACCGGACTTGCCGATCGTGTACTTGCCCAGGGTTCCCGCGGTGAAGCCCTGCCCCTCCGCACCGGTGATCTGCCCCGACACGAGCGCCGCCGCCGCGAAGGTCGCCAGGTAGCCGAGCTTGGCGGGCTCCCACAGCGCGAACGCCTTCACGGTGTCGTCCTTGACGTAGGCGCGCATCTGGTTCGGGGTACCGAGCCCGGTCAGCGCGACCTTTCCCTTGTACTCCGAGGAACTGAGGTAGCGGCCCGCGGCGGCGAGCCCGACGGTGGTCGGTGAGACGATGCCCTTGAGGTTGGGGTGCGCCTGCAACAGCGCCTGCGTCTTCTGGAACGACACCTGGTCGTCGTCGTTGCCGTAGGCGATCTCGACGAGCTTCAGCCCGGAGTACCGCGGCTTGGCCAGCTCCTGCTTCATCACCCCGATCCACGTGTTCTGGTTCGTGGCGTTCGCCGTGGCCGACAGGATGGCGAACTCACCGGAACCGCCGACCGCCTGCGACAGCAGTTCGACCTGCTTCACCGCGATCTCGCTGGAGTCGACCTGGTTGACGAAGACATCCCTGGCGTCCGCCGCGACGTCGGAGTCCAGCGTGACGACCTTCATCCCCTGTGCCCGCGCGGCCTTCAGCGCCGGGGCCACCGCGTTCTGGTCGTTGGCGGCCAGCACGAGCGCGTCCTGTCGCTGCTGAGCGGCGGTGTTGATGTAGGTCACCTGCGACGAGGCGCTGGCGTCGGAGGGGCCGGTCGCCTTGAAGTCGGCCTGGATCTCGCCCGAAGCCTGCTGGACCCCGTTGCGCACCACGGTGAAGTACGGGTTGTTGATCTGCTTCGGCAGGTAGGTCACCTTCAACCCGGTCCTGAGCTTGGCGTTGGGATCGGCGGTCGCCGAACCGCCCTGCTGGTTCTGTTGTGCCCCAGCACTGTCCTTTGTGGTCCCACCACACGCGGTGAGCGCGAGAGCGGAGCACAGTGCCAGTGCCAGAACCGCGACGCCGCGGTTTCGCTTCATGGGTCACGCCTTCCTGTCGCTACCCGCGCCACGACCGACGGCGCGAGCACACCGATCAGCAGCAGCACACCGGTGACGATGGTCAGGGTCTCGGTGGACACGTCATCGAGGATGAGCACGTTGCGCAGAGCACCCAGCAGCAGCACACCGGCGATGACCCCGCCGAGCGTGCCCTTGCCTCCGAAGATCGACACCCCGCCCAGCAGGACGGCGGCGACGACGGCGAGCTCCAGTCCGGTCCCGTTGTCCGCACGGGCGCTGGAGAACCGCAGTGTGTAGACGATCCCGGCGAGTGCGGCGACGGCGCCGGTGATCACGAACAGCACGAACTTGGTCCGCTTCACCCGGATACCGGAGAAGCGCGCCGCCTCGGTGTTCGCACCGATGGCGAACGTGGCTCTGCCGAACGGGGTCGCGTGCAGCAGCACCGCGAACGCCAAGGCAAGAACGAGGAACAGCGCAGTCGGATAAGGCAACCAGGTTCCGGGGACCGGTGTCGTCCCGAACTGCGTGTAGCTCGCGGGGAAGTCAGCGACGGCGGTATCCCCGAGCAACACCAGAGCCAAGCCGCGGTACAACGCGAGGGTGCCGATGGTGACGGCGAGCGACGGCAACCCGAGATAGGTGACCAGCGCGCCGTTGACCGCACCGCACGCGGCTCCCACGACGACCACGACCGGCAGGATGGTCTCCAGCGGCAGTCCCGCGTTCCACAACGTTCCCATCAGCGCGCTGGACAGACCGAGCACGGACGCGACCGACAGGTCGATCTCCCCGGACACGACCACCAGCGTCAGCGGCAAGGCGATGAGTGCGATCTCGCCGACGTCCAGGCCGAGGTAGAACAGGTTCTGTCCACTGAGGAACGTCTCGCCGCCGCCGACCGCGACCACGATCAGCAGGAAGACCAGCGCGGTCTCCCACCGCAGCAACCCGCGCAGACGCTCACCCATCATGACCACCTCGCGCGGTGCCGCGCCGCAGTGCCGCGGCGAGTCTGAGCGACACGATCCGGTCCACGGTGATCGCGGCGAGCAGCAACGCCCCGGTGATGGCCTGCTGCCAGAACGCGGGAACCCCCATCACCGCGAGGGAACTGGAGATCGTGCTGAGCAGCAACGCGCCCAGCGCCGCGCCGACCACCGTGCCCGACCCACCGAAGATCGCGACTCCGCCGACGACAACGGCCGCGACGACCTGGAGCTCCAGCCCGGTCCCGGCGGCGGCGTCCACAGTGCCGTAGCGGGTGGTCCACAACGCCCCGGCGAGTCCGGCGACCGCCCCGGAGACCGCGAACGCCCCGAAGATCCTCCTACCCACGGGGATACCCGCGAGCACGGCGGCACCGGGATTGGAGCCGATCGCGTACAACTCCCGCCCGGACCGGTAGGAACGCAGGTAGTACGCGGCGACCAGCACCGCGAGCAGCGTGATCAACACCAGGTTCGGCACACCGAGCACCCGACCGCCGCCGAAGCCGAGCAGCTCCGGTGGCAGGTCACCGGCGTTGACCTGGTTCCCTTGCGCCACAAGGTAGTCAAGCCCGCGGAACACATAGAGCGTGCCCAGCGTGACCACCAGGCTGGGCACCTTGCCGAGTGACACGATCGCCCCGTTGAGCACCCCGCACCCGAGCCCGACCAGCGCACCGGCGAGCAAGGCCACCACAACGGGAACACCGTGGTTGGCCGCCGCCAGCTCGGCGGTGAGGAACGCGGAAAGTCCAAGCACCGACCCCACGGACAGGTCCACGTTCCACGTGATCACCACGACGGTCTGCCCAACGGCGAGCAACGCGATGATCGAGGCGTTCAGGAGCAGGTCCCGCACGTTCTGCGCCTCGACGAAACGCGGGTTGGCCAACGCGGTCGCGGCGACGACGAGCAACAGCACCAACGCGATGCCCAGTTCCCGCACGCGCCCCACCCTGGCCACCAGCCCGGTCATGACCGCACCGCCCGCCCGGTCGCGGCCAGCGCGACAGCCTCCTCGGTGGCGTCCTCTTTGGACAGCTCTGCGGCGATCCGCCCCTCGTGCATGACCAGCACCCGGTCGGCCATGCCCAGCACCTCGGGCAGCTCGGACGAGATCAGCAGCACCGCGACCCCCTCGGCGGCCAGCTCGGAGAGCAGCCGGTGCACCTCGGCCTTCGCCCCGACGTCGATGCCCCTCGTCGGCTCATCGACGATCAGGACGGAAGGGTTGCGCGACAACCACTTCGCCAGCACCACCTTCTGCTGGTTGCCGCCGGAGAGCACACCGACCGGATCGGAGAGCCGCGCGAACTTCACCCGCAGCTTGACGGCCCAGTCCGCCGCGAGCGCCCGCTCGTCGCGGCGGCGGAGGACACCACCCCGGCTCAACGCGCCCAACGAGGCCAACCCCACGTTGCCCTCGATCGACCCGCTCATCACCAGTCCCTGCTGCCGCCGGTCCTCCGGCACGAACCCGATCCCGGCCGCCATGGCAGAGGTGGGCGACCCACCGCGCAAGGGCCTGCCGTCGACGCGCACCTCTCCCGCGTCCAGCCGGTCGATGCCGAACACCGCGCGCGCGACCTCGCTGCGACCGGCGCCGACGAGCCCGGCCAAGGCCACGATCTCCCCCGCCCGCAGTTCGAAGGACACATCGGTGAACACGCCTTCCCTGGTGAGCCTGCGGGCTTCGAGCACGACCCGGCCAGGAACGGTGTCCTGCTTGGGAAAGAGGGCGGAAAGCTCACGACCGACCATGCGGCGCACCATGTCCTCTGGCGTCGCACCGGCCAACGGTCCCGACCACACGAGCTCCCCATCGCGAAGCACGGTGGCGTGGTCGCAAAGCTCGAAGACCTCGTCGAGACGGTGCGAGACGAACAGCACGGCGACGTCCTGCTCCAGCAACGCGCGAGCGACCCCGAAGAGCCTGGCGACCTCCACCGGCGACAACGCCGCAGTGGGCTCGTCCATCACGATCACCCTGGCGTCGAAGGACAGCGCCTTGGCGATCTCGACCACCTGCTGATCCGCGATGGACAAGCCCTTGGCGGGCCGACGCGGGTCCAGCCGCACCCCGAGGCGCTCGAAGAGCGCCGCGGTGGCCGCGTGCATGGCCTTCGTGTCGATACGCCGACCGGCGCGCAGCGGCTGCCGCCCCATGAAGACGTTCTCGGCGAGGGAAAGATCGTCGAAGAGCGTCGGCTCCTGGTAGATCACGGCGACCCCGGCGGCACGGGCGTCGGCCGGATCGGCGAACGGCCGCGGCGAGCCGTCCACCAGCACCTCGCCGGAGTCGGGCCGGAACACCCCGGCGAGCACCTTGATCAGCGTCGACTTCCCGGCCCCGTTCTCCCCGAGCACCGCGTGGGCCGAGCCCGGAACAAGATCGAGCGAAACCCCGGACAGCGCCCGGACCGCGCCGAAGCCCTTGGCGACGTCGCGCACCGAAAGCACCGCAGGTCGCACCGGATCTCCTCGCGTAAATGAAACCTTTCAATCACGTTTCAGCAGCTAGTTTCCGCACGTTGCAGCGCCGAGTCAAGGATCCTGCCGAACGTTCAAACGAGCAGAGCAACGGAGCGCCGATAAGACGAACGGTCGGTGTACGCGAGCTGGCCCAACGCGCGGGGCCCTCACTCGACACCGACTCGAACGTCCTCAACGCCCAGACCGCACGGCTCCCCGAACCCGTGACCGCGACGGCGAGGCCGAACGTCGTCCGCAACGAGTCGCCCCTCCGCGCGGGCACACGTCGGCCTCGTTCTTCACCAAGGTCGCCCGAGATTCGGCCATCCCCCTCACCAGCGACGCCCCGACCTCGACTACGCGACACTGAGTTCGCCACGGCAGCCTCGGAACCAGCGATCGAGAAATCCCTTTCCCCGCAAGGACACCGGCACCAGCGAGCGCTCGTCACACTGGAGCCGCAAGTCCAGCCACACCGCGTCACTTCACCTGAATGGGGAGTGCCGCGTCTTCGATTTCCCTTTCACCCCAACGGTTTCACCCGCTCGTGCTTTGCTGTCGATCATGTGTTCGAGTTCAATGGAGTGTGACGAAAGGAGGTGATTCCCCTTGGACACCCACGACTACATCGATCACTTGTCGGAGCACCTCGCCACCGGCCGCTCCCACCAGATGCCCGAGACCGAGATCCTGCCGATGCTGCAGGCCCTGGAAAAGGTCTCCCGGCTGATCACGGCCGTCTCCCACGAGTTAGCGACCCAGGCCGAGCAGCGCAGCCTGCACGTGCAACACGGCTGCCGCGACATCGCCGCCCTCCTGCGCGGCGCGCTCAACCTCACCCCGCACGAAGCCCGCCGACGCGGCCGCCTCGTCCACGAACTCCCCACCCTCCCCTCGACGCAGCAGGCGTTACGGGAGGGGGCGATCACCCTCGACCACGCCCTGGCGGTCTCCGACGTCCTCCGCGCCCTCCCCGCGACGCTCCCGGTCGAGGTCACCGACGACGCCGAGAAAGTCCTGGCCGAGCAGGCCCGCTTCCTCAACCACAAAGAACTCCAGAAAGCCGGAAAACACCTCCGCGCCGTCCTCGACCAAGACGGGACTCTCGCCGAGGAGAACGAAGGCATCGCCAAACGCTTCCTGCGCGTCTCCCAGGACGCCCGGGGCTGGGTGCACCTCAGCGGCTGTCTGGACCCCGAGGGTGGCGAGGCGTTCCGGACCGCCATCCACGCGTTGTCCAAACCCCAACCCGCCGACGACGATGTGGACCTGCGCTCGACCGACCAACGCCAAGCCGACGCCCTGGTCGCGTTGACCACACAGGCCCTGCAAGCAGGTGAGCTGCCCAAGGTCGGCGGGGAACGCCCGCACATCAGCGTCACCATCGACTACGCCGACCTCCGCGACGGCCTCTCCAGCGGCTGGGCCTCCTGGGGCGGACCCATGACGGCGAAGACGATCCGGCGGATGGCCTGCGACGCCAAGATCATCCCCGTGGTGCTGGACACCATGGGCATCCCCCTCGACGTCGGCCAAGCGCAGCGCACCGTCACCGGACCCCTCCGCACAGCCCTGGCCGTGCGGGACAAAGGGTGCGCGTTCCCCGGGTGCACGATGCCCGCCGCGTGGGCGGACGCCCACCACGTGATCCACTGGTCAGAAGGTGGCCCGACGGCCCTGTGCAACACGGTGTTGTTGTGTCGGCATCACCACACGGTGATCCACGACGGGGACTGGGAGATCGAGTTCGACAACGGGTTGCCGGTGTTCATCCCACCCTCCTGGGTTGATCCCACGCGACAACCCCGGCGCAACATCCGCACCGCGTGGCAGACGATGCTGCCGACCGGCGGTGGTCGGTACGAGAACCCTGGGTAGTGGGCTGGCGGGTACCGGATCGCTCTCCCGCACGTAAGTGCCGTCGTCCTCGACGGGTGACCACGGCTGCCCACCGTTGGGTTCCCAGGTGGGTTGACCTGCCGGGGCTGAGTTCAAAGATCGGTTTTCTTGAGAACGTAACGGGTTGCTGGGAGGACGGGAGGATGCTCAACGGGCTTCGGACGTCAGGGGCACGCAACGGTAGCTGGGGCAGGAACCCCGCCCGAACCCATGCTCAGCGCGCTGGAAGGACGGGGAACACCCCAACGAAACCCCTCGCCCAGCAACGCCCGAACGACACCCCTCACCCAACAACGCCAGCCCCAACGCCCCCTCCACAACGTCCGACCGAACCCCCTCACACCGCAATGCCCAACCCACCACTACTCGACGAACTGCCACTTCCCATGCCCCACAACATGAACACCGCCACCGGGAACGTGAACCTCAGCGGTGGCACCAACGGGAACGACGACCTCAACCCGCACCCGCCGATCAATCCGGGACCACCCCACGAAAACCCTCCCCCGCACGGTCTCAATCGAAGTCTGAGCCCAGTCGAGATCGACCTGCATGTCGGGCTTCACCACAAACCGCTCGTAGCCACCATCGAGCGGCCGCAACCCGGCGACGTTCTCGTAGAGCCACTGCGTCACGGTTCCCTGGAAATAGTGGTCACGCGAGCGCGAGTCGGCGTGCCACATCTCCCACATGGTGTCCGCGCCTTCACGCACCCAGTATCCCCAACTCGGGTAGGTGTGTTGCACAGCAAGCGCATTGGCCACGTCCGGATACCCGTGCGCGGTCAGCACGGGCAGGAGCACACTCGTCCCCAGCGTCCCGGTGTTGAGGTGATCACCTCGCGCTCGGATGTCGGCGACCAGACTGTCCACAACGGACTTGACGGCTCCGGGCGGAACCATGCCGAACGCCAACGGGACCGCGTTCGACGTCTGCCGGTACCCCTTGTCCTTGGCCGCCCGGTAGTGCCCGTCACGCAGGAAGGTCTCATTCATCTTGTCCTTCGCCGCGCTGGCCACACCACGGTAGCGAGCGGCCGTCTCCTTGTGTCCCAGGAGTTCTCCCAGCTCCGCGACCGCGAGCAACGCGCGGTAGAAGAACGCGGTCGCGGTGATCCTGGTGTCCTCGTCCGGAACCCCGCCGGGCGCGTCCGGCGCGAGGTAGTCGCCGAGCGCGGTCTCCACCAGGCCGTTGACCATCCGGGCGATCTCCCAGTCCATGTAGCGCACCAGGACCGGCCAGCAGTCCGCCGCCAACCGCGAGTCGCCGTACCAGCGGTACATTTCCCGCACCAGGAAGGGAAAAACGGTCGTCCACTCCGGGGACGGAGCCAGCTCCCGGTAGCCCCATCCTCCGCTCGGCACGATCACCGGCAGCTGGCCCGCCGCGTTCTGGCTGTCCACGAGGTCGCCGATCCACTTGGTGAAGAACCTCTGCATCCCGAACGCGTAGGCCATCGTCGGCGCGCCGACCTGGGCGTCGCCGGTCCAGCCGTTCTTCTCGTACATCGGCGTGTCCGTCGGGATGCTGTGCAGGTTGTTCAGGATCGTCCGGCGCATCATGCGGTCGAGCTGCTCGAAGTAGGGCTTCGAGCAGCGGAAGGTGCTGACCTCCGGCACATCGCTGTGCACCAGGCGGCCGCGCACCTCCACCGGGCGCGCTCCGGTGATCTGGACGTAGCGGAAACCCTTGTAGGAGAAGCGCGGTTCCCAGGTCTCGGTACCTCGGCCGGAACAGATGTACTCGTCCTGCTGGTGCCGGGGAACCTGGACGTGCCCGTTCTCGAAGCGGACGCTGCCGTCGGCGTTCAACCGCTCGCCGTGCACCAGGGTGATCTTCGTTCCGGCTGCCGCGCGCACGGTGATCCTGGTCCAGCCGGCCATGGTGCGGCCCATGTCGACCACGTGCACACCGGGCTTCAGCTCGCTCACCCGAGTTGGCGTGATCGTGTCGACCACACGGATCGGTTCGTTCGGCTGGGCGCGCAGTCGCCCCTTCGGGGCAGCCACCACGCTCACCGGCTTCCACTCGCTCGGCGTGACGCGGGCGTCGTAGGTTTCCCCGGAGTACAAGGAGTTCGTGACCGTCGGCCCGTCCGCGACAAGCCAGGACTGATCGGTGGCGATCGTCGTCGCCGAGCCGTCCGGGTGGTCGACGACGAGCTTCGCCAGCAACCGGGGCTCGCCGCGCCACTTCGGCCGGTGCCATCCCCACACGTTCGGCGTTGTCATGCCGTAGAACCCTCGGCCGAGGGTCACGTCGATGGTGTTCTTCCCCCGGCGCAGCGAAGCTCCGACGTCATGCACCGCATACAGGACGGTCTTGTCGTAGTCGGTGAATCCCGGATCAAGCACCTGGTTGCCGACCTTCGAGCCGTTGAGCTGCGCGTCGTAGTACGCAAGACCGGCGATGTAGAGCCGAGCGCGGACAACGGGCTTGGACACGCTGAACTCGCGCCTCAGCACGGGAGCGGGCCGCTCAGGCGTAGCGACAGAGACGTTGTTCCCCCACAACCCTCCGCCGTACGGCGCGAGCACGATTGCCGATTCCCAAGTGCTGTCGTCGAAGCCCGTTGTCTCCCAACCACTTTGCTCTGTAGCACTGACTCGCCAACCCGAACCGGTCACGAACTCGGTGCGCGAACCGTCGGTGAAGGACACCACCAGCTTCACCAGCAGTCCGCCAGGATTCCCTTGCCCGGTGCCACGATTGTTCATCACCGAGGCCAACACGACGCGCGGGCCCGTGACCGCTTCGGTCACCACTGCGGCACGTGCGGTCTTCCACCCATCGGTCTGCTGCGGAGTCGAGAGAACCTGCACACCGCCGACGTACAGGGTGAAATCGTCGTCGGCCGTAGCGACCACAACAGCGCGGGCGATCTCCTTGCCAACTGGCAGAGCCACTGCTCCCCGGAACCAGAACCGCCCTGCGGGAGCGCTGTTGGTCGTCCAGCCGGGAGCTCCGACCCACGATGCACCGTCCACAGTGGGCAGTGGCTCCGGAGTCACGGTGCCGATCCACGAAGCACCCCACGACTCGCCGAGCAACGCGGTCTCCCACCAGGCGTCCCCGCTCCACGACGTGGCCACACCGTTGCCGTCCCACACCCGGACGCGCCAGTAGTACCTGGTCCGCGACCGCAGGGCGGGGCCTTCGTACCCAACACCGACCGAGCTCGACGAGGCGATCCGGTTCGAGTCCCACACGACGTTTCGTCCGCCCGGCGCGGTGCTCACGACGACCTGGTAGGCGGTCTGCCGCGTGCCGTTGCCCTCCGCGCTCAGCACCCAGCCGAACCGTGGTTTCGCGACGTCGCAGCCGAGCAGGTCCTCGGCGTACTCAACCGTCAGACGGTCGATCCGGAGCGGCGACGAACCACCGGGCTGCGGGGCACCAGCGGCTGTGCCGGACAGGGGCAAGGCAAGCGCACCCGCGCCGATCGCCGACGTGACCAGGAACTCGCGACGGTTGACACCACTGGACATTGGAGGCTCCCCGAGTCGGTTCGCCTCACCGTAGGGAGAACGCTCGCCCCTGCCCCACCGATGTGTCCGTTTGTGGCCAGAGCAGGACAACGAACAGGTCAGTCCTCCGCGCGGGCCTTCGACGGCTGCACTCGCTTCGGCTCCCCCGGCATCTTGGGGTAGTCCGGCGGATAGGGCATCTCTCCCTGGCCTCGTCGCGCGTCGCGGTCGTACCACTCCAGCGCCGTCTCGATCCCGAACGACTCCGCGTCGATCGACGCGTGCGCGTCTCCCCGCGAAGCCAGGAGCCCCGGAACCGTGAGGACGTCGAAGTCATTGGGGTCCACAGTGGACAGGTCGTCCCACGTCAGCGGCATCGAGACCGTCGCGCGCGGTGTGCCGCGCACCGACCACGCCGAGGCGACCGTGCGGTCGCGGGCCGCCTGGTTGTAGTCGAGGAACACGCGCTCCCCGCGTTCCTCCTTCCACCACGACACCGTCGCGAGCGAGGGCATCCGGCGCTCCACCTCGCGGGCGATCGCGATCACCGCGTGCCGCACCGCGATGAAGTCCCACTCCGGGCGGATCCGCACCAGCACGTGGATGCCACGCCCGCCCGAGGTCTTCGGGTAGCCGGTCAGGCCCGCGTCGGCCAGCACCTCGCGCAGCACGCCCGCCACCCGGACCGCGTCGGCGAAGTCCGTGCCCGGCTGGGGGTCGAGGTCGATGCGCAGCTCGTCCGGGTGGTCGACGGCGGGCCTGCGGACCGGCCACGGGTGGAAGTCGAAGGTGCCAAGGTTGGCCGCCCACACGATCACCGCGGGCTCGGTGGGACAGATCTCCTCGGCGGCGCGACCGGACGGGAAGGTGATCCGCACCGGCTCCACCCAGTCCGGCGCGCCCTTCGGCACCCGCTTCGCGTAGAAGAACTCGCCGGTCACGCCGTCCAGATAACGCTTGAGCGTGGTCGGCCGGTCGCGCAGCACCTTCAGCAGCGGGTCGGCCACGGCGAGGTAGTACTCCGCGACCTGGCGCTTGGTGATCCCGCGCTCGGGAAAGTAGATCTTGTCCGGGCTGGACACCCGCACCGCTCGCTCGCCTACCCGCACTTCCCAGGGCTGTTGCTTGGCCACCGGGCGATCGTAAGCACGACCACTGACATCAGCACGCCAACGGCCCCGCGACCACCTTCGCGACCCACGTCAGGGCGGCCCGCTGGAACTCGGCGGTCCTGGGGTGCAGGTTCAGCGCGTGCCCCGCTCCGGGGAGCACATAGCCCTGCACACAAGGCGAAGCGGCGTAGAAGACGCGCTCTGACGCCGCCAGGTCCGTGCAGTCACCGCACATGAACCGGTCCGAGCCGCCGAGCGCGGTCAGCACCGGGACGTTCACCCGGGCGGACTGCGGTGCCACCAGCGAGAGCCCCACGGCGTCCGCGGCCTCCGTCGGCAGCACGACGTCCTTGGTGCTCTCGTCGGTCTTGACGACCTCCGGGTCGACCGTGCCCGGCGCGTGGAAGAGCTGACCGCGCAGCCCGGTCTTGGTGGTCAGGTAGGTCGGGTCGTAGCCGCGCGGGCCGAGCAGGGCGTCCTTCGCCGCGGGCACCAGCCCGGCGACCAGCTCGGCGAGCGGCTCGGCGTTGGCCTTGTGCGCGAGCCCGGTGACCAGCAGGGCGTCCACGTCGCCGTGAGTCGCGGTCGCGGTGATCGCGATCGTGGCACCCAGCGCGTGACCAGCGACGATCACCCTGTCAAACGCCGTTCCGTCGATCTCCGCGGCGCGCAGCGCCTTCACCACCTCGTGCACGGCCCCCGCCTGGATCGGCGTGGTGACCTGCGCGCCGAGCGGCCGGGAGCTCTCCCCCGTGCCCAGCCGGTCGATCACGGCCGTCGCGTAGCCCGCCGCGTTCATCGCGCGGCGGAAGGAGTACAGCTCCGGCTGGTACGGGAAGTCCCAGTAGGCGTGGTTGTAGGTGGCGCCGGGGACCATCACCACGACCGTGCTCGCGAAGTCGGGGCGGCACAACGTCCCGCTCAGCAGCGCCTTGCCGAGCACCACCGGCACGGTCCGCTGGAAGGGCTGGCAGTGCGGCTCGGCGGCGGCGCTCGCCGGAACCGGCGCGACCAGGGCCAACGCACAGGCGGCGAGCAGGGCGTACAGGCGGCGCATGAGGACCTCCCCGGAGCAGGGAGCATCAGTGTTGGTCCGAAGTGGCCGGTGCGCTCGGCGAAGCCGCCGTCACCACCCACTCAGCCCAAGAACGCCTGTTCCGACGGTTCGAGATAGGTCAACAGCTGGTCACGGACGCGATGCAGGTGGACCCGCATGGCCTCGGCGGCGCGTTCCGGGTCGGCGGCCTCCACCGCCTCGACCAGGCGGTCGTGGTCGTCGAGCGAGGCCAGCGAGTGCATCGGGTCCACCGGTGTCGTCGTGCGCAGCAGGATCACCTGCTGCTGCACCAGGTGCACCTGGGCGGTGATCAACGGGCTGCGCGCGGCCTGGAGCAGCGCGCCGTGGAAGTCCAGGTCGAGCCGGTAGGGGAACCGCCGCCCGGCCTCGAAGGCCTCCCGCGCGTTGGCGCTGCGGCGGCGCAGTTCGGCGATGTCGTCGTCGGTGCGGCGGAGCGCCGCGAAGCGGGACGCCTCGCCCTCCAGGGCGACGCGCAGCTCGAAGAGCGCGTGGACCTGGCCCGCGTCGGCCTTGGGCACGTACGCGCCCCGGTTGGTCCGGAGCACCAGCAGCCCTTCGCTGGTCAGGTGCCGGATGGCCTCGCGGACCGGGCCGCGGCTGATGCCGAAGCGGGTGGCGAGCTCGACCTCGTTGACCCGCGCGCCCGGCGGGATCTCGCCGGTGAGCACGAGCTCACGCAGGACCTGGAGGGTGCGTTCGGCAAGGCTGACGTGCAGGGGGTTGTCGAGGGACACGTGCGGCTCTCCGCTCCTACCGGCGACTGTCAACAGTTCAGTCGGCGGCCCGCTTCACTGTCAAGCGACCCCTTCGTGCCAAGAACGTCACATCGCGCCCAGTACCGTGGATGTCATGCGCCGCCAGGAGCACGGTGACCAGGAGCCCGTCGACCCCGAGGGGCCGCAGGGGCGCTTCCGGGACGATCTCATCGGGCTCGACCCGGACGACCCGGAGACCCAGGCCTTCGCCGAGCACCTGGACCGGGTGCAGAAGGTGCCCAAGCCCTACACGGTGGAGGGCTACCTCACCCAGGTCGGAGACTTCGCCGAGGCCGCCAACCGGCGCGAGGGCCACCGCAGGCTCTCCGTGGTCATCGTCAGCTGGGCGGTCATCCTGGCCCTGCTCAGCGCGGCCGTGGTCGCGCTGCTCACCCTGATCGAGGTGCTCGGCCTGCTCTGAGGCGGAACAGGGTTACCGTGGCGTCATGGAACCGGCCGAGGTGGTCAAGTCAGAGCAGGAGTGGCGGGAGCAGCTGACCCCCGCCGAGTACGCGGTGCTGCGCCAGGCGGGCACCGAACCGGCGTGGCGCGGCGAGTACACCGAAACCAAGACCAAGGGCGTCTACGAGTGCCGCGCCTGCGGGGCTGAGCTGTTCCGCAGCGACACCAAGTTCGAGTCGCACTGCGGCTGGCCGTCGTTCTTCTCGCCGCTGGCCGGGGACCGGGTGATCCTGCGCGAGGACCGGAGCATGGGCATGGTCCGGGTGGAGGTACTGTGCGCGCGGTGCCACAGCCACCTCGGCCACGTGTTCGAGGGTGAGGGTTTCCCGACGCCGACCGACCAGCGGTACTGCATCAACTCGATCAGCCTGCGCCTGGTGCCGGACGAGACCCCCTAGCTCAACCCCTGCCTAAAGCTGCCCTAAGCCTTGCTCAAAAGACTTTGAGCCGGTGTGACCCAGCTCGCACGATATTGCTTCCTTCGCGAGGTTGGGGGGTGGCGATGAACGAACCGTGGGGCATTTCGGGGCCGGGTTTCCTGGCGCTGTACGGAGCGGCACTCGCGATCGCTGTGGTCTGGGCGCTCGTGGTGCGCCTGCGGGTGCGCCGGGGGGCGCGCTCCGGTTCCGCCGAGCCGGTCGGTCTTGACGAGCTCGCCTACCTCACCGGGGGCGGCGAACGCGTGGTCGAGCTGGCGATGTCCCGGCTGCTGCTGGGGAACAAGCTGCGCACGTCGCGCACAGCGGGCGGGGTGAAGGCCGTCGAAGGCGCGCGGGCGGAGCACCCGGTGGACGCGGCCGTGCTGTCCTCCACCGAGGGTGCGACGCCGGTCCCTGCCGCCCGGCTGGGCCGCTGGCTGGAGAACCACAAGAGCGTGCGCGCGGTGCGCGACCGCGTCGTGCAGGCGGGCCTGGTCACCGACCTCGACGCGACCGCGCGCAGCCGCAAGGGCGTCATCCCGCTGCTCCTGCTCGGGGCCGTCGGTGTGCTGCGGTGGTTCACCGGACTGTTCGGCGGCTACCCGATCGGCTACCTCACACTGCTGCTCCTGCTGACGGGTCTGCTCGCCGTGCTGCTGCGCGCGTGGCGGCTGCCCGCGCTGACCAGCACGGGCGCGCGGCTGACCAACGCCGCGACACAGGTCGTCACGGCGCCCGACACCGCGGTGGACGTGCCCGGCCTGCACACCGCCGCGCTGCGCCACCCGCAGCTGGGACCGATCGCACTGCGCGGATTCTCCGCCTACCCGGACCAGGCGACCAGAATCTCCGCGATCAAGGGTGAACCAAAAGCGCGTTCGCAACGTCTAGTTCGTCGTGGTCGCACCGCTTCCTACGCGGATCACGGTGCCGCAGGCGGGTTCTTCTACGCCGGTGGCCTCGGTGGCGGGAGTGGATGTGGTTCGGGAAGCAGCGACGGCGGAGGCGGTTGCGGCGGAGGGGGCGGCGGCTGCGGCGGAGGAGGAGGCGGGTGAGCACGATGTCCCCTGCTGGGGGTGGACATCGGGCGGGTCCCACCGGCTGACTCGGCCGCGACCGCGATGAGCACGCGCCCCACTCGTGGGAGGACCACGAGTGGGGCGCTGTGTCCTTCAGGAGTGTGAGCTTCTCCTTGCCGCGCGGTGGTTCGCGGTCGCACAAGGGTCCACAACGGACACACCGGAGGGGAGACCGATGAACTCCGCGCTGATGTTGCTGCTCCTGGTGGCCGCGCTCGGCTGGGTCGTTGCGGTCCGCTCACGGATCCAGCGGCGCGACGCTCGGGGCGAGCTGCCCCTGACCGCGCTGGAGATCGCCTACCTCACCGGCGGACCGCGCAGGGTGGTCGAGACGTCGGTGATGCGGCTGTACCAGGCGGGGGCGCTGCGGCTGTCCAGGACGACCGGGCAGTTCCAGGCCGTCGGCGGCGCGACCGGATTCGACGAGGTCGACGCGCTCGTGCTCCAGCACACCGCGAGCCCGCTGTCGTTGCGGGGACTGAGCAACCGGCTGCACCGCTCGCCCGAGATCGCCGCGATCCGCGACCGGCTCGCGCGCGACGGGCTCGCCAACGGCGTGGACCAGGCGCAGCTGGCGCGTCGGGCGGCCTACCCCGCGATCGCGATCCACCTGTTCGAGTTCGTCATGCTGGCGTTCGTCGCCGAGACGCCGGAGCTGATCTGGCTGCCGATGATCGGCCTGATCTCCGCGAGCGCGATGCTGCGCTGGAAGCTGCCGCTGCGGACGGTCGCGGGCAACCGGGCGCTGGGCATGCGGCACACCGCGCCGGAGCTCCAGCACGCCGTGCTCGGCGCGGTCGTGTTCGGCGGGATCGCGGCCTGCCCGGACGACGAGGTGCTGGCCGCGGTCCGCAGGGGCTCGGTGCCGTCGACGGAGTCCGGCAGCGGCATGGTGCACAGCACCTGCTCCACCTCGGGTGGATACTCGTGCGGCGGCTCGTCCTGCGGGGGCTCGTCCTGCGGTGGGGGCTCGTCCTCCTGCGGCGGTGGCGGTGGCTCCTCCTGCGGTGGCGGCGGTGGTTGCGGTGGCGGAGGAGGCGGCTCGTGAACACCATCCCGGAGCTCGGTATCGGCATCGGCTGGCGCCCGGAGATCGACCTGACCGTGGAACGCCTGCCGGGAGTCGACTTCGTCGAGGCGATCGCGGAGAACCTGCACACGCACGACCTCCCCGACTCCCTGCGCCTGCTCCGGGAACGCGGCACGCCGGTGATCCCGCACGCGGTGTCGCTGTCGCTGGGCGGAGCGGACCCGCTGGACCTGACGAAGGTCGAGCACCTGGGCGCGGTCGCCGAGCTGGTGGGCGCCCCGCTGGTCAGCGACCACGTGGCGTTCGTCCGCGCCGGTGGGCTCGAAGCGGGTCACCTGATGCCGGTCCCCCGCACCCGCGACGCACTGGACGTGTTGTGCGCCAACGTGGCGCAGGCCCAGGCCGCCCTGCCGGTGCCGCTGGCGCTGGAGAACGTGGCGGCGCTGCTGGAGTGGCCGGACTCCAACCTCACCGAGGGCGAGTTCCTGGCTGAGCTGGTCGAGCGCACGGACTGCTGGCTGCTGATCGACGTGGCGAACCTGCACGCCAACTCGCTCAACCTCGGCACGGACGCGCGGGCGTTCCTCGACGTGATCCCGTTGGAGCGCCTGGCATACGTGCACGTGGCCGGCGGAGCGGACGAGCACGGCGTCTACCACGACACGCACGCCCACGCGGTGCCCGCGCCGGTGCTGGAGCTGCTCGGCGAGCTGTGCTCGCGGGTCCAGCCGCCGGGTGTGCTGCTGGAACGCGACGACGCCTACCCCACAGACGCGGAGCTGGCTGGAGAGCTGGCGAGCATCCGCGGGGTGGTCGAGGCCGCGCGATGACCGAGGAGAACGAGGCGCGCCGCCGTGTCGCGGCCGCTCAGGCGGAGCTGCTGCGCGCGCTGGTCTCCGACGGGACCGCACCGGAGGGCTTCGACGCGGACCGGCTCGCCTTGCAGTCGAGGTCGTTGCTGGCCAAGCGAACCAGGGTGATGGCTGCGGTCCGCCCTGATCTCGCCGAGGCGCTCGGCGACCGGTTCCGGCCGCTCTTTCACAGCTACGCCAAGGAAAACCCGCGTCCAACGGGTGTCGGCTACCGAGCGGACTCCGAGTCCTTCACCGAGTGGCTCTACGAACGCGGCGACCTCCAGCGCCCCCGCAGACGCCGGAAGTGGTTCTCCTTCAAGAGGAACTAGCGCCTGTCCCGCAAGTCGTCCCGAAGCCCCGAGACGGCGCCGCAGCAGCGCCCCGGTGCGCGCGTGGGCCAGCTGGTGTGGCCGGGGTTTTCGCGTTTTGTCACCTTGATGCGCAAAAGAGCGCTCCCATTTCGCGTTAAGGCTCCACAACGCGAAACGGGGACCCGGGGGTGGTGTTACCGCTTGCAGGACACGACCTAGCGCATCGGGTGGTGCAGCGGCGTGAACGCCAGACCGGTCACGAACGGAGTCACCCTGCGCGCGGCCACCAGGCGCAGACCGGCGGCCGTCGCGGCGCGCTCCCACTCCGCGCGCGGTGGGAAGCGCCACGCGACCGGGCCGAAGACCGCCGTGGTGGCCGGGCCGCGATGCTGTTCCACCAGCACGACCCTGCCGTCCTTGCGCAGTGCCGCCCTGGCCTGTTCGAAGAAGCGCTCGCGGTCGGCGGCCTCGGGCAGGTCGTCGGCGGCGAACACGACGAGCACCGCGTCGAGTCCCTTGTGGACGGTCCACTCCGACTCCGGCTGCATGACCGTCACCCGCGCGCGGCCGGTGACCTCGCGCAGCTCGGGACCGAACTCCATGTCCCTGGGCGCGACGACGAGGTAGTGCCGCAGCCGTAACGGGAGCAGCTCCGAGAGCCAGCGCCAGCGCCGCAGCTCAGACGCCTCGTGCACCCACCACGACGCCACCAGGCCCGCGGCGCCGAACCAGCCGAGCACCACGGTGAACAGCCAGAACATCCCGCGCCACAGCCGACGGGAGCTGCGGCGCGCGCACCAGCCCGCCAGGGCGGCGAGGACCAGCCCCACGACGGGCACGCGTTGGAGCGGGGAGCGCTTCACCGAACTCAGGGCAGGTTGCGGACCAGTTCCTGAACCGGCGTCCGGGTGCCGGTGTAGAACGGGATCTCCTCGCGCACGTGCCGCCGCGCCTCGGTGCCGCGCAGGTGGCGCATGAGGTCGACGATGCGGTGCAGCTCGTCGGCTTCGAAGGCCAGGATCCACTCGTAGTCGCCGAGTGCGAAGGAGGCCACGGTGTTGGCCCGGACGTCCGGGTAGTCGCGCGCCTCCTTGCCGTGGTCGGCGAGCATCTTGCGGCGCTCGTCGTCGGGCAGCAGGTACCACTCGTAGGACCGCACGAAGGGGTAGACGCACACGTAGCGGCGCGGGTCCTCACCGGCGAGGAACGCCGGGATGTGGCTCTTGTTGAACTCCGCCGGACGGTGCAGCGCCACGTTGCTCCACACGGGCTTCGCGACGCGGCCGACCATGGTGCGGCGGAAGTCGGTGTAGGCGGCCTGGAGCGGCTCGATCTCCTCGGCGTGCCACCAGATCATGAAGTCCGCGTCGGCGCGCAGGCCCGCGAGGTCGTACACGCCGCGCACCACGACGTCGCCCTTGTCCTCAAGGGCGTCGAAGAAGTGCTGAGCCTCCTCGGCCGCCCGCTCGTGGCCAGACAGCTGCCCTGCGGGGAAGGAGAAGACCGACCACATGGTGTAGCGAATGGTGTCGTTCAGCTCGGTGTAGTTCAGGCGCGCCATGCATCCATGGTCGCACCGGCCCGAAGGTGCTCGACCACCCGGGTCGCGGCTTGTCTGCCCGTGAGGACGCACGCGGGCACACCGACCCCCGCGAGAGTGGCCCCCGCCACGGCCAAGCCGGGCAGTTCGGCGACGGCACGGCGGATGTCGGCCACCGCGCTCAGGTGCCCGACGCCGTACTGCGGCAGCCCGCCGCCCCACCGCTGGACCACCACGTCCACCGGCTTCACCGTCAGTCCCGACAGCTCGGTGAGATCGGCGAGCACGGCCGCGACCAGCTCGGAGTCCTCCCGCTGCAACGCCCCGACCTCGCCGAACCGGCCGACGGAGGCCCGCAGCAGCACGGTGTCCCCGCCGAGGTGGCCCCACTTGCGGCTGGAGTAGGTGAACGCCTTGGCGGTGAACGGTGTGCCGTCGGCGTGCTCCTCGCCGAGCGCGATCAGCGCCCCTGACGTCCGCGGCAGCTCGGTCCCCGGCGGCAGCGCCAGCGAGACCACGGCCATCGAGGCCACGTCGATCCGCGCGTAGCCCGCGGCGGCGACCGGCGCGATGGGCTCGAACAGCTTCCGCGCCGCGGGGCTCGGGGCCGCGACCACGACCGCGTCGAACTCGAAGAACTCCGGCGACGGCACCGGACCGGTCTCCACCCGCCAGCCGTGCGCGGTGCGGTGCAGCGCGCGCACGGTGGTGCCGAGGCGAAGCTCGGCGGCGGAGCTGGCGGCGAGGGCGTCGACCAGCCCACCGAGCCCGTCGCGCAGCGTGCCGAACACCGGCGGCCGCGTGCTGCCGGGGGCGGGCGGCGGGCCCATCGCCGCGTTGGCGGCGGCGGTGATCGAGGTGGCGCCCTTGTCGAGCGCGTCGGCCAGCGGCCCCATCGTGGCGCGCAGGCCGAGATCGTCGGCGCGGCCCGCGTAGACCCCGCCCAGCAGCGGCTCGACCAGTCTCCGGACCACCTCGGGCCCGAACCGCTCGGCCAGCAGGCGCCCCACGGAGACGTCCTCGTCGCCCAGCTCCACGGGCGGCAGCGCGGCCTCGGCGGCGGCGAGGGCGGCGGCCTCGGCGGAGAGCACGTCGGCGAGCTTCGAGGGGTCGCCCGGCACGCCCAGGAACGTCCTCGGCGGCAGCCCGACCGTCCGGCCGCCCGCGTGCACGGCGGGCGAGACCCCGGCGGCGGGGTGCACCAGCTCGCCGCCCAGCCCGAGCTCGTCGATCAGCTCGAACGCCTCGCGCCTGCGGCTGACGAACGCCTCGGCGCCGACGTCGACGCGCCGCCCGGCCAGCTCCACGGTCCGGAGCTTGCCGCCGACCCGGTCGGCCTGGTCGAACACGGTGATCGACACCGCGTCACCCAGCTGCCGCCGCACCTCGTGCGCCGCGGTCAGCCCCGCGACGCCGCCGCCAACGATCCCGACCCGCACCACGAAGCCCCTACAGCGAGTGGATGAGCTCGACGACCCGGGTGATCACCGTGGGATCGGTGTCGGGCAGGACGCCGTGGCCCAGGTTGAAGATGTGCCCGCGGGCCGCCTTGCCCTCGGCGTGGATGCGGCGGACCTCGCGCTCCAGCGCGCTCCACTCCGCGGTCAGCAGCGCGGGGTCGAGGTTGCCCTGCACCACCGGCACCGGGGCGGTCGGATCGGCCGCGACGAGCCTGCGCACCGCCTCGTCCAGCGGGATGCGCCAGTCGACACCGACCACGTCGGCCCCGGCCTCGCGCATCGCGGGCAGCAGCTCGCCGGTGCCCACACCGAAGTGCACGCGCGGCACGCCCGCGTCGGCCAGCTCGCCCAGCACCCGCTTGGAGTGCGGCAGCACGAACTCGCGGTAGTCCCGCTCGGAGAGCGCGCCCGCCCACGAGTCGAACAGCTGCACGGCGTCCACACCCGCGTCCAGCTGCGCCCGCAGGAACGTCGCGGCGATGTCCGCCAGCGCGCCCAGCAGCGCGTGCCAGGTCCGCGGGTCGGAGTGCATCATCGCCTTGGTGCGCTCGTGGTTGCGGCTGGGCCCGCCCTCGATGAGGTAGGAGGCCAGCGTGAACGGCGCGCCCGCGAACCCGATCAGCGGCGTCTGGCCGAGCTCGGCGGTCAGCAGCCGCACGGCCTCGGCGACCGGGGCGACCTGGTCGAGGGAGAGCTCGGGCAACGCGGCCACGTCGGCGACCGTGCGCACCGGGTCGGCGACGACGGGGCCGACCCCGGCCACGATCTCCACGCCGATGCCCGCGGCGGCCAGCGGCACCACGATGTCGCTGAACAGGATCGCCGCGTCGACGCCGTGCCTGCGGATCGGTTGCATCGTGATCTCGCAGACCAGGTCCGGCGTCATGCAGGACTCCAGCATCGCGGTGCCCTTGCGGATCTCGCGGTACTCCGGGAGCGAGCGGCCTGCCTGGCGCATGAACCAGACGGGCGGGTGCGCCGGCGCGCCGCCACGCGCGGCGACCAGAAGCGGTGCCTGGGAGAGGTCTCGGCGGGCGGAGACCGCGGTTGCATTCGTCATCGCCCCGTTATGGTCCCACGCTCGCACCTCGGCGTGGCCTACGGCCGTCCCGAGGGCCAGCGCCCTAGAGTCGCTCCCGTGACCGGGATATCGGCGGAGCCCGAGGTTTTCCGGGAGGCGGTGGCCGCACTGCGGTCGGTGCAGCCGCGGCCCGAGATGGATGTCAGCGAGGTCAAGCCGCCCCAGCGACTGGCGCCCTGGGCGTACGCGCTCAGCGCCGAGGTCGACGGCCCGGCGGGCGAGCTGGCCACCGGCAGGCTGGTGCTGCTGCACGACCCCGACGGAGCCCAGGCGTGGGACGGCGTGCTGCGGCTGGTGGTCTTCGTCCGGGCCGAGCTGGACACCGAGCTCGCCGGCGACCCGCTGCTGCCCGAGGTCGGCTGGTCCTGGCTGACCGACGCCCTGGAGGGCTGCGGGGCGAGCTGGACGGCGCTGGGCGGGACGGTCACCCAGACCTCCTCGGCCCGCTTCGGCGACATCGCCGGGCCGACGCACACCCACGACCTGGAGCTGCGCGGCTCCTGGACCGCGCTGGACCCCCACCTCGTCCCGCACGGCCAGGCGTTCTGCGAGCTGCTCGCCAGCGCCGCGGGCCTCCCGCCCGCGGGCGTCACCCTCTTCGGCCACCCCAAAGCCACCTGCTGACCCCCACCACCCCCGGCCATTCGCGGGCTTATGGACGCATCGGGAGCTCCGAACAGGTCCATAAGCCCGCGAATGGCCACGTGGCGGGTGGGTGTCAGAGCTTCGCCGCGACCTGCTCGGCGTCGTGGAGGACCCGGAGGGCGTTGCGGGAGGTGAGCTTGGCGCAGTCCTGCTCGCTCCAGCCGCGCTCCAGCAGCGCCGCGATCAGCGCCGGGTAGCCGGAGACGTCCTCAAGGCCCTCCGGCAGCTCGCCGACGCCGTCGTAGTCGCCGCCGAGGCCGATGTGGTCGATCCCGGCGATCTCGCGGGCATGCTCGACGTGCTTGACGATCGTCTCGATGGTGACCGGGGGCCTGGCGACCCGCTCCGCCCGCTCACGCAGCCCCTGGGCCCACACCGCGGCGTCCCGGTGGTCCTTGCCCGCCTTCTCCAGCTCGGCGCGCAGGTCGTCGTCCCAGGCCGCCCGCTCCTCCGAGACGAACTTCGGCACGAAGGTCACCATGCAGACGCCGCCGTTGCCCGCGAGCCGGGAGAGCACGTCGTCGGGCACGTTGCGGACGTGGTCGGCGACCGCGCGGCAGGAGGAGTGGCTGAAGATCACCGGGGCGACCGAGGTGTCCAGGGCGTCGCGCATGGTCGACGGCGCCACGTGGGACAGGTCGACCAGCATGCCGAGCCGGTTCATCTCCCTGACCACCTCGCGGCCGAAGTCCGTCAGGCCGCCCGCCGCGGGCGTGTCGGTGGCCGAGTCGGCCCACGGGACGTTGTCGTTGTGGGTGAGCGTCATATACCGCACACCCAGCCTGAACAGCGCGCGGAGCGCACCGAGCGATTCCGCGATACAGTGCCCGCCCTCCGCGCCGAGAAGGGATGCAACCCTTCCCTCGGCCATCGCCGTCTCCACCTCGTGGGCGGTGTGAGCGATGCGGAGGTCCCGCGGGTACCTCGCTGCGAGGTCGTGGACGAGCTCGATCTGCTCCAGCACGGCCGTGACCGCGCTGTGACCGGTGAATCCGCAGGGGACGTAGACCGACCAGAACTGCGCGCCGACGCCGCCGCGCCGCAGCCGGGCGATGTCGGTGTGGGTGGCGGACTGCTCGACGGAGAGGTCCAGTGCCCCCGCGGCGGCGAGCGTGTCGCCCCCGGCGATCGTGCGAAGGGCCCACGGCAGGTCGTTGTGCCCGTCGAGGATCGGAGCGGCCCGGAGGACCTCTCTGGACTTCATCAGGGCCCGGTCTGTTAGCACCACAACTCCTTGTATTCGCTCGATCGCGGCGAGACGTTAACCACCCACCGTGGTATCCCACGATCGTGTGATCAGAGCGCAGCAAAGTCACAACCCGATCGGGACAGATACCCAATTGATCGTCCCGCTTACCCGCTCGGGCGGCTACGCTGCCTCCGACGACACCACTTTCGGTGGATCGGTGGCGCGGCCGATCGGTCGAAAGTCCCGGTGCCGGTCGGGGGGCACGACCGACTCCAGGGAGGTAGTGACGTGGCTGCCGTCGGCTTAGGACAGGCCGTTCGAACCACGCCAGCCGGCACCATGCCGGCGAACATGGTCCCGCACCCGCGGGAAGAGCTGTTTTCGGTGCTGGTGGTCGATGACCACCCACTGCTGAGGGAGGCCATCGCGGCCCGACTCATGCAGATGGGAGCCGGCACGGTGCACGAGGCCGCATCGGTGGCCGAGGCGAGGGCGCGCGCTCTCGCCACGGGTCCGTGCGACCTCGCGATCCTCGACCTCGGACTCCCGGACGGGAGTGGCATCGACCTGGTCACGGAACTCCGTGCCCAGGGCTGGCCTCGAATCGTGGTCCTGGCATCCTCCGACGACCCGTACGCGGTACGGGCCGCCTTCCAGGCAGGCGCACAGGCCTACCTGCTGAAGTCGGCCTCGCCGATGGTGGTCACCGACGGGGTGCGCAGGGTCCTCGAGGGCGGCGTGTACGCCGATCCCAGTGTGGCTCCGGTCCTCGCGGCCGGCACCCGGGTTCCCGGTACCGACAACACGCCGCGGGAACTCTCCGCGCGTGAGGTCGAGGTTCTGCAGCTGGTTGCCGATGGCCGATCGAACAAGGAGATCGGCGAGGCACTCAACCTGTCGGCGCTCACGGTGAAGTCTCACCTGTCGCGGATAGGGCGCAAGCTGGGCACCGGTGACAGAGCACAGATGGTCGCGCTGGCCATGCGGGCCGGCGTGATTCGCTGAACCCCTCGGCGAGGGGGAGGGCAAGACACGCCTGGCCGGGCACGTGATCGTGACGAACACGTGCCCGGGCCCAGGCGGGACGAGGGCGTGACCTCGTACCGTACGCGCGGTGCGTGCGAGGTCCCGCTTCTTCTTCCTGCCCGCATCCACTCTCACCAGGGCTTTCAGGGCACCTTCCGCCCGAGGGCGAGCACGTACGCGCTGCGCGCGGCAGCGGGTCCGGCCGCCCCGGGCGAAGGGGAGGAGTCCACTCGTGGGTGTCTCCTGCCCAGAAATTCCGACAGAGCTTTGAGTCTCCCGCTGCTGACGGTGGCGGGAGACGCTTAAGGTCTTACGGCGTGGATTCAGGCTCACCCGCGCTCTCAGACACAGACACGCCCGCCGCCGAACCGGTGCCGCTCACCAGACCGGCGGAGGGGGTGCCACCGGTGGTGGAAACGCTGCCCGCCCTGCGCGGCGCGGTGGCCCGGCTCGCCACCGGTCACGGCCCGTACGCCGTGGACACCGAGCGGGCCTCCGGCTACCGCTACTCGCAGCGCGCCTACCTGGTGCAGCTGCGGCGGGAGGGCGCCGGGTCGGTGTTGGTCGACCCGATCCCGCTCGGCTCCGACATCGCCGTGCTCGGCGAGCTGATCAACGGCGCGGACTGGGTGCTGCACGCCGCCTCGCAGGACCTGCCCTGCCTGGCCGAGCTGGACCTGCGGCCCGGCGGCTTGTTCGACACCGAGCTGGCCGGCCGCCTCTGCGGCTTCGAGCGGGTCGCGCTGGGCGCCCTCGTGGAGCGGCTGCTCGGCTACCGGCTGGAGAAGGGCCACGGCGCGGCCGACTGGTCCCGCAGGCCGCTGCCCGAGGAGTGGCTGTCCTACGCCGCCCTGGACGTCGAGCTCCTCGTCGAGCTGCGCAATCGGTTGGAGAAGGAGCTCATCTCCCAGGGCAAGCTGGACTGGGCGCTGGAGGAGTTCGAGGCGGTGCGCACCGCGCCTCCGCCCGGCCCGCGCGCCGAGCCCTGGCGCCGCACCTCCGGCATCCACAAGCTGCGCTCCCCCCGCCAGTACGCGGCGGCGAGGTCGCTGTGGCAGGCCAGGGACGCACTGGCCCGGCAGCGCGACATCGCGCCCGGCCGGGTGCTGCCGGACGCCGCGATCGTGGAGGCGGCGCTGAACGACCCTCCGGGCGAGCGGGAGCTGCTGGGGCTGCCGGTGTTCCGCGGCCGCGCCCAGCGCCGCCAGGTGGACATCTGGGCGGGCGCGCTGCGCGAGGCGCGGGCGCTGCCCAAGTCCGAGCTGCCCGACCCCTCTCCCCCGCACGACGGTCCGCCGCCGCCGAACCGCTGGGCCGAGCGCGACCCGGCCGCCGCCGCGCGGTTGCAGGCGGCGCGCTCCGCGCTGACCGAGCGCGCCAAGCAGCTGCGGATGCCGGTGGAGAACATGCTCCAGCCGGAGCTGGTGCGCAGGCTGTGCTGGCAGCCGCCGTCGGAGGTCTCCGAGGCGGGCGTGCGCGAGGCGCTGGCCTCCGGCGGCGCGCGCGACTGGCAGATCGGCCTGACGGCCGGGCTGCTGAGCGCGGCGCTGCTGGCGCGCGCGGCCTCCTGAGCTGTGATCCAGCAGACAGGCACGGCCCCGTGGTTACCGGCCGGTAAGTGCGGCTAGAGTGGTGGTTACCGGCCGGTAATACCGGTCGTCACGAGTTCCCAGTTCCAGCACCGAGTGAGGAGCACGCCGTGGCCGCACCTGCCATCGCGGGGCGCGCCGTTCGGGACGTGGTCTTCGTCGACGGCGTGCGCACGCCGTTCGGCAAGGCCGGTCCGAAGGGCATGTACGCCGAGACCCGCGCCGACGACCTCGTCGTCAAGGTCATTCGCGAACTGCTGCGGCGGCACCCCGAGCTGCCGCCGGAGCGCGTCGACGAGGTGGCCATCGCCGCCACCACGCAGATCGGCGACCAGGGCCTGACCATCGGCCGCACCGCCGCGCTGCTGGCCGGGCTGCCGCGCTCGGTGCCCGGCTACGCCATCGACCGGATGTGCGCGGGCGCGATGACCGCGGTGACCTCGGTCGCGGGCGGCATCGCGTTCGGCGCCTACGACGTCGCCATCGCCGGTGGGGTCGAGCACATGGGCAGGCATCCGATGGGTGAGGGCGTCGACCCGAACCCGCGGTTCCTCGCCGACCGGATCGTGGACACCTCCGCGCTGGTGATGGGCCAGACCGCGGAGAACCTGCACGACCGGTTCCCGCACATCACCAAGGAGCGCGCGGACCGCTACGCCGAGCTGTCCCAGGCCCGCTACGACGAGGCGCACAAGGCCGGGCGGATCGCCGCCGACCTGGTGCCGGTGGCGACCCGCTCCGCCGAGCAGGGCTGGGGCCTGGCGGGCGCGGACGAGCCGCCGCGTCCCGGCACCACCGTGGAGACCCTGGCGGCGCTGAAGACCCCGTTCCGCCCGCACGGCCGGGTCACCGCGGGCAACGCGGCCGGGCTCAACGACGGCGCCACCGCGTGCGTGCTCGCCGACGAGGCCACCGCGCGCGAACTGGGCCTGCCGGTCGGCATGCGGCTGGTCGGCTACGCCTTCGCGGGCGTGGACCCCGAGGTCATGGGCGTGGGCCCGGTCCCGGCGACCGAGAAGGCTCTGGAGCGCACCGGACTGTCCATCGACGACATCGGCCTGTTCGAGGTCAACGAGGCCTTCGCCGTCCAGGTGCTTGCCTTCCTCGACCACTTCGGCATCGCCGACGACGACCCCCGGGTCAACCCGTGGGGCGGCGCGATCGCCTGCGGTCACCCGCTGGCCTCCTCGGGCGTTCGCCTGATGACCCAGCTCTCGCGGCACTTCGCCGAGCGCCCCGACGTGCGCTACGGCATCACCACCATGTGCATCGGCATCGGCATGGGCGGCACCGTCATCTGGGAGAACCCGCACTGGCAGGCCGAAGAGCCGCTCGCGGGCTCGACCATCGAAGGAGCGGACAAGTGACCGAGGCAACCACCGTCACCGCTGCCGGGGTCACCGCTGTCGCGGACCCGGAGGAGGTCGTCACCAAGGCCGTCACCCGGTTCGTGACCGTGCCGGGCCTGGACGGCAGGCTCGCGCTGATCACCCTGGACAACGGCTTCGACCACACCAAGCCGTCCACCTTCGGGCCGGGCGGGCTGGCCAGCCTGGACGCCGCGCTGGACGAGGCGTTCGCGGGCAGCCCCGCCGCCATCGCGGTCACCGGCAAGCCCTTCGTCTTCGCCGTTGGGGCCGACCTGACCGGTGTGGTCAAGGTCGAGGGTCGCCAGCAGGCGCTGGCGATCGGGCAACTCGGGCACGCGGTGTTCCGCCGCCTGCGCGACTCGGAGGTGCCGACCTTCGCGTTCGTCAACGGCGCCGCCATGGGCGGCGGCCTGGAGATCGCGCTGCACTGCCACTACCGCACCGTGTCCTCCAACGCCGCGGCGATCTCGCTGCCGGAGTGCTTCCTCGGCCTGGTTCCCGGCTGGGGCGGCACCCAGCTGCTGCCGAACCTGATCGGCCCGGACAAGGCCGTCACGGTGATCCTGGAGAACGCGCTCAACCAGAACCGGATGCTCAAGCCCAAGCAGGCCAAGGAGCTGGGCATCTTCGACGAGCTGTTCGACTCCGCCGACTACCTGGAGCAGTCGCTGCTCTGGGCGGCTCGCGTGGCCTCGGGCGCGGTCACCCCGGAGCGGCCGGAGATCGACCGCGGCGCGGGCTGGGACGCGGCCCTCGCGCGCGGGAAGGCGATCGTGGAGGGCAAGACCCACGGCGCGGCCCCTGGCCCGTACAAGGCGCTGGAGCTGCTGGAGCTGGCCCGCGAGAACGACCTCGACCGCGGTTTCGCCGCCGAGGACGAGGCGCTGGCCGACCTGCTCATGACCGATGAGCTGCGCGCCGGGCTGTACTCGTTCAACCTGGTGCAGAAGCGGGCCAAGCGGCCGGTCGGCGCACCGGACAAGGGCCTGGCCCGCCCGGTCACCAAGGTCGGCGTTGTCGGAGCGGGCCTGATGGCCGGTCAGATGGCGCTGCTGTTCGCCCGCCGCCTGCACGTGCCGGTGGTGCTGACCGACATCGACCAGACCCGCCTCGACAAGGGCGTCGGCTACGTGCACGGCGAGGTCGACAAGCTGCTCGGCAAGGGCCGGGTGTCCCCGGACGAGGCCAACCGGCTCAAGGCGCTGGTGACCGGCTCGCTGGACAAGGCGGCCTTCGCGGACGCGGACTTCGTGATCGAGGCGGTCTTCGAGGACCTCGGTGTGAAGCAGCAGGTGTTCGCCGAGCTGGAGCAGCACGTCTCCGCGGAGTGCGTGCTGGCGACCAACACCTCGTCGCTGTCGATCACCGAGATGGCCTCGAAGCTGGCGCACCCGGAGCGCGTCGTCGGTTTCCACTTCTTCAACCCGGTCGCGGTGATGCCGCTGCTGGAGATCGTGCGCGCGGACCAGACCGACGACGCCACGCTCGCCACGGCCTTCGCCACCGGCAAGCAGCTGAAGAAGTCCAGCGTGCTGGTGAAGGACGCGCCGTCCTTCGTGGTGAACCGCCTGCTGACCCGCTTCATGGGCGAGGTGCTCAAGTCCGTGGACGAGGGCACCCCGTTCGACGTCGCGGACAAGGCAACCGAGCCGCTCGGGCTGCCGATGAGCCCGCTGATCCTGTTGCAGCTGGTCGGTTCCGCGGTGGCGCTGCACGTGTCGGAGACGATGCACGCGGCGTACCCGGACCGCTTCAGCGTCAGCGAGAACATGAAGGCGTTCGTCGCCGCGGGCAAGACCGCGGTGTGGCAGTGGGACGCGCAGGGCAACCAGACCGTCGACCCCGAGGTCGCGGAGCTGTGGAAGCTCGGCGACACCCCGCTGACCGGCGAGCAGGTCAAGCAGCGGGCGCTGGAGGCGCTCGCCGAGGAGATCAAGCTCATGCTGGACGAGGGCGTCGTCGCCGAGGCCCAGGACATCGACCTGTGCATGATCCTCGGCGCCGGCTGGCCGTTCTGGCTGGGCGGCATCACCCCGTACCTGGACCGCTCCGGCATCTCGGAGAAGGTCACCGGGGCGCGTTTCCTGGCTCCCGGCGTGGCCAGCGTCCCGGCGTAGAGCCGTCGCGCGAGGCGAGCCCGGTCCGACGTTCGGACCGGGCTCGCCCGCGTTCTGGGCGGCTACCTCCGGGATACGCTCGGACCCATGGGAACGCACGTGATCACCGGCTCGTCATGAGCGTTGAGGACCTGCGCTGGGTCGCGCAGTACAACTACGGGCACTTCACCTCGATGCGGGTCGAGAACGGCTCCGTGCACGGTCTCGGCCTGCACCTGGAACGCCTGGACCGCGACGCCCGCACGGTTTTCGGCAAGGGCTTGGACCCCGAGGTGATCCGGCGCGCGATCCGCGCCGAGCTGGGTGACCGGACCGGGCCGGTGACCGTGCGCGTGAACGTCTTCTCGCACGAGGTCGGCATGGCCCGGCCGGACGCGGTGGTGACCCCGGAGCTGCTGGTCACCGTGCGGGACGCGCCGGACCTGCCGACCACCGCGTTACGCGTGCGGTCCGTGGAGTACGAGCGCGACCTGCCCGAGGTCAAGCACGTCGGCACCTTCGGGCTGCTGCGCCACCGGCGGCTGGCCCGGCTCGACGGGTACGACGACGCGCTGTTGCTCGACCGGCGCGGCCGGATCTCCGAGGGCACGATCTGGAACGTGGCGTTCTTCGACGGTGACCGGGTGATCTGGCCGAACGCGCCCGCGCTGCCGGGCATCGCCATGAGACTGGTGCGCGCGGGCCTGGAGCGGGCGGGCGTTCCGTCCGAGGTGCGCGAGCTGCGCCTCGCCGACCTGTCGTCGTTCCGATGGGCCTTCGCCACCAACGAGGCGTTCCGGACGCTGCCGATCGCCTCCGTCGACGAGACGGAGTTCGAGGTCGACGGTGAGCTGAACGCGTTGCTGCGCAAGTGTTACGAGGCGTCGGGACCGGAACCGGTCTAGCGCCTGTCCTGCACGTGGTGGCACCCCCTCACCACCCCCTGGCGCCCCCTCACCACTCCCCCCGCACCCCCGTGCCCCCGCACCCCCGTGCACGCGTGGGCCAGCTGGCGTGGTCGAAGTTTTCGCGTTTTGTCACCTAAATGCGCAAAAGAGCGCTCCCAAATCGCATCAAGGCTACAAAACGCGAAACGGTGGGCACGGCGGGTGGAGGGCGCCAGGGGGTGGTGGGGGCTGGGGTGGGTGGGGGGTGGGGTGGTGTTGTCACGTGCAGGAGCTGCTACTCGTCCCGTGCCGCACGGGACCTCGCCTGGGTGACGGCCTTGAGCAGGTCGCCACGGAGCAGGTCCACCCCCGGTGGGAACGCGGCCACCGCGTCCGCGAGCTGTGTGCAGGCCCTGTCGATCGCCTTCCTGGCCTCGTTGCGCTCCCTGGTGATCGCCGCGAGCAGCAACGCCGTCAGCGCGACGGACGCGGTGAACGACTGCAGCGTCGCCATCCTGACCACGAGGTCGTTCTCGGCGAACGGGCCGGTTCCCTCCACGGCGGCCAGGATCGCCAGCACCGACACGATGAGGGCGCAGGGCGTGGCGCCGACGAGCTGGAAGCGCAGTGCCGCCCAGATGATGAAGGGGAAGACGAGGAACAGCATCCGCAACGACGTCAGCGTGACGAACAGCGCGACGCCGAACGTGCACGCCAGCAGCAGGACCGCCTCAAGCCAGCGGATCCGCCTGCCGCGCCAGGACAACGGACCGGCCAGCGCGGTCAGCGCCATCGGCACCACGATGAGCACTCCCATGGCGTCCCCGGTCCACCACACCAACCAGGTCTGCCAGAAAGCACCGGCGGCGAGAACTCCCGACCACAGCAGCGCGAGGCTGCCAACGGTCGCGCTGATCACCATGCCCGCGAAGGCACCGAGGAACACCAGCAGCAACGCGTCCTTCAGCCGGTCGAGCTCGACGCGGAACCCTGTTGCCTTGAGCAACAGGTAGGCGCACAGCGGCGCGAGAGTGTTGCCAACGGAGATCTGCGCGGCCGCCCAGAACGTCGGCCCGATCGGCAGATTGATCAGGAACGCACCCAGGGTGATACCGGGAACCATCGGCAGGCCCCATCGGTACAGCAACACCAACGCGATGCCAGTTGGCGGCCACAGCGGCGTGACCTGGGTGTGCACGAGCGCCAGCAGCAGCCCGACCTTGGCGGTCACGTAGTAGGCGGCGATCACGACGAGAAGCCGTGCGCTCATCGTCGCGGCAGTTGTGAGCCTCTGGAGGTGCGCAGTGGGTATCACCAGTCGCCTGCTCGTCCGGGGCGTCCACCACGAAGGAGGCAGCCGAGGATCGGGACCCGTGCACTCTCCCCTCCCCCGGCTCGGCGACGCAACGCCGTTCCCTCTAACCGCCTAGCGCCCCACCTGAGCTGGTGGCCTTTGACTTGTTGACTGGTTTTTGCGCCTGTGCTTGACAATCGCCGGGCCTTTCGGGCCCGGCGATCCCGGCCAGTCGGCTCGGACGGTTCAGAGGCGGAGGCTGACCCAGAGGTTGAGGCTCGCGAAGACGTCGAGGGAACCCGCGCCGCACAGGCGGACCGAGACGAAGGCCGATGCCGCGACGAAGAGGCCGCCGCGGCTCTGGACCGGAACGGTGACCTTCCACTTCTTCTTGCCCGCGGCGCGTTCGGCCGCCGTGCACGCCTGGCCCGCGCCCTTGCCCTTGCCCGCGGCGTGGCCCTTCTGGTCGACGTCGACGAGGATGTCGACCGCGCCGCCCGAGCAGCTGTAGGTGCCCTCGATCTGGGCAGCGGCACCGTTCTTGACCAGCTTCGCCTCCTGGGCGACGGTGATCTCGGCCGGAGGCGCCGCGACGGCCTGCGGTGCGGCGGCACCGACCAGAGCCAGACCCAGCGCGCCGGCCACCAGGGACCGCGTCATCTTCGTGATCATGGCGCGAAGCCTGCTGCGCTGCCGGTGGACCGGCAACCGGGGTCACCCGGCCGTGGATCATGCTCGCGGGTGACCGGACTCCCGGAGCCAGGTGCCGAACGCGTGCAGCGCGGGCTCCGGGTCCGCGCGGCCGATCCCGACGCGGAAGCGGTCGGTGGGCACCGGAGTCAGGTCGGAGGCGAAGATGCTGGAGGGCACGAGCAGCACTCCGGTCTGCTCGACCAGCCGGCCGCAGAAGTCGTCGGCGCCGTCGGAGCCGAGGTAGCGCGGGAACGCCACACAACCACCGTCCGGCGCGGACCACTCGAAGAGGTCGGGGAACTCCGCGAAGAACGCGCCGAAGATCTCCTGGTTCTCCGAGACCAGCGCGCGGTTTCTGGCCAGCAGGCGGTCGCGGGCCTTGATGGCGATGCGGGCGAGCAGCTCACTCGGCGCGCTCGTGCAGATCGTGGTGTAGTGCTTCGCGCGTTCGAGGCGGGCGATGATCTCCTTGTCCCGGCAGGCGATCCACCCGACGCGCAACCCCGGCAGCCCGAGCGCCTTCGAGGTCACGCCGAGCGAGATCGCGCGAGGCGAGAGGTCGGCGGCCTGGGTCAGGGTCCGTGCGGGGTCGAGCTCCAGTCCACGATGGACCTCGTCGCTGAACACCACGATCCCGCGTTCGTCGCAGAACGCCACCAGTGCGGCGAAATCCTTCTGCGACAACAGCTTTCCGGTCGGGTTGTTCGGGAAGTTCACGTACACGACGCGAGTGTTGGGGCGCAGCGCGGCGGTCAGCTCGTCGAGGTCGAGCGCCCAGTCCGCGTCGGCGTTCAGCGCCACACCCGTGACCTCGCACAGGGACAACGCGACCGTCTCGGCGGACTGGTAGCACGGCGTGACGACGACGGCGTGGTCGTCCGGCCCCAGCAACACCTGGAGCCCCAGCAGCACACCCTCCTGCGCACCGGCGAAACAGACGACGTCGTCCGCGTCGACACCGTCGAAGGTCTCAGCGATCGTCTTGCGCAGCACCGGATCGCCGTGGGTCTGCGTGTAACCGAGGTCCAGGCTCTCCCACGCCGCACGATCCGAGTCGTCGGCCATCGCGACCAGCTCCGCCATGGTGACGGTCTGCGCGTCGGAGGCGCTGAGGTGGTAGCGGGCGGTGAACTCCCACTTCGAGAAGAACGCTTCCAGCCTGAAGTCGGGCAGCGCGGTCATGACTTCTCCTCACGGAGCTCGGCGAGCAGGGCGTAGACGGTGGAGCGGGAGATCCCCATCGCCCGTGCGACCTCCGGCGCGGCGCCGCGCACGGCGAACACGCCCGCACTGTCCAGTTCGGACAGGACTTCGAGCCGCTCGGCCTTGCTCCACCGCTCCACCGGGCCATGGCGCCGGACGAAGGAGCCCACGGCCTGGTTCACGCGGTCGAACCAGTCGTGCTCGAACAGCGGCTCCGGGCGCGGAGCCACGGGGGCGGCGAACGCGGACAGCAACGCGGCGGCCTGTTCGAACGGAGTGCGGTCGAGGTTGATGCACAGCACCGCGTCGGGGTCGCGCAGGACGACGCTCACCGAGGACAACGACCGCCCGTCCGCGAGCACCTTCGGATAAGGGCCGAGCACCCCGTCGGTGCCGGGCGTCATCGCCGCGAGGTCCCCCAGCAGCGACGGATCCCCCGCCTTGCGCCCGGAGAACGGGTTCCAGACCGCGAGCACGACGTCGTCCTCCGGATCGTGCAACACCACCTCGGCCCGCGGGCTCAGCAACGCGGCGACAGCCGCGCACATCGGCCCGTACCGCTCCACTCGCGCATCCCCACTCACCCATCAGACACTATGTCCAGCCCGGACACTTTGTCCAGAGAGTCAGATCGCCGCGGGAGCCGTGGGGAGGTGGACGCGGACCGCCAAGCCGCCGCCCGGCACCGGCTCCGCCTGGACGTCGCCGCCGTGGGCCTGGACCACCGCCCGGACGATGGACAGGCCGAGCCCGGCTCCGTGCTTGGCGGTCCTGGCGACACCACCGCGGCGGAACGGCTCGAACAGCTCCGGGACCTGGGCGGCGGGGAGCTCCGGACCGGAGGAGGAGACCTCCAGCAGGATGCGGCCACCGGACTCGCCGACCCGGACCTTGATCCACCCACCGTCGAGGTTGTGCCGGACCGCGTTCTCCAGCAGGTTGCCCGCGACCCGCTCCAGCAGCGCCGGATCACCGACCACCAGCTCCGGGCGGGTGTCCATGGTGACCTCGATGCCGCGCTGAGCCGCCTCCGCGCGGACCGCGTGCCACGCGCTGGTCACCAGCACGGTCAGGTCCACGGCTTCACGCACCGCCAGCCCACCGCCGTCGGTGCGCGCGAGCAGCAGCAAGCCTTCGACGAGCTGTTCGGCCCGCAGCGTCGCCTGCCGGACCACCCCGGCCATCCGCCGCAGCTCTTCGGTGTCGGCGTCCGGATCGGACAGGGTCACGTCGAGCTCGGTGCGCACCACCGCCAGCGGCGTGCGGAGCTCGTGCGAGGCGTTGGCGACGAACCTGCGCTGCGCCTCGAAGGACGCCTGGAGGCGGTCGAGCATCTCGTCGAAGGTGTCGGCCAGGTCGGCCACCTCGTCGCGGGGACCGGTCAGCTCGATGCGCTCGCCGAGCGACTCCGCCGACAGCCTGCGCGCCGCGTGGGTGACCTCGTGCAACGGCCGGAGCACCCGGTCGCTGACCGTCCACACCAGCAGCGCGGTGGCCACGACCACGCACAGGAACGCGATCGCCCCTGCCTCCAGGACCTCCTGCCGGGCCTGGTCCTGCAACAGCGTGGACAGCTGCTGGGCGTCGAGCGAGGTGCCCTGGACGGTGACCGTGGAGCCGGGAGGCAGCCGGGGCGCGCCGCCGACGACGTTGCCCACCAGCATCCAGCCCAGCCACAGCAGCAGCGCGCTGACGCTGGCCACCAGGACCGTGGCGAGCAGGGTGAGCCGGACACGGAGCCCGGGACCTCGACGACGCATGACCTCTCTCAGCCGGGGTTGCCAGCGCCTCCGGCCTCGCCCTGCGCCGCGTCCGGCACTCGGTAGCCGGAGCCGACCACGGTGTCGATGATGCCAGGCTCCCCGAGCTTCTTGCGCAGGGTCATCACCGTCACCCGGACCGTGGTGGTGAACGGGTCGGCGTTCTCGTCCCACACCCGCTCCAGCAGCTCCTCGCTGCTGACCACCTTGCCGCCCGCGGAGAGCAGCACCTCCAGCACGCCGAACTCCTTGCGGGTGAGCTCGATCGGCCTGCCCGCGCGGGTGATCCGGCGCTTGGCGGGGTCGAGCACGAGGTCACCGGCGGTGAGCACCGGCGGCGTTGCCGGGGTGGCGCGGCGGCCCAGCGCCCGGACCCGCGCGACGAGCTCGGGGAAGGCGAAGGGCTTGGCGAGGTAGTCGTCGGCACCGAGGGACAGCCCGGCGACGCGGTCCTCGACGGCGCCGCTCGCGGTGAGCATCAGCACCCGGCTCAGCGCGTCCGAGCCCACGATCTGCCTGCACAGCTCGTCACCGGACATGCCGGGCAGGTCCCGGTCGAGCACCACCACGTCGTAGCGGGTGATGCTCACCTTCTCGTGACCGGACTCGCCGTCGTAGGCGACGTCCACCGCCATGCCCTCGCGGCGCAGTCCGCGCGCGACCGCGTCGGCGAGCGGCTGTTCGTCCTCTACCACCAGGATTCGCACGAGTTCCACCGTGCCACAGGTTCGGCCGCGAAGGACGGCCCGGAGGTTCGAGTTCGAACATCCGGGCCGTGTTCTCACGACTTCTTCAGCTTGGGGACCCCGATCTCGGCGGCCGACGAGTCGTCGTGCTCGCTGCCGTACTCCGAGGCCCACTCGGTGACCTGGCGGGCGATGTCCTGCGCGGTCAGCCCCAGCTCGGCGAGGATCTGGTCACGCGAGGCGTGGTCGAGGAACCGGTTGGGAATGCCCAGGTCCCGCATGGGCATGACCAGTCCGGCGTCGCGCATCGCGGCCGCGAGGGCCCAACCGAAGCCACCGTGGCGGCCGCAGTCCTCGACGGTGACGACCACGCGGTGCGCCGCGGCCAGCTCGACGACCTCCGACGGCACCGGGAACACCCAGCGCGGGTCGACCACGGTCACGCCGATGCCCTGGTCGGACAGGCGCTGCGCGGCCTCGACCGCGAGCTGGCCGAACGCGCCGACCGCGACCAGCAGCACGTCGTTGCCCTCGTCCGCGGACGGGCGGCGCAGGACGTCCACGACGTCCAACCGCTCGACGGCGGGCACCTCCGGGATGACCGCGCCCTTGGGGTAGCGCAGCACCGTCGGCGCGTCCTTGACCTCGACCGCTTCGCGCAGCTGCTCGCGCAGGCTGATCGCGTCGCGCGGCACGGCGATCCGGATGCCCGGGACCACGCCGAGGATGGACAGGTCCCACATGCCGTTGTGGCTGGCGCCGTCGCTGCCGGTGACACCGGCGCGGTCGAGCACGACGGTGACGCCCTGCTTGTGCAGCGCCACGTCCATCAGCAGCTGGTCGAACGCGCGGTTGAGGAACGTGGAGTACACCGCGAACACCGGGTGCAGGCCGCCCATGGCCAGGCCCGCCGCCGAGGTCATCGCGTGCTGCTCGGCGATGCCCACGTCGTAGCAGCGGGAGGGGAACGCCTGCGCGAACTTCTCCAGGCCGGTCGGGCCGAGCATCGCGGCGGTGATCGCCACGACGTCCTCGCGCTCCGCGCCGATCCGGACGATCTCGTCGGAGAACACCGAGGTCCAGCCGGGCTTGGCGACCTTGGTGGGCTTGCCGGTGGCCGGGTCGATGACGTCGATGGCGTGCATCTGCTCGGCCTCGTGGTTCTCGGCGTGCGCGTAGCCCATGCCCTTGCGGGTCACCGCGTGCACGATCACCGGACCACCGAAGGCCTTCGCCCGCTCCAGCGCCGCCTCCATGGCGACGATGTCGTGCCCGTTGACCGGGCCGAAGTACTTCAGTCCGAGGTCCTCGAACATCACCTGCGGGCTGAGCGCGTCCTTGATGCCGCGCTTGGCCGCGTGCAGCGCCGCGTACACCGGCTTGCCGACCACGGGCATGTTCTGGAGGGTGCGCTTGCCGTCCTCCAGCAGCTTCTCGTAGCCGGGGCGCAGCCGCAGGGTCGCCATGTGGTCGGCGAAGCCGCCGATGGTCGGCGAGTAGGAACGGCCGTTGTCGTTGACGATGATCACCACGGGGCGGGTCTTGTCCCCGGCGATGTTGTTCAGCGCCTCCCAGCACATGCCGCCGGTCAGCGCGCCGTCGCCGACAACAGCGACCACGTGCCTGCGGGTTCCGCGCAGCTGGAACGCCTTGGCCAGGCCGTCCGCGTAGGACAGCACGGTGGAGGCGTGGCTGTTCTCGATGAAGTCGTGCTCGCTCTCCGCCCGCGAGGGGTAGCCGGACAGCCCGCCCTTCTGGCGCAGCGCGGCGAAGTCCTGCCGACCGGTGACGATCTTGTGCACGTAGGACTGGTGCCCGGTGTCGAACAGGATCGGGTCGTGCGGGGAGTCGAAGACGCGGTGGGCGGCCAACGTCAGCTCGACGGCGCCCAGGTTCGGGCCGAGGTGCCCACCGGTGCGGGAGACCTTGTCGACCAGGAAGGCGCGGATCTCCTCGGCGAGCGTCACCATCTCGTCGTGGGTCAGGCGCTTCAGGTCGGCGGGCCCCTGCACGGAGTCGAGCAGCGTCACCGTTTCCCTCCTCTGTGCCGTTCGTACCGTCGGCGTGGCGGCTGTCGGCCAGTCTACGGAGACGCGCGGAAATGCCTTCGGCCGATCGGGCGTCGTTGCCGCATCACCGGCTGATCTGCGAAAACGGGCTTCGGATATCTCCGAAGAAGCCGCTATCGCACCTGTTCACGTGAGCGAGAACACCAAGAGATCGCAGTCGGGAACGGGACTACCCCGATGCTCTGCGTAAATGCATCGGAGTGGTTTCTCACACGATCCAGCGATTCAGCACAGCCAATCGAGCACAACCGCGGCGGTCCAGGACTGGTCGAGGCTCCCCAGCGGCTCGCCGGTCAGCGGGTGGTAGTACTCGGCGAAAGCCCCGTCCGAGCACAGCAGCAGGCCCTGGGCGCGGTGCCGCTCCGCGCGCTCGGCCCAGCCGCGCCGGGCGAAGGCCCAGCCGAACAGCCAGCCGGTCACCGGCCACTGCGGGCCGCGCCAGTACTGCCGGGGCCGGAACGCGTCGTCGGCGGGCGAGGTCGACGGCACCAGCGAGGTGAGCAGCCCGGGGTGCCCGCACCAGTCCGGTCCGTCCAATGTGGACAACAGGGTGCGCTCGGCCGCCCGGTCCAGCCCGCCGCACAGCAGCGGCGCGAACCCGGCGATGGTGCGGGTGCCGATCCAGGCCCCGGCGCGGAAGTCCCGGTCCCGCGCCAGTCCGGTTGCCGGGTCCACCGTGGCCGCGACGGCGGTGCGGCCACGGCGGGCCCAGTCCCGCAACGCGGTGACCTGCGTCGCGGGCTCACCGAACTCCTCGCCGAGGTCCGCGAGCACGTCGCAGGCCAGCGCGAAGACGGCGGTCAGGAACACGTCGCCGACCAGGAAGCTGGACGTGGCGACGACGCGGTCGGGGTCGTAGCCGACCCGGCGCATCTCCTCCACCAGCCACAGGTAGCGGTCGTACTCCGCGTCGGAGGGCCGCATCCCGGCGTCGGCGACCAGCCGCAGGTCCCGCCGCACGTACGGCGGCAGGTCCGCCCCCGGCCGCACCCCGGCGTAGGCGGAGTCCCAGCGCGGTGAGTTGTCCATCCCGGACTCCCAGCCGTGCACGACCGCGAGCAGGCCGTCGCCGCCCGGGTCGCGGTGCTCGGCCAGCCAGCGGTGCCAGGCGTAGAGCTTCGGCCAGGAGCGGCGCACGAAGTCCTCCGCGGTGGCCCGGTCCACCGGCCCGCCCCTCCTGGCGATCTCCAGCAGCCTGCCGACGGCGATGGCGTGCGCGGGCGGCTGGCAGATGCCCGAGGTCAGCGGCCCGCGCGGGGCCTGCCTGCTCAGCTCGTGGGTGCCCCAGCGGTCCGGACCGGGGAAGTACTCGTCCGCGCCGCCCTCGGTGAAGACGATGTGCGGCAGCATCCCGCCGCTCCACTGCGCGGCGAGCAGGGTGTCCAGCTCGGCGACCGCGCGCCCGACGTCGAGGTGGGCGAGGCCGATCGAGATGAACGCCGCGTCCCAGCTCCACATGTGCGGGTACAGCCGAGGAGCCGCGGTGACCAGCGTGCCGGTGTCGTTGCCGCGCAACACGTACGCGGCCCTGGCGGCGAGCAGGTGGGAGGGCAGCTCCCGCCGGGCGGCCCGCGCGGTCATCTGGTCGGCGGCCGGTGATGCGAGGGTCACGAGGTCTCCAGCAGCAGGTGTGTTTCCGGGTCGTACCAACGGCACTGATCGGCGGGCAGGCTCAGCCGCAGGCGCTCGCCGGGGTCCGCGCGCACGCTCGGCGGCGCCTGCACCTTGACCTGGTGCCCGGACAGCGACACCGTCAGCAGCACCGAGGAGCCCAGCGGTTCGAAGACCTCCAGCTCGGCGCCGAGCCCCCCGGGGCTTTCGAGGTCACCACCGCGGGCGACCTCGAAAGCCTCGGGCCGGACGCCCAGGCGCAGTTGGCGGTCGGAGAAGCTGCGCAGGGCCTCCGGTACGGGCACGCTGTGCGCGCCCAGATCGAGCAGGAGACCGCCGTCGCCACCCGCGACGACAGTCCCGGTGAGGAAGTTCATCGGCGGGCTGCCGATGAAACCGCCGACGAACTCCTCGGCTGGGTGGTCGTAGACGGTGGTGGGTGAGTCGCACTGGGCGATCCGGCCCTGGCGCATCACCGCGACCCGGTCGCCGAGCGAGAGCGCCTCCACCTGGTCGTGGGTCACGTAGAGAGTGGTGGTGCCGAGCTCGGCGACCAGCTTCTTCAGCTCCGCGCGGAAGGACAGCCGCAGCAGTGCGTCCAAATTGGACAGTGGCTCGTCCATCAGCAGCACCTCGGCGTCCATCACGATGGCCCGGGCCACCGCGACGCGCTGCCGCTGACCGCCGGAGAGCTTGGCGGGGTAGCGGTCGAGGTACGGGGTGAGCTGGAGCAGGTCCGCCGCCCACGCCACCTTGCGCTTGATCTCGTCCGGGTCGGCGCCGCGCATCCGCAGGCCGAAGCCGATGTTGTCCGCGACCTTGCGGTGCGGGAACACCGCGTAGGACTGGAACACCATGGACAGGTTGCGCTTGCGCGGCTCCAGGTAGGTGACGTCCCTGCCGCCGATGACGACCTGTCCGGCGTCGGGGAGTTCGAGCCCGGCCACCATGCGCAGCAGCGTGGTCTTGCCGCAGCCGGAGGGTCCGAGCAGCACCATGAACTCGCCGTCGGCGACGTGCAGGCTGATGTCGTCGGTGGCCCTGCTGGTGCCGCCGGGGTAGGTCTTCACCAGGTTGTGCAGTTCGATCTCGGCCATCGTGTGCTCTCGTCTCGGTGGGTCGGGCGGCTCAGCGCAGGGTCGTTCCCCACATGTTCAGCAGGTAGCGGCGCATCACGAAGATGAACAGCAGCGCGGGCAGGACCAGCACGAAGCCCCCGGCGAAGCGGTAGGCGTTGGGCGAGTCCGCCAGCGAGGCCAGCACCTGCGCGGGCAGCGTCCGGTGCCCCAGCGTCAGCACGGCCGCGCCGAGAACCTCGTTCCAGGACAACACGAAGGTGAACACCGAGGACGCGGCCAGCCCGGGCAGCGCCATCGGCAGCACCACCCGCCGCATCGCCTGGCCCGGGGTGCAGCCGAAGATCAGCGCGGCCTCCTCGACGTCCTTGGGGACGCCGACGAAGATGCTCGCGGTGATCAGGATCGTCGTCGGCAGCGCGAGCGCGGTGTGCACCAGCGTCACCGCGAAGACGGTGTCGTCGACGCCGACGCGGAGGAACATCGTGGCCAGCGGCACCGACAGCACCACGATCGGCAGCGCGCGGACCAACAGGATCAGCACCTGGTAGGCGTCGCGCCCCCGGAAGCTGAAGCGGGAGATCGCGTACCCTGCCGGGGCTCCGAGCAGCAGCGCGAGCACCACCGTGTACACCCCGGCGAGCACGGAGTTGCCGAACGCGGGGACCACACCGGTCCCGCCGACGAAAGCGGTGACGCTCTCCGTGGAGAGCTCACTGGGCAGCAACGGTTTCGGGAACTCGGTGAGCGCGGTGCGCGATGACAGCGCCGACAACGCGATGAGCACGATCGGCAGCAACATGAACGCCGAGATCGCCACGCACGCGAGCTGGATCAGGACCCGCTGGCGCCTGCGCTTGCGCAGCGGCGCGAGGTCGATGGCCGGCCTCATCGCGGTCCTCCCGCCGATGGCTGGCGCAGGGCGCGCATGTAGAGGATCGCGGTGCCGAGCGAGAGCGCGAGGATCACCAGCGCGACCGCGCTCGCCACCGCCGGGTTCTGGAGGTTGACGTACCACTGGTAGGTCTCCCCCACCAGCAGCGGGAAGTTGCGCCCGGTGAGTGCCTGCGCGACCGCGAACGCTTGCAGGGCGAGGATCGTGCGCAGGATCAGCGCCACCTGGAGGCTGGGCCTGAGCAGTGGCAGCGTGACGTGCCACAGCCGTTGCCACGCCGACGCGCCGAAGACCTGGGCGGCCTCGTCGTAGTCCGGCGGCATCATCTGCACCCCGGCGACGACGATCACGAAGACCATCGAGGTGGCCCGCCAGATCTCCGCGACCACCACCGCCAGCAGCATCGTGGTCGGGTTGTCGTAGCTCAGCCAGGCGATGCCGTTCTCCGACAGGCCGAGGCCGATCAGCAGCGAGTTCAGGTAGCCCCGGTCGGCGAAGACCGTCAGCCACACCAGTCCCGCCGCGAGGTCGGAGATGGCCAGCGGGATGGCCCAGATGTAGAAGTGCAGCCCGGCGAGCTTCGGCTTCGCCTGGATCAGCAGTGTCATGCCGACCGCGAGCACGAGCTGGATCGGCACCACGATCACGATGAGCAGCAACGTGTTCAGCAACGCCTGCCCGAAGTACGGGTCGCCGAACAACCGCTCCCAGTGGGCGAGGGTGAACCCGTCACCGTCCTGGAAGGCGGCGAGGACGCCCTGCACCAGTGGCCAGCCGAACAACAGCACCAGCAGGACGGTCGAGGGCGCGAGCAGCACCCACGGCGACATGCCGATCCGCTTGGGCGGTCGTTTCACCGCGGCGGTCATCTCACATCACCTCGCAGACGCCGGTGCCGCGTGGATCGGGCGCCCAGCAAGGAACCTTGGCCTCGGCGAGCACCTTGCCGACCACCTTGGCCTGAGCGTCCAATGTGGACCTCACATCGGCCCCGCCGAGCACGATGGACTGGAAGCAGTCCTTGAACGCCTTGCTCAGCTCGCCCTCCTTGCTGCCGAGCCCGACCGGCGGCAGCGACAGCAGCGCGCCCTTGGACTCCCGCTGCTTGGCCACCGCGGCGGCCTCCATCCGGATCGCAGGCGGCAGGTTGTCGGGGATCTGTGTCCGCACGGTGGGGAAGAAAGCGTTGGCGCGCAACAGCTCGACCTGCGTCTCGGCGCGGCTGAGCGCGGCGACCAACCGGCGCGCCTGGTCCTGGTCCGGCGCTCCCTTGGGAATGGCGAGCCCGGTCAGCACGGCCATGTAACCGCGCCCCTTGGGACCGCGCGGCGCTGGCATCATCCGCCACCTGTCCGGCTCCCGCTTCGGCACGTTGACCAGTCGCGCCACGTGATCCCACGCGAAGCGGACCTCGTTGGCCTCCAAGGGGTCCTGCATGAAGTCGTAGTTCGTGCTCGCGGGCGCGCAGTTGCGCCAGAGCTCGCGCACGTACTCCCAGGCGGTGACCGCCTCCGGCGAGCGGAACGTGGTGATCTGCCCACCGGTGAAGGACGGCAGCAGGTACCCCTGGAAGAACCGGTGCAGCAGGCCCTTCGGCCCGCCGGGCAGCCCGAGCATCGGCCGGTTGTCGTTGGCGCGGCGGGCCGCAACCGCCCAGTCCAGGAACTGGTCGTAGGTCAGGTCCTCGGCGTCGGCGCCGGACGGCAGGTGCTGCAAGGCGTCCACGTGCGCGGCGAGCACGTAGCTGGCCTGCGCCCACGGCACGTACCAGGTGCGGTCGGTGCCGACCCTGGCCAGCTCCAGGTACTCCGGCGGCCAGCCCAGCGAGCTGAAGTCGGAGACGATGTCGGTGAGGTCCTCCAGGTGGTCGGGGGCGAGCGGCGCGAGGTCGCCGTGCAGGCCGCCGAGCAGGCTCACCCGGACGTTGCCCGCGTCGACCTGGCTGCGGACCTGGGTGGCGAAGGGACCGGGGTCGCTGGTGACGTAGCCGACGTCGCCGTCGAAGCCCTTGCGCAGCAGGGCCCGGAACCGCTCCGCCTCCTCGACCGGCGTGAACTGGGTCGACAGGAACGTCAGCCCCGAGGTCCCGGAGGTGGCGAACCCGGTGCAACCGCCGAGCAGCGACGCGGCGCCCGTGCCGAGGGCACCGCGCAGCAGGCCGCGGCGGGAGAGCCGGACTGGTTCGACCACAGTCACCTCCTTGTGACTCGTCCGCGTCATCCGGACGGTGGCACCACTTCCGTCTAGTTGCTAGACATAAGTGCGGGTGGCTCAAGATAGGTGGTGTGCAGGTCGACGTCAACGCCGCGGTCAGCATCCCAACGGGGCCCGCTTCCCCAGGCCGGGTCCTGGAGGTGCTGCGCAGGGACGGCCCGATGACCCGCCAGGAGCTGCAGGCCAGGGTCGGGCTGTCCCGCGCGACCATGGTGGAGCGCCTCGACGCGCTCGGCAGGCTGAAGCTGCTGCGCACGGTGGGCCACCAGGCGTCGAGCGGCGGCAGGCGCGCGGAGCTGCTGGCGGCCGACGAGACGGGCCGCTGCGCCCTGGTCGCCGACATCGGCGTCAGCCACCTGACGGTCGCGGTCGCCGACCTCACCGCGACGGTCCTTGCCGACCGCCGCGAACGCGTCCCCGCCCGCCAGGACCCGGAGTCGGTGCTGCGCCGCGTGCTGGAGATCGGCCGGGAGCTGCTCGACGAGACCGGCCGCTCCGACGACTTCTGCGCGATGGGCGTCGGCATCCCCGGCCAGGTCGATCCGGCGTCCGGGGCCAACACGGCCCCGCCGACGATGCCCGGCTGGTCGGGGACCGCGGTGCACGACCTGATCGCCTCCCAGCTCGACGTCCCGGTCCTGGTGGAGAACGACGCCAACGCGCTGGCCTTCGGCGAGCACCTCGCCGACGGGGCACCCGCGACCACCCTGCTCGGCGTGAAGGTGGCGACCGGCATCGGCAGCGGCGTGGTGATCGGCCGCCGCCCGTACCGCGGGGTCACCGGCAGCGCCGGCGAGATCGGCCACATCAAGCTGGCGGGCCACGAGGAGCGCTGCAGCTGCGGCCGCACCGGCTGCCTGGCGGCGGTGGCCGGCGGCAGGGCGCTCGTCCGGCGGCTGCGCTCGTCGGGCGCGCGCACCCTGCCCGACGTGGTGCGCCAGGTGGAGCAGAACCGTCAGGAGGCGGTGGACCTGGTGACCGAGGCGGGCCGACTGCTCGGCGGGGTCCTGGCGACGGTGGTCAGCATCGTCAACCCCCAGCACCTGCGCCTGGGCGGCCCGATCGGCGCCCTGCCGGAGTTCCTCGACGCGGTCCGGGCGGCGGTGCTGGACCAGGCCCACCCGGTGGCCCTCCGCGACCTGGAGATCTCCTCCGCCCGCCTTGGCGACCGGGCGCCCCTCATCGGCCTGGCCGGTCTGGCGGCGGAGGCCGTCTTCTCCCCCACCGCCATCGACACCCTCCTCACCACCTGACCGCCATTCGCGGGCTTATGGACCTGTTCGGAGCTCCCGAGGCGTCCATAAGCCCGCGAATGGCCGGAAGTCAGTCGGTGAAGAGGGCGACGCACTCGATGTGGTGGGTCATGGGGAAGGCGTCGAAGGCGCGCAGCGCCGCGAGGCGGTAGCCGTTGGCCGCGAAGTCGGCGACGTCGCGCGCCAGCGCCGCCGGGTCGCAGGCGATGTGCACGACGCGGCGCGGCGAGACGTCGCACACCGCGTCCACCACCGCGCGCCCCGCTCCCTTGCGCGGCGGGTCGAGCACCACCGCGTCCGGCCACTGCCCGTCCATTTCGGACGATCCGAGCACCTTTTCCACCAGCCCGGTCACGAAGTTCACCTGTGGCATGTCGGCGAGGCTGCGGCGGCCGGACTCCACCGCCCGCGCCGAGGACTCCACGACCGTGACCGAACCGGACGGGCCGACCTGCTCGGCCAGCGCCGAGGCGAACAGGCCGACGCCGCCGTAGAGGTCCCAGGCCGTCGCGCCGGGTGCGGCGTCCGCGAACTCCGCGACCACCGAGACCAGGGTGTCGGCCGCCGCCGGGTGGACCTGCCAGAAGCCGCTGGCGTCGACCTGCCAGTCCCGCCCGCCCGCGTGCTCGGTCGCCGTCCCGCTGCCCACCGCGAACCGGGGGCGCTGGTTGCGCACCCACTCCGTCACGTGCAGCTCGCCGTCGCCGTCGCGGGTCACCTGCACCTCGGCGCCCGGCTTCCACCGCTGCCGCAGCACCTCCGGCAGCGCGCCGGGCGAGGCGATCGGGCAGTCGTCGATCGGGATCACGCGGTGGCTGCGCTGGCCGCGCAGTCCCGCCCGGCCCTCGCGGTCCACCGCGAGCCGGACGCGGGTGCGCCAGCCGAGCGGGCTCTCCGCCAGCTCCTCGACCTCGACGTCCCAGTCCAGGCCCGCCAGCCGCTTCAGCTGCTCCCGGACCACCGAGGCCTTCAGCGACCGCTGCGCCTCGGGCCTCGCGTGCTGGAAGTCGCACCCTCCGCAGCCGCCGGGAACCGCTGCGGGACAAGGAGGTTCGACGCGGTCCTCGGACGGCTTGAGCACCTCGACCGCGTCCGCGCGGCAGAACGAGCCGCCCTTGTCCTCGGTCACCTCGGCGACCACCACCTCGCCCGGCAACGCGTGCCGCACGAAGAGAACGCGGTTGTCGTGCCGGGCGACGCAGTGGCCGCCGTGCGCGACCGCGCCGACCTCCAGCTCGATCCTGCGGCCGGTCCAGTCGGGCTTGTGGTCAGTTCTTGTTGTCACGCTGGGGATTCCTGCCCGGTTGTTCGCCTAGCCCTCGCCGCACCGATCCCGGTGCGACCACGGCCTTGTCTTGGACCCGCTGCGAGGAGGCCAGCTGCCACGGCACGCTGGTCACCATCACACCCGGTTGGAACAGCAGCCTTCCCTTGAGTCGCAAGGCGCTCTGGTTGTGCAGGACCTGCTCCCACCAGCGCCCCACCACGTACTCCGGGATGAACACCGTGACCACGTCACGGGGGTTGTCGCTGCGAATGCGCTTCACGTAGTCCAGCACGGGCTTGGTGATCTCGCGGTACGGCGACTCGATCACCTTCAGCGGCACCTTGATGTGCTCCTTCTCCCAGCGGGTGACGAGCTTCCTGGTGTCCACGTCGTCGACGTTGACCGTGACCGCCTCCAGCACGTCCGGCCGGGTCGCCCGCGCGTAGGCCAGCGCGCGCATCGTCGGCAGGTGCAGCTTGGAGATCAGCACCACGGCGTGGTTGCGCGAGGGCAGCATCGCCTTGCCGACGGCGATCTCGGCGGCCGCGAGCTCCTCGGAGACCTGGTCGTAGTGCTTGCGGATCCCGGTCATCAGCACGAAGACCGCGGCCATGGCCACGATGGCGATCCACGCGCCGAGGGTGAACTTGGTGATCAGCACGATGACGAGGACCACGCCGGTCATCACCGTGCCGAAGCCGCTGATGAGTCGGGAGCGGAGGATCCGCTTGCGGGCGTCCGCGTCGGTTTCCGAGCGCAGCAACCGGTTCCAGTGCCGCACCATGCCCGCCTGGCTCAACGTGAACGAGACGAAGACGCCGACGGTGTAGAGCGGGATCAGCCTGCTGACCTCGGCCTCGTAGAGGATCACCAGCAGCACCGCGAAGCCCGCGAGGAAGACGATGCCGTTGGAGAAGGCCAGCCGGTCGCCCCTGGTGTGCAGCTGGCGCGGCAGGTAGCGGTCCTGGGCCAGGATCGAGCCGAGCACGGGGAAGCCGTTGAACGCGGTGTTCGCCGCCAGCACCAGGATCAGCGCCGTGACGCCCGCGATGAAGAACGCGCCCGCCGGGAACTCGTTGAAGACCGCGTTGGCGATCTGCACCACCATCGTCTTCTGCTGGTAGCCCTCCGGCGCCCCGACGAGCTGGGTCTCCGGGTGCTCGGCGATCTTCACGCCGGTCAGCTGGGCCAGCACGACCAGGCCCATCAGCATGGTGACCGCGACGCCGCCCATCATCAGCAGCGTGGTCGCCGCGTTGCGGGACTTCGGCTTGCGGAAGGCCGGGACGCCGTTGCTGATCGCCTCGACCCCGGTCAGCGCGGCGCAGCCCTGGGTGAACGAGCGCAGGATGAGCATGCCGAAGGCCAGCCCCATCAGCTGGTCGTTCTCGGCCTTGAGCTGGAAGGCGGCGCTCTCGGCGGGCATGTCCTCGCCGAAGACGAAACCGCGCACCATGCCGAAGAGGATCATGAAGATCATTCCGAGCATGAACGCGTAGGTCGGGACCGCGAACGCGCTGCCGGACTCGCGGACCCCGCGCAGGTTGATCGCGGTCAGCAGCACGATCGCGCCGACGGCGAAGGCGACCTTGTGCGTGGCGACGTAGGGGAACAGCGAGCCGAGGTTCGCCATCGCCGAGGAGATCGACACCGCGACGGTGAGGATGTAGTCGACCAGCAGCGCGCTGCCGACCGTGAGCCCGCCGTACCTGCCGAGGTTCACCATCGCGACCTCGTAGTCGCCACCGCCGGAGGGATAGGCGTGCACGTTCTGGCGGTAGCTGAACACCACGGTGAGCATCACCACAGCGACGGCGACACCGATCCACGGCGCGAAGACGTAACCGGACAAACCGGCCACCGAGAGCACGATGAAGATTTCCTCGGGCGCGTATGCCACGGAGGACAAGGCGTCGGAGGCGAAGACCGGCAACGCGATCCGCTTCGGCAGAAGCGTGTGCGAGAGCCGGTCGCTGCGGAACGGACGCCCCAGAAGGAGGCGCTTCGCCGCGGTAGCGAACTTGGACACGCGACGAAGGGTATTCGTTCCACTCACCAAGACGGAGCAGCCGTGGGTAGGTTGAGTCCCGTCCGGGTGATACTCCCGGCGAGGACCAGTGGAATGACGGAGGAAGGTACGTTGCAGCAGCCGCGTCAGCAGGAGGGCACATCGTGCACGTGGTGATCATGGGCTGCGGCCGGGTCGGCTCGTCGCTGGCCAAGGGCCTCGAACGGCTCGACCACTCCGTCGCCGTCATCGACAAGAACGCGCAGGCGTTCCGCCGCCTCGGCAGCGACTTCCACGGTCAGCAGGTGACCGGGATCGGCTACCACCGGCAGGTGCTCGTCGAGGCGGGCATCGAGCGCGCCGGCGCGTTCGCCGCGGTGTCCAACGGGGACAACTCCAACATCATCTCCGCGCGGGTGGCGAAGGAGACCTTCGGCGTCGAGCACGTCGTGGCCCGGATCTACGACCCCAAGCGCGCCGCGGTCTACGAGCGGCTGGGCATCCCGACCGTGGCGACCGTGCCGTGGACCACGGACCGGTTCATGCGGATGCTGCTGCCCGAGGGCACGGCGTCGGCGTGGCGGGACCCCTCTGGCACCGTTGCCGTGCTCCAGCTGCCCGTGCACGAGCACTGGGTGGGCCGCCCGGTGCGCGAGCTGGAGGAGGTCACCGGGGCGCGCGTGGCGTTCATCATGCGCTTCGGCACCGGCGTGCTGCCGACGCCGGACTCCGTGGTGCAGGCCGACGACGCGATCTACGTGGCGGCGCTGTCCGGCACGGTGACCGAGGTCGCCAAGTCCGCAGCCGAGTCGCCGGAGGAGGGGCACTGATGCGCGTCGCCATCGCTGGAGCGGGCGCGGTGGGCCGGTCCATCGCCCACGAGCTCCTGGAGAGCAACCACCAGGTCATGCTGATCGAGCGGGACCGGGAGCACTTCGAGCCGCAGAGCGTCGAGCAGGCCGAGTGGGTGCACGCCGACGCCTGCGAGCTGGCCTCGCTGGAGGAGGCCGGGATCGAGCTGTGCGACGTGGTGATCGCGGCCACCGGTGACGACAAGGTCAACCTGGTGGTGTCGCTGCTGGCCAAGACGGAGTTCGCGGTGCGCCGCGTCGTGGCCAGGGTCAACGACCCGCGCAACGAGTGGCTGTTCACCGAGGCGTGGGGCGTGGACGTGGCGGTGTCCACGCCGAGGATGCTGGCCGCGATGGTCGAGGAGGCGGTGACCGTCGGCGACCTGGTGCGGCTGATGACGCTGCGCCAGGGCCAGGCCAACCTGGTCGAGGTCACGCTGCCGGAGAACACGCCGCTGGCCGGGCGCACCATCGACAGCCTGGAGCTGCCGCGCAACGCCGCGCTGGTCACGGTGCTGCGCGGCGGACGGGTGATCGTGCCGCAGGGCGACGACCCGCTGGAGGCGGGCGACGAGCTGCTGTTCGTGGCCACCGACGACGTGGAGTCCGACATCCGTTCGGCCCTGGGCTTCTAGGTCGTGTCCTGCAAGTGACAACACCACCCCACCCCCACCACCCCAGCCCCCACCACCCCCTGGCGCCCTCACCCACGTGCCCCTCGTTTCGCGTTTTGTCACCTTGATGCGAAATGAGAGCGCTCTTTCGCGCATTAAGGTGACAAAACGCGAAAACCTCGACCACGCCAGCTGGCCGACGCGTGCACGGGGGTGCGGGGGCGGCGTGCCGCCTCGGGGGCATCGGGAAGACTTGCGGGACAGGCGCTGGGCGCCCCAGAACGACAGGAGCGGCGTCACCCCGGCCGGGGTGACGCCGCTCCTCGTCTCGGGTCTCAGGCGGTCGCGGGGCTCGACGTCGTGTGCGACTTCTCGATCCTGCCGACGCGGCGCACCGCCCACACGGTGACCAGGCCGACGAGGATCGTCAGCGGCCAGCCCATGGACAGCCTGGCGACGGTCAGCCAGCCGGTGAGGTTCGCGTCGTAGAGGTAGTTCTGCACCACGAACCGGGCGCCGAAGACGAGGATCCACGCCAGCGTCGCGATGTCGTAGGCCAGCCGCGCGGAGCGGTTGCCCCGCCAGCCGAAGCCGGTGTCGTTGAGGGTGGACCAGATCACCCCGACCAGCGGCCAGCGGACCAGGACCGACACCAGGAACACCCCGGCGTAGACCAGGCTCGCCCAGATGCCGAAGAGGAAGAAGCCCTTGGCTTCGCCGGTCTGGTTGGCGATGAACACGCAGATGCCGACGCCGAGGAAGCCGGAGACGGCAGGCTGCAGCGCCTCCTTGCGCACCAGCCGCCACACGGCGATCAGGGCGGCGACGCCCAGCGCCGACCAGATGGCTGGCTGGAGCCCGGCGATGGAGTTGACCGTGACGAAGACGATGACCGGGATGGTCGACGAGACCAGCCCGACGACACCGCCCATCTGCTCCAGCAGGGTCGGCTCGGCCCGCTCGGGCTTGGTGGTGGTCTCAGTGGTCTCGCTGGGTTCAGTCATGAGTTGTCTGCAGTTCGTAGTAAGGGTTGTAAAGGACCTTCCGACCGTCCCGCACCGCGAGGCGGCCTCGTGCCTTTATCGTCCGGCCGGGCTCGATGCCCGGGATACGCCTGCGCCCGAGCCACACGAGCAGCACGCCGTCGGTACCGTCGTAGAGCTCGGCCTCCAGCGTCGCGACCGCGTCCTTCGGACACAGCTCGACGCTGCGTAACCTGCCTACCACGGTGACCTCTTCACCGGAACGGCAGTCACATGCACGCCGAGCGCCCTGCTGCTCCGCTTTCCGCGAGAGGTCATCGGCGTCCAACTCAGCGACGTCGCTGGTCAGACGGCGGATGAGGCGGCGCAAGTAGCCACCACCGTTGCCACCCATGCTGGTTGCTCCCGTGCCGTAGGGGCCCGCCTGGGCGGGCCGTCAGATCCAGAGTAGCCATCCGCCGTTCACCACGACGCCGACGAAGGCAGGATCATCTGTCATGACGCTCACCCCGTCCCCATCGGGTCCGCGTGCGGTGCTTTTGCCCGGTTCCGGATCGGACGACGAGTTCGTCCGCGCGGTCTTCGAAGGCCCGCTGGCCGCCCTCGGCGTCACCCTCATCGCCCCAGGTCCGGGCCTGCCCGAGCAGCACGCCTCGGCCCTGGCCGAAGCGGCGGAGGCGGGGCCGGTGCTGGCGGGCGGCATCTCACTGGGCGCGCACCTGGCGGCGAACTGGGCACTGCGCAACCCGGATCGCTGCACGGGCCTACTCCTGGCGATGCCCGCGTGGAACGGCCGACCGGGTGAAGCCGTGGCGGCCGTGGCGGCGAGGCTGAGCGCGGCGGCGGTGGACGAGCTGGGCCTGGAGGAGGCGCTGGACCGGGCCTGCCAAGGGGTGGAGCCGTGGCTGGCGGCGGAGCTCCGCCGTTCCTGGCACCGCCATGGCGACAACCTGCCGGAGGTCCTCAGGGCGACGGCGAGCTCCACGGCTCCGACCTTGGAGGACCTGGCGGCCGTCACGGTCCCCACGGGCCTCGTCGGCTGCGTGGACGACCCCCTGCACCCGATGTCGGTGGCGGCCCAGTGGCACGCGGCGATGCCGAGGTCCGCGCTCGGGGTGAGCACGCTCAGCGCGCTGGGAGCGGACCGCGAGTCCTTGGGCCGGGCAGCCGTCCTCGCCTTCCTCCGGGCAGGCGGACGCCCCTGAGCCCGGGCCCGCACCAACCACTGAGCGGAGGTCCCCCCACACCACCCTCGCGGCTTGTCCTCCCCCACCACGATCAGCAACCCTGGAATCGGGGGGACCCCTGCGCGGGCGAAAGCCACCCTCGCCCGGCCAACCAGTGGCCGGAAAACGAGCGGCCGGAAAACGACAGGCGCTGACAACGCGATGCCGAGCCACCTCACCCGGTCAGCCGCGTCCGGCTCGGGCCAAAGCACTGCCGAGGGGATGCCCGCTGACCGGGCTCGGCAGCGAAGAGCGCGGTGGCCCCGAGGAAGACCACCCCTTCAGCAGCGTCGGGCGCGGCCCGCGACCGACCGCGCCTTCACGCCGAACTTCAGGGAAATGCGGACTACTGCTGGGCCTGGAGGTGCTGGGCGATCGCCTCCGGCAGCTCCACGGGCAGCGGGGTGCGCACGGGCATCGGGGCCTGGCCGCGGACCACGACGGTCAGCCGCAGGATCTCGCGCAGCAGCTCGGCGGCCTCGTCGGCGGCCTCGCGCGGCCCCGCGGTCACGCCGCGCAGCATCCACCTCGGGCCGTTCACTCCGACGAAGCGCAGCGCCACGTCGTCGCTGTCGACCTCGGCGGAGACCTCGTCGCCCCAGACGCCGCGCTCCTTGATGACCCGGTGGCCCTCGCTGCGCAGCTGGTCCGCGAGCTCCTTGGCGATCTCCCGCCACATGTCGCCGGTGCGCGGCGCCGCGTAGGCGCTCACCGTCAGCCTGCCGACCGGGGTCACCACGTGCACCGCGCGCAGCTGGCCGTCGTCCTGCCCGACCTCGACCTGCAGCTGCGAGCCGTCGGGCACCGGGACCTTCACCGAGCCGAGGTCCAGCCGGGAGATCTCGTCCTGGGGCGCGTCGGCCTCGTCGTACGGCCCGCCCGCCTCGGCATCCTCCTCGGCGGCGAGCTCCGCCGCCTCGGCATCGACCCTGGCCTGCTCTTCCGCCTGCTTCCGCTCGCGGCGGCGCCTACCGAACATGATCTCCTCAGACCTCCGTCGCCGTGTCTGCCCCGTGGGCCGGCATCGATTCAAGCACCGCGTGGCCGCCGGTGGAGCCATATCCGCCCGCGCCGCGCTCGGAGTCTGGCAGGGACTCGACCTCGCGGAACACCGCGTGCTCAACACGCTGAACCACGAGCTGGGCGATTCGGTCACCACGGCGCAAAACGATCGGCTCGCGCAGGTCGTGGTTGACGAGGCATACCCGGATCTCGCCGCGGTAACCGGCGTCGATGGTGCCCGGCGTGTTCACCACGCTGAGCCCGGCACGCGCGGCCAGGCCGGAGCGCGGGTGCACGAACCCGGCGTAGCCGCTGGGCAGCGCCACCGCGATTCCGGTGCCGACGACACCGCGTTCACCTGGGGCGAGGACGAGATCGGTGGTGGTGACGAGATCGACTCCGGCGTCGTCGGGGCGTGCGTAGCTCGGCAACGGGACGCCCGGATCGGTCCGGGTCAGCAGCACCTCAAGGCTGGACACGACGGGCGAGACTACCCTGGGGCCGTGAGCACCAGTGGGACCAAGACCTCCGCAGCCACGCCCCTGTTCTCCGAGCGGCTCTCGGTGCCGTGGTGGGGCTGGCCGTTGCCGCTGGCCGCGGCGGTGATCCTGGCCGCGGAGATCCACATGGGCAACCCCGGCATCCGCTCCTGGCTGCCGTACCTGATCACGGTGCCGCTGGTGGTCTGGGTGCTGGTCTGGCTCGGCCGGGTGCGCGTGCAGGTGCGCGACGGGCAGCTGTGGGTGGGCGATGCCCACCTGCCGCTGGAGTTCGTCGGCGAGGTGACGGCGCTGACGGCCACGGAGAAGCGGCCCGCGCTGGGGCGGGACCTCGATCCCGCCGCGTTCGTGGTGCATCGTGGCTGGATCGGTCCCGTCGTGCTGATGGAGCTGACCGACGAGAACGACCCGACCCCGTACTGGCTGTTCAGCGCCCGCGACGCGGAGCGCCTTGCCGCCGTGCTGCGCGAGCACGGCGGCCGCAAGGACTGAGGAGCGACGGCACGGGCGGGTCGGCCCGGCCGTGCCCCCGTTGTGACGACCCTGCGCCGGGTCCGGGGGCACGCGCCCGTACGTGCTCTGCCTAGGCGCAGTCCCTGCAGATCATCCGGCCGCCGCGTTCCTCGGCCAGCCGGCTGCGGTGGTGAACCAGGAAACAACTGGCGCAGGTGAACTCATCCGCCTGCTTGGGCACCACCTTCATGGTGAGTTCCTCGCCGGAGAGGCCGGAGAGGTCGGCACCGGGCAGCTCGAAGTTCTCGTCCGGGGCGTCGGTGTCGACATCGACCACCCCGGATTGAGTCTCGTTGCGCCGCGCCTTCAACTCCTCCAACGAGTCCTCGGCGAGGTCGTCAGTCTCACCACGGCGCGGAGCGTCGTAGTCGGTCGCCATTAGTCATTCACCCCTGCGGTCAACTGAGACTGGTGTGTCGTGCCGCTGGACAACGTCCGAGCGCACCAATTTGTGCCCGCCGTTTACGTGACGGCGGTCTCGTGAAATCCGGTGTGGTGGAACCCGCCCGCGATTCTCTGGCCGCGCGCGGAGTGCCAACGATGCCCCCGGAGCGCGCAGAGGGTAGCTCACCGACGCGGGAACCGCGCGACGGCTCACCCTTTTGCCCCGAGGTGTGTCCTTGCGCACTCCGGCGTCGAAATCGCGGCGGCGGAACGTCTTGCGGATGGGTCGGGTCGTTCGGCCCGACACGCGACACGGACGGGGAACCGATGTCACCGACGTCGGTAAAACGTCCTAGGCTGGGCGGTGAGAGCAGTGTCCATATCGGAAACAGTGTCCAAGGGGACGGCGTCCGTGAGGACCGACGTGGGGGAGGACGAGAGGTCTTGGCTGCCGCGAGTGTGAGGCAGATCATCGGGCCGGCGGGGTACCGCAAGCGCAAGCCCGTGCCCGCGTTGATCCTGTTGACGATTCTGGGTGTGCTCGCGGTGTCCGTGTGGACCAAGGTCTTCAGCACCAGCGCCGACATCGAGGCGGCCGTGCGCTGCCCAGAGCCGGGCGCGCCGAAGCCGGGTGCCACCGCGGCGCCTGCCAAGCCGGGCCAGGCCCTGCCGCTGGACGCGCTGGACCGCACCGACCCGATCGCGCCCAACGACATCAAGGTGACCGTGCTCAACGGCAGCGGCAAGCGCGGCCAGGCCGGTCAGGTCGCCGAGGAGCTCTCCAGCCTCGGCTTCAACAAGGCGGGCGAGCCCGCCGACGACCCGGTGTACGTCAACCAGGACCTGAACTGCCGCGGTCAGATCCGGTTCGGCCCCAACGGCGCGTCCGCCGCGCGCACGATGAGCTTCCTGATGCCCTGCGCCCAGTTCGTCCGGGACGAGCGGCAGGACGGCTCCGTCGACCTGGCGCTCGGGCAGAAGTTCGACGGGGTCAAGCCGAGCAGCGAGGCGAAGCAGATCTTCGAGCAGCTCAAGATCTGGGCGGACCAGCAGCCGGAGAGCGGCGGCCAGCAGGCCGCACCCGCGCCGCCGTCGCTGGACCAGGGTCTGGTCAAGGCCGCGCGCACGGCCTACTGCTAGCCGGCCACAAGCGGACCGGAGAAGCCCCCGTCACCGTGACGGGGGCTTTTGCGTTGTCCGCTACACCGGAAAGGCCGGGGTGGGAGTCCTAGACCTCCGCCGCACCCGCGACGCGCAGCGCCTCGGCGAGGTCCTCGGCGATGCCGGGCGCCGCCGCGAGGGTGATGTCGCCGCCGAGGCCGTCGTCGGAGCCGTCCGGCAGGCGCAGCACCGCGCCCGCCTCCTCGGCGATCAACGAGCCGCCCGCCCAGTCCCAGCGGCCGAGACCGTGCTCGTAGTAGGCGTCCAGCCACCCAGCCGCCACCGCGCACAGGTCCAGCGCGGCGGAGCCGGTGCGCCGCAGGTCTCGGGTCCGCCTGGCGAGCAGCGCGGACAGGTCCGCCTGTCTGGCCCTGCGCTCGGCCGCATAGGCGTAACCCGTTCCGACCAGCGACAGGTCCAAACGGGTGGTCTCGGCGGCGCGCAGCGGCACGCCGTCCAGGGTCGCTCCCCCGCCGCGCACCGCGCTCCACACCCGGCCACTGGCGGGCTCCACCACTGCGGCGGCCACCGTCACACCGTCGAACTGCGCGGCGACCGACACGGCGTACCAGGGCAGGCCGTAGAGGTAGTTCACGGTGCCGTCGATGGGATCGACCACCCACAGCAGCCGCTCGCCGGAGGAGTCCGACCCGCCCTCCTCGCCGAGGACGGCCTCACCGGGCCGCAGCTCGGCCAGCCTGGCGCGAACCAGCTGCTCGGAAGCCTTGTCAGCGGCGGTGACCACGTCGGTCTCGGTGCTCTTGGTGTCCACCTCCCCCGCGAAGCGGTCGAGGCCGCCGCGCAGCCGCTGGACCAGCTCGGCGGCCTCGGTGCCCACGGTCACGGCGGCGGCTCGGAGAAGATCGGTGTCGGGGAGTTCGCTGGGGTTCACGGCCTCCATCCGACCACAGGAGGGCGGAAGCACTGGCCTGTTCGGCCCGGCAATCCTCTATGGTCTGCCCACCACCCATCTGAATCGAACAGGAAGGGACCACGGGATGAGCGCCACGCGCGGGTTCGGGGTCGATATCGGCGGCTCCGGTATCAAGGGCTGTGTCGTGGATTTCGAGGCAGGCGCGCTGGATGGTGAACGCCTGCGGGTCCCGACCCCCCAGCCCTCCACCCCGGACGCGGTCGCGGACGTGGTCGCGGGCATCGTGGACAAGTTCGGCTGGGACGGCCCGGTCGGCGTCACGCTGCCGTGCGTGATGAAGCGCGGCGTCGCGCTGTCGGCCGCCAACGTGGACAAGGCGTGGATCGGCACGGACGCCGCCGCCCTGTTCGCGGAGCGCCTCGGGCGGGCCAAGGAGGAGGTCGTCGTCCTCAACGACGCCGACGCCGCCGGCCTGGCCGAGATGCGCTTCGGCGCGGGCGCGGGCAAGGACGGCGTGGTGGTGCTGCTGACCTTCGGCACCGGCATCGGCAGCGCGGTGTTCCTCAACGGCGAGCTCGTGCCCAACACCGAGTTCGGCCACCTGGAGGTCGACGGGCACGACGCGGAGAAGCGCGCTGCCGCCTCCGTGAAGGAGGACAAGGACCTCTCCTGGGAGCAGTGGGCCGCCCGGGTGAATCGTTACCTGCACGTGCTCGAAGGCCTGGTCTGGCCCGACCTGATCATCGCGGGCGGCGGGGTCAGCAAGAAGGCGCACAAGTGGCTGCCGCTGCTGGACGTGCGCACGCCGATCGTCCCGGCGACCCTGAAGAACGACGCCGGGATCGTCGGCGCCGCTGCCGCCGCGTCGGCGGGTCTTCGCCCGTGACAGCCTGATCTGCCTGCGCTGATGCGGTGGAGCCGGATCGAGGGTGGATCGTGACGCAACCCTGGTCCGGCTTCGTCGTTACAATGGAACGGTGCCCACGGGGCGGACCCCGTCAGGCACGACTCCCAGAACGCCGGCGACCGAGGTTCGCGCCCTTGGTCTGCCGTTGAGCCATCTCCGCGAAAGGGCGTACGTGGCAGCCGCAGAAATCGCAACCCGACGCTCCAGCCCCGCCGCCGCTGGTGGCGCCAACTCGACCAGGAAGGCGACCGTGACTGCCGAGGGCGAGGAGAGGGCCGCCACGGCCACCGCGGCTGGCAAGACCGCGACGAAGCCGTCGACGGCTGCTTCGACCAAGGGAACCGCCAAGAAGACGACCGCGAAGAGCACGCGGGCGCCGGGTGGGAAGAAGGCCGCTTCGGCCAAGGGCACCAAGAAGGCCGCCACCAAGGGCGAGGGCGACGAGCCCGACCTCGACGGCAGCCCGGACGACGCCGACCTCACCGACGTCGACGTCGACCTCACCGAGGACCTCGCGGCGGACGAGCCCGCCGAGGAGGCCCCGCCCGCCAAGGGCAGCGAGGACTTCGTCTGGGACGAGGAGGAGTCCGAGGCGCTGCGGCAGGCCCGCAAGGACGCCGAGCTCACCGCCTCCGCCGACTCGGTCCGGGCCTACCTCAAGCAGATCGGCAAGGTCGCCCTGCTCAACGCCGAGGAGGAGGTGGAGCTCGCCAAGCGCATCGAGGCGGGTCTCTACGCCGCCGAGCGCCTGCGCAAGGCCGAGGACGAGAACGAGAAGCTCGCCCCGCAGATGCGCAGGGACCTGCGCTGGATCGTCCGCGACGGTGAGCGGGCCAAGAACCACCTGCTGGAGGCCAACCTCCGCCTCGTGGTCTCGCTGGCCAAGCGCTACACCGGCCGCGGCATGGCGTTCCTGGACCTGATCCAGGAGGGCAACCTCGGCCTGATCCGCGCGGTGGAGAAGTTCGACTACACCAAGGGCTACAAGTTCTCCACCTACGCGACGTGGTGGATCCGCCAGGCCATCACCCGCGCCATGGCCGACCAGGCCCGCACCATCCGCATCCCGGTGCACATGGTCGAGGTCATCAACAAGCTGGGCCGCATCCAGCGCGAGCTGCTCCAGGACCTGGGCCGTGAGCCCACCCCGGAGGAGCTGGCCAAGGAAATGGACATCACTCCGGAGAAGGTTCTGGAGATCCAGCAGTACGCCCGCGAGCCGATCTCGCTGGACCAGACCATCGGCGACGAGGGCGACTCGCAGCTCGGTGACTTCATCGAGGACTCCGAGGCCGTCGTCGCGGTGGACGCGGTGTCCTTCACGCTGCTACAGGACCAGCTCCAGTCGGTCCTGGCGACGCTGTCCGAGCGCGAGGCGGGCGTGGTGCGGCTGCGCTTCGGCCTCACCGACGGCCAGCCCCGGACGCTGGACGAGATCGGGCAGGTCTACGGCGTGACCCGCGAGCGCATCCGCCAGATCGAGTCCAAGACCATGTCCAAGCTGCGCCACCCGTCCCGGTCGCAGGTCCTGCGCGACTACCTGGACTAGGCGCCACAGCACTCGTTCAAGGCCCGTCCCGGAAACCGGGGCGGGCCTTGGTCGTCGCCGCGGTGTTCGTCGCGGTGGCGTCGATGGTCCAGCTCCCCGCCGACCGGACCTGGAGCAGCACCGGGCCGCGCAGCTCCACGCTTCCGGCGTAGTCCCCGATCCTGTTGACGGGCAAGCTCATCCGGCCGGTGCCCAGTTCCACCGCGTGCACCACGAAGTTGCCCTCGCCGGAGTTCGCCACCGACGCCGACCGGAACAACTCGGTCAGGAACAGCACGTCGTCCCCGGTTCCGGACGCGTGGCCCGCTCGCACGGCGGCGAGATCGGTTCCGCCGATGGTCAGCGTCCACCTGCCGGTCGCGGTCACGGTCAGCGTCGTGGTCCGGCTCCCCGTTCGGACGTCGAACCACCGCTTGCCCCGGTACGGACCGATCTCGTTGACCAGCAAGCCGTCCGGACCGTCCGAGCGGAGCACGGTGTTGCCTGTGCACTGTGGACAGTCGAACCGGACGACACCGACTCCTGGCTCCTTGGCGATGGCGACCCGGTCGTCGCCGTCGCCGTGGAAGACCGCCGGGGCACCCGGCCGCACGGGCACCTGCGGACGCTCGCCGCCGCGCACGGAGGAGCTGAGCAGGACGAGCGCGAGGGCGACGAAACCGATCAGCAGGGGCTTGCGCACGGCGGCCATCGCGGCCTCCCTCCTCCGGTCAACCCACTGATACTGCGCCCGTCCTCGGCATTCCGCCTGTTCAGCGCCGCCCCGGGGTGACCTGTACCCCGCCCCGGGTGAGTTCGTTCCCTCCCCCGAGGGAGATGTCTCTCCCCGGCGCACCGCGGAGTCGGCCGAGCGGCACACGGCCGACTCCGGCTGGAACACCGGGACACCGGGAGGATCGACTGCCTCGTGGTGCGCGGATCCCGACGGCGGCGACAACGACCGCCTCGGTGCCGTCCTCGGCGGGGCCGAGCGCTGCTCGGGCGCGGCGGCGGTCTCACCGTCCGCGGCTGAGCGGCCGGATCACTTCGGGGTGATCGACCAGGAGCCGGTGGGGTCGCCCCAGACCCACCGAGCCGCTACTCGGCCGTGTCCCGCAGCTCCCGCTCGGACTCCGCGATCGGGATGTCGTTGATGCTGGCCTCGCGGATGCGCATCAGGCCGTCGGGGTCGAACTCCCACATCTCGTTGCCGTGGCTGCGCCACCACTGCCCCTCGGCGTCGTGCCACTCGTAGCGGAAACGCACCGCGATCCGGTTGTCGCCGAAGGCCCACAGCTCTTTGCGCAGCCGGTACTCGCGCTCCTTCGTCCACTTGCGACGGAGGAACTCGCGGATCTCCTCCCGACCGGTGAGGAACTCCGAGCGGTTGCGCCAGCGCGAGTCCACTGTGTACGCCAGCGCGACCCGATCGGGGTCCCTGGTGTTCCACGCGTCCTCGGCGGCCTGCACCTTCGCGAGCGCGGTCTCGCGGGTGAACGGGGGCACCAGCGCCATGACTTCCTCCTTGCCGAACAACGGAGAACGTGCGTTCTCCAGCTACTGTAGAGAACGCACGTTCTCCAGGGAAGGGGTGCTGGGTGAACACCGAGGAGGCCGGGGCACGGCTGCTGGAGGCCGCCGAGCGGCTGTTCTACGAGCGCGGGATCCAGGCGGTCGGCATCGACGAGGTGCGCGGCGCGGCAGGCGTCTCGCTGAAGCGGCTCTACCAGTGCTTCCGGTCCAAAGAGGAGCTGGTGGCCGCGTACCTGCGCAACCGGGACCAGCGGTGGCGGGCCGAGCTCGCCGCGCACGTGGACGAGGGGCGCAGGACGGCGCGCGGGCGGGTGCTCGCGGTCTTCGACTGGCTGGAGGAGTGGTTCGGCAGGGCCGACTTCCACGGGTGCGCTTTCATCAACGCGCATGGGGAGCTGGGCGAGAGCTCGGCGGTGGTGGCCGGGGCCGTGCGCGAGCACAAGGACGCGGTTCTCGGGTACCTGCGCGAGCTCGCCGAGCACGCCGTCCCACATCGTGGACGGGCGCTCGGCGACCAGCTGCTGTTGCTGGTGGACGGCGCGATCGTGGTCGCGGGCATCCAGCGCGATCCCGGAGCGGCCAAGCGGGCCAAGCAGCTCGCGGCCGGACTGCTGTAACCCTTCCGCGGTAGTCCTCCACCAGGACTAGTCCTTGAACGATCCGTCATCTCGGCGGCGGTGGTTGCCCAGGATGTGCTGGCACTGCGGGCAGTGCCGCCGCAACGCGCGCTTGAGCACGTACAGCACGCCGAGCGTGACGACGTAGCAGAACACCGCGAAACACCACTTGACCAGACGCACCAGCCCCGCGTCGGTGCACGTGCGACAGTCCCGGCAGGCCACAGGCGACTCCCTTCCTCACCACGAGCGTGCCAGCGGTCCGCGCGCGCGGAATCGGGGTTTACCCCTGCTCCCTTCGGGGAGTACAACCCGGGTAACCACTGTGGACAGCGCACCTCGGTCGTGGCAAAGATGAACCAGGCGACGAGAAGGACGCGGGAGGTGGCGCGATGCGGAGGTCACGGTCGGGCCACGCCCACAACCGGAACGTGAGCACTCCGGAGATCGGGGTGCGCTTCGGCGTCAAGTGGATCAACGAAAAGACGCGGTTCGGCCACGGGCCGTGTCGGCCTCTGCGACATCTGGGTATATCAAACGTGACGGGTGTCGCCAGCGGCACGGGAACACTGACGAGGCGCCAAACGTCTGCAAGAGTGGAGCTAGCGAGCACCGCGATCCCGCGCGGATCTCGGTGGTCGCAGCTGGATCAACGGGTATCGGAAATCCCTCCGGTACCGGGACGAGGGGAGACGCAATGCCTGGAACACTCACCCGCCCCGAGCTGACCGCTGCCGACCGCTGCGACCGCTGCGGGGCCGCTGCCCAAGTCCGCGCTGTTCTCGCCTCCGGCGGTGAACTGCTGTTCTGCGGTCACCACGCCCGCGAACACGAGACGAAGCTGCGTGAGCTCGCCGCGCAGATCGTCCAAGGCTGACTCGGCTGATCAAGACCTTCCAACCTGACAGCCCACGAGACCGGGCGGGAATCCCCAGTGGATTCCCGCCCGTCGGCTTTTCCGGGACGGTTCAGCTCTGAGCGAACATCAGGGTCCCGGCCGGGCCGCGACACGCCCGGCCGGACCGCGTTCAGCTGACAGCGAACACGCGCTCGAAGGCGAGCTCGGCGGCGCCGATGAGGGCGGCGTCCCCGGCCAGTGACGAGGTCGCCACGCGCACCGAGCCCGCCGCCCTGCCGACCAGGCTGCGCCGGTGCACGGCGACGGTCACCGACGAGACCACGGCGGGCGGCAGCACGGCGAGCAGCCCGCCCAGCACGATGAGCTCGGGCGCCAGCAGGTTCAGCGCGTTGGTCAGCCCGAGCGCGAGCCACTCCGCGAACCCGGCCAGCCGGTGCAGCGCCAGCTCGTCGTCGGCGGCCAGCGACCGCAGCTCCGCCACGATCAGCGACCGGGGCGTGCCGGTGGGCAGGTTCAGCGCCCGGCACAGCGCGTCCTCACCGATCTCGGTCTCCAGGCAGCCCCGGCAGCCGCAGTAGCACTGCCGCCCGGCCGGGTTGACCACCATGTGCCCCAGCTCGCCGACGTAGCCGCCGCTGCCGCGCAGCGAGACCCCGCCGAGGATCACACCGCCGCCGACGCCCACGTCCGCGGAGAGGAAGACGACGTCCTGCGACGTGCGGGCCACTCCCCTGGTGTGCTCGGCGAGCGCGCCCAGGTCGGCGTCGTTGCCGACGTCCACGGGCAGCTCCAGAGCCTCGACCAGCAGCGACCCGAAGGGCACCCCGGTCCAGTGCAGGTTCGGCGCCTCGTGGACGAGTCCGTCGGCTCGGCGCACCACCCCGGGCACCGAGACCCCGGCCCTGGTCGGCTCGCAGCCGAGCTCGTCGACCAGGTCCACCCGCGAGCGGACGATCCCGGCGACCACGTCCTCCGGCGTGCCCTGGCCCCTGGGCAGGGTCCAGCTGCGCGCACCGAGCAGCCGCCCGCCCACCCCGGCGACGGCGACCGAGACCTGCTCGACGCCGACGTCCACCGCGAGCACCGGGACCGCATGGGCCTGCGGCAGGACCAGCAGCGAGGGCCGTCCGGCGCCGTGCCGGTGGGTGGGCACCTCCTCGGAGACCACTCCCACCGCGCTCAGCTCGTCCACCAGCGCCTTGATGGTGCTGCGGTTCAGGCCCAGCTCGGCGGCCAGCTCGGCGCGGGTGGCCGGGCCGTCGAGGTGCAGGCGGCGCAGCAGGGCCGCGCGGTTGTGCCTGCGGACCTCGTCCGGTCTGGTTCCTGCGGTCGGTGCGACGGCCACTGCCCTCCTCGTCCCACTGCGGTGTGGGACCCGTGCGGCGTCAGCGCACGCCGGTCGCCGCCGAGCGGCGGCGGGACAGCGCGTCGACGCTCGCGGCGAGCAGCAGCACCAGGCCGGTGACGATCGAGACCACCGCGGCGGGCTCGCCGAGCAGCCGCAGGCCGTTCTCGATGGTCGCGATGACCGCACCGCCGACGATCGCGTCGCGCACCCGGCCCTTGCCACCGAACAGCGAGGTGCCACCGATGACGGCCGCGCCGACCGCGAACAGCAGGGTGTTGCCGCCGCCCGCCTGCGGGTCCACCGAACCGACCTTAGAGGAAAGGATGATCGCGCCGATGGCTGCCACGGTGGAGCAGATCACGAACACGCTCATCCGGACCTTGGTCACGTCGATACCGGCGCGCCTGGCCGCCTCGGCGTTGCCGCCGACGGCGTAGACGTGCCTGCCGTAGCGGGTCCGGTCCAGCACGAAGGTGCCGAGCACCAGCAGGCCGAGCACGATCGGCACCACGTACGGCACGCCCTGGATCACCACCGCCTCGTTCGGGCTGCGGTTGAGGCTGAGCGCGTAGGTGGCCAGCGCGCCCAGCACCACGACGGCGCCGACCTTGGCCCCGACCAGCGCGGTGGGCTGGACGACGAGGCCGCGCTTGAGCCTGCCGAAGTGCCTGCCCAGCACGACGGCCGCGTAGCCGCCCGCCGCGACGAGGAACAGCAGCCAGCTGCCGAGCGGGGAGAGGTTGCTGTTGGCGACGCCGAAGAGGACCTCGTCGTTGACCGCGAGCGTGCCGCCCTCGCCGATGTAGAGCAGCACAACCCCCTGCCAGGCCAGGAAGAGCGCGAGGGTCACCACGAAGGACGGGATGCCGACCTTGGCGACGAGGAAGCCGGTGAGGCACCCGATCGCCGTGCCGACGCACAGCGCGAGCAGCATCTCCAGCCACGGGTTGGCCGGCAGTCCGACCAGCATCAGCACCAGCGCCAGCGCGGGCGGGACCGCGGCGACGTAGAGCTTGGTGACCACCGCCATCACCGCGCTGACCGCCATGGCGGCGACCGTGAGGTAGAAGACCCACGAGCCCATGCCGCCCAGCAGGTTGCCGTCGACCTTGAGGTGCAGCGCCCACACCGCGGCGGTCACCCCGGAGGCGGTGCCCGCGGACAGGTCGATCTCGCCGAGCAGCAGCACGTAGACCAGGCCCATGCCGATCACCGTGATGCCAGCGCCCTGGGTGAGCAGGTTGGCGATGTTGCCCAGCGTCAGGAACTGCGGGGACAGCGCGGTGAACACGACGAGCAGCACCAGCAGGCCGCCCAGCGCGGGCAGCGCGCCGAGCTGGCCGCCGGAGAGCCTGGCGAAGTAGTCACCGACGGCTTGGCGCACGCTGCGCTGGGCGGTGTCGATGCCGAAGTCGGAGACGGCCGTCGAGCTCGCCGACCCCGCCGGGGTCGAGGAGGCCTGGGTCTCGGTCATCAGAGAAGTCCTCAGCTGGTGAAGGGGCTAGACGGTCGCGGTCTCGGGGGCGGCGATGCCGAGGTCGCCGGAGCGGCCCGCGGTGATCAGCTCGACCACCTGGGCGCGCGTGGTGTCCCTGGTGGGCACCTGGGCCGCCATCCGCCCGAGGTAGAGCGCCGCGACGGTGTCGGCGACCTCGAACACGTCGTTCATGTTGTGGCTGATCAGCACCACGCCGAGGCCCTTGTCGGCGAGGCGGCGGACCAGGTCGAGCACCTGCCGGGTCTGGGCGACACCGAGCGCCGCGGTCGGTTCGTCCAGCAGCACCACGCGGCTGTCCCACAGCACCGCCTTGGCGATGGCCACGGTCTGCCGCTGGCCGCCGGACAGCGAGGCGACCGAGGTGCGCACCGACTTCACCGTGCGCACGGACAGGTCGGCGAGCACCTTGCGCGCCGCCTCCTCCATGCCCGCGTCGTCCAGGGTGAACCCGCGCATCCGCTCCCGGCCGAGGAACATGTTGTCGACGATGTCGAGGTTGTCGCAGAGCGCGAGGTCCTGGTAGACGACCTCGATCCCCAGCGCGGCGGCGTCCCTGGGGTTGCCGACGGTGGCAGGGCTCCCGTCGAAGAGCAGCTCGCCCGAGTCGATGGGGTGGATGCCCGCGATGGACTTGACCAGCGTGGACTTGCCCGCGCCGTTGTCACCGACGAGCGCGGTCACCTCGCCGGGGCGGACGGTGAAGTCCACGTCGTGCAGCACGTGCACCGGGCCGAAGCTCTTGTTCACCCCGCGCAGCTCCAGGATCGGCTGGCTCACGGGACCTCCAGAAGGATTCGAAGTCGACGTCGTCGGGTGGCGCTGGTGCCTGCGGTGGGGCGGGTGTCGGGGCGCCGCCCCACCGCGGCCGTCCTGAGGGGCGGGGTCCCTACTTGGTGATCCCGGCCTGCTTGCACTTCTCGGCGACGTCGCCCTTGCAGACGTCGGCGACCTTGACGAAGCCAGAGTCGGTGGCCTTCTTGACGTTGTCCTTGGTGATCAGCTCGGGCGTGAGCAGGATCGACTTCACGTCGCGGTTGCCCTTGGGGTCGCGCTCGGTGGCGGTGGCCAGCTTGTCCGCGCCCGCCTTGTCGCCCTTGGCCAGCGCGATCGCCAGCTGCGCCGCCGCGTTGGCCTCCTGGTCGATCGGCTTGAGCACGGTCATGCACTGGTCGCCGCGCAGGATGGCGGCGAGCCCGTCCTCGGTGGCGTCCTGGCCGGTGACCGGGACCTGACCGGCGAGACCGGCCTTCTTCAGCGCGGTGATCACCGCGCCCGCCAGGCCGTCGTTGGCCGCGAGCACGCCGTCGACCTTGCCGCCGTTGGCGGTGAGCAGCTGCTCGAAGGTGGTGTTGCCGAGCTGGTTGTCCCACTTGGCGATGGCCTGGTCGCCCGCGAGCTTGAACTCGCCCGAGTCGTACTTCGGCTTGAGCACGCTCAGCGCGCCGTTCTTGAACAGCGTGGCGTTGTTGTCCTCGGGGCCGCCGTTGATCTGGATGATCTGCGGGTTGGCCTTGCCCTTGAGGCAGTCCACCAGGCCCTGGCCCTGGAGCTGGCCGACCTTGGTGTTGTTGAACGAGACGTAGTAGTCGGCGCTGCCGCCCAGGCTCAGCCGGTCGTAGTCGATCACCGGGATGCCCGCGGTCTTGGCCTTGCGCTCGATCGCGGCCCCGCCCTCGTCGCTGAGGTTGGTGATCATCAGGACCTTCACGCCCTGGCTGATCATCGAGTCGGCGATGGTGGAGAACTTGCTGGTGTCCCCCTCGGCGTTCTGGATGATCGGCTCGACCCCCGCGGCCTTGAGGGCCTTGTCCAGCAGCGGCCGGTCGAAGCTCTCCCAGCGCGCGGAGGACTTGGTGTCCGGCAGGATGACGCCGACCTTCGCGCCGGTTCCGCCCGAAGTGGCGCCGCCGCTCGGCTGGGTGCCCGCGCCCGAGTTCGCGCTGTTGTTGCCACAGGCCGTCAGGGCGAGGGCCAGGCCCGACCCCGCGGCGAGCAGGGCAAGAGTCTTGCTGCGCATCCGCCCGATCCTTTCCGTTACGCACCGCATCGAGCGCCCCACGACACACGGCGGCGGAAATGTTGTGGGCGACAACGTATCCCCCGTTCGTGGCAGTTCGGAAGGATTGTGGATCGATTCAGGGTGACCTAGACAACACGCTTTCGCTACGGCCAGGTAACCGAAATGTCACACGAATCGGCGAAACGTGAAGGTTTTTGATCACTCAGAGAAGCGCAGGTGAGCGCCCGTGAGAGCGCTCACCTGCGACGTTGCCCTTCGGGACGGACCGAAGAGCTACTCGACGGTAAGGCCCAGATGATCAACATGAGCCTTGGTCAGGTCCGAGGTGCCGAGCATGACCATCGGGGCGGGCTCACACCGCTCGCCGTGCAGCTGGCACGACCAGTCCTTGAGTCCGACCACCTCGCGGCCGTCGACGAGCACCCGGATCTGGGCGCCCTTGCCCTCGACGCGGTAGGAGTGCACGCGGTCGGTGGTGTCCATCGGCAGGTTGATCGCGCGGTCCAGCGTCTTGAGGCAGAGGCGGTCCTTGTTGAGCCCGAGAATGGTCGGGACGGCGCCGTCGGAGATCACCAAGCCGACCTGGCCGCCGTGACCGGTCAGCTCCTTGGCGCACTCCGGCGCGGCGGGCGTGGACGGGTCGACCCGCAGCCGGGTGTGCACGGCCCAGCCGCGCGCGTTGCTCACCGCCAGCCACGGCGAGCCCTCCGCGATGGTGAGCTGGGTCCGCTCGTCGAAGCTGATCACGCCGTCCTTGACGGTCGGCTGCGTGGGGTTCTCGTGCCGCAGCTCCCACCCGGAGTAGGGCGGGGCGACGGAGAAGTCCAGGTCTGCGGAGGCGGGAGCGGCGGAGGCGAGCGGCGCGGCGCCCACCCCGGCCGCGGTGAGCGCCACGAAGAGCGCTGCACCCAGACGAGTGAGGTTCATGGTCGCCGACCGTGGCCCGGCCACCCGCCGCCCTCAAGGTCAGATCAGAACCTTTCCATTCGGGTGTACACGTTCACCCGAATGCCAATCACCTTCAGGGAGCGCCGAAGGCGGCTACCAGGAGCGGAGGGTGGCGATGCGCTCTTCGAGGTGCTCCATCGAGGCCATCGGGGTCGGCGGGCCACCGCACTTCTTGCGCAGCTCGGAGTGGATCATGCCGTGCGGTTTGCGGGTGCGGTGGTGGTGCAGGGCCACCAGCGTGTTGAGCTCCTTGCGCAGCGCGGTGATGCGCTCCTGGACCGACTGCGGGCGGGGCGGCGGTGGGGCCGCCTCCTGCTGCTGGGCGGCCTTGTCCTTGCGCTTGCGCGCGGCGTTGGCCAGCTGCTGCTGCTGACGCTGGCGGAGCAGGTCGCGGACCTGGTCCGGGGCGAGCAGGCCGGGCAGGCCCAGGTACTCCTGCTCCTCGTCGGTCCCGGCGAGCGCCGCGGTGCCGAAGGAGGAGCCGTCGTAGATCACCTGGTCCAGCTCGGCGGAGGCGCCCAGCGCGGTGAACGCCTTCTCCTCCTCGCCCGGCTCGTCCTGCTGCTGGTTGGCCTGGGCCAGGAGCTCGTCCTCCCAGCCCTCCTTCTCGCGGTGCGGCTTGCCGAGCACGTGGTCGCGCTCGGCCTCCAGCTGACTGGCCAGCTCCAGCAGCACCGGAACGCTGGGCAGGAAGACGTTGGCCGTCTCACCGGCGCGGCGCGCCCGCACGAAGCGCCCGATGGCCTGGGCGAAGAACAGCGGGGTGGAGGCGCTGGTCGCGTAGACGCCGACGGCGAGACGGGGCACGTCGACGCCCTCGGAGACCATGCGGACCGCGACCATCCACTCCTCGTCGCCGTCGGAGAACTCCTTGATGCGGCCGGAGGCCTTGGGGTCGTCGGAGAGCACGACCGTCGGCGGCTTGCCGGTGATCAGCTCCAGCTGCCTGGCGTAGGCCTTGGCCGTCTCGTGGTCGGTGGCGATCACCAGGCCGCCCGCGTCCGGGACGCCGCCGTTGCGCATCTGGGTGAGCCGGATGTGCGCCGCCTTGAGCACCGAGGGCATCCACTCGCCGTTGGGGTCCAGCGCGGTGCGCCAGGCCCTGGCGGTCTGCTCGGCGTCCAGGGGCTCGCCGAGGCGGGCGCTGAACTCCTCACCTGCGTTGTTGCGCCAGGTCGCCTCGCCGGAGTAGGCCATGAAGATCACGGGACGGACCACGCCGTCGCGCAGCGCGTCGGAGTAGCCGTAGGAGTGGTCGGCGCGACTGCGCTCGAAGCCCGCGGCGTCCGGCTCGTAGTTGATGAACGGGATCGGGGTGTCATCGCTGCGGAACGGGGTTCCGGTCAGCGCGAGGCGGCGGACGGCGGGCGTGCACGCCTCGCGCACCGCGTCACCCCAGGACTTCGCGTCGCCCGCGTGGTGCACCTCGTCGAGGATGACCAGCGTCTTGCGGTTCTCGGTGCGCACGCGGTGCAGCGTCGGGTGGGCGGCGATCTGCGCGTAGGTGACCGCGACGCCGTGGTAGTCCCGCGAGGTGGTGCCAGCGCCGTTGCGGAAGTTGGAGTCGATGGCGATGCCGACGGCCGCCGCAGCCGAGGCCCACTGGTGCTTGAGGTGCTCGGTCGGCGTGACGATGGTGACCGCCTCGACCGTGCGGTCGGCGAGCAGCTCCGCGGCGACGCGCAGGCCGAAGGTGGTCTTGCCCGCGCCCGGCGTCGCCACCGCGAGGAAGTCCTGCGGGCGGGCGGTGAGGTACTTGGTCAGCGCCCGTCGCTGCCAGGCGCGCAGCGGCCGGAACTCCGCGGTGGACAGGCGTTCGGCGACGGTCGACTCGGTTACGGTCACGTGCTGTCCGTTCCTTCCGCCCGCGTCCTGAACATGCGAACGCCCTCCGCTCTTGCAAGCGACGAGGGCGCCAGGAAGCCTACATCGGCCGCCGGGGTGGGGCGGACCGGAACGGGAGTCCCGGCCGCGAAAAGCGACACGCGACACTCCGGTTTCCCGGCCCTGTGATGCTCCGGCGGACAGCATGGAGCATGCTGGTCCGGACATGAACGCGCCTGTCGAAAACCAGTCGGCCGACGCCACCGGGGGCCCGGGGCAGCGGCGCGGCCTGCGGCGGCTGCTGTCGCTGATGATGGGCAAGGCCTGGCACGACAACATCTTCTCCGAGGCGGCCGAGGCCGCCTTCTGGCAGACGCTGTCCCTGCCCCCGCTGCTGCTCGGCCTGCTCGGCAGCATCGGCTACGTCGCCGAGTGGTTCGGCTCCGAGGTGGTCGGCGCCGTCCAGAACCGCATCCTCGCCTTCGCCGGCAAGATCTTCACGCCGAACGTGGTCGACGGGATCATCGGCCCGACCGTCCAGGAGATGCTGACCAAGGGGCAGGGCGAGGTCGTCTCGATCGGCTTCCTGATCTCGCTGTGGGCGGGCTCCTCGGCCACCGCGTCCTTCATCGACGCGATCACCGTGGCGCACGAGCAGTACGGGGTGCGCAACATCGTCTGGCAGCGGATCCTGGCGCTGCTGCTCTACCTGGTCACGCTGATCCTGCTGATCATCGGGCTGCCGGTGTTCGCGCTCGGCCCGGAGTGGCTGCCCACGCTGTTCCCCGTCACCTGGCAGCCCACCGTGGAGCTGTGGGTCGGCAGGTTCTACTACCCGGGCACCGCCGTGCTGCTGGTGCTCGCGCTGACCACGCTGTACAAGCTCGCGCTGCCCAGGAAGCTGCCGTGGCACCGCGGGCTGCCCGGCGCGGTCCTGGCGATGGTGTTCTTCCTGATCTCCGCGACCGTGCTGCGGCTCTACATCAGCTCGATCAGCAGCACCGGCTTCACCTACGGCGCGCTGGCGACACCGATCGCGTTCCTGCTCTTCGCGTTCTTCATCGGGCTGGCGATCGTGCTCGGCGCGCACCTGAACAACGCCATCCAGCAGCTGTGGCCCGCGAAGATGACCGGCCGGGAACGGCGGAACTGGCGGCGGCTGGAGATGGACAAGGCGGCGCGGAAGCTGCGCGCCGACGCCGAGCGGGAGCAGTGGCAGGTCCGCGCGGAGTCCGAGACCGAGGCGTCCGAGGCCAAGCTGCTGACCAAGAAGCTGCCGGAGGTCTCCTCCCCTGCCGACACGCACGACACCACGCCGGTGCACCGCGACCCATAGGCCGTGGCCCGCACGTAGCGACACCACCTCGCCCGGAGCCCGCACCCGGCGCCCTCGTTTCGCGTTGTGGAGCCTTAACGCGAAATGAGAGCGCTCTTTTGCGCATCAAGGTGACAAAACGCGAAAACTCCGATCATGTCGGCCGGTCCAACGCGCACAGACCGTGGCACGGGGTCGACGCGGCGGCGGCGAGGTTCGCGGAGCCCTCCTACGGCAGGAGGAGTGAGGCGGGGCGGAGCACGGATCTGGCCGCTGCCGCCAGGTCGGCGGGCGCGATGTCCAGACATGACGAGGTTCCGCGCACCAGCTGCGCCCGCACGGATCTCGGCCTGGTGTCGTCACCGCGGCCCGTGCCGCCGTAGGCGATCGCCACCGGGGTGCCCACCGCGTCGGCCAGGTGCATCGGCCCGGAGTCGTTGCCGACCAACACTTCCGCGCGGCTGATCACGGCTGCCAGCACCGCGACGCCGACCGGTTCCAGTGCGCGCACGCCGGGGTGGCGGGCGCGCCCGACGACCTCGGCGATCAGCTCGCATTCGCGCGGGGAACCCGTCACGAGCACCGGGAGCCCGGCATCGGCGAGCAACGCGGCCGTGGCGGCGAAACCCGCTGCGGGATAACGGAGTTCGTTTCGAGTACATCCCGGCGTGAGCACCGAGAACGCGCCTGTCGTCCCGGTGAGCACGACGTCGGCGGCGGCACGCGCGCGTTCCGGCAGGTCGATGCGGACGACGGTGCCCTTCGCCGGAACTCCCAGGCCGTGCAACAGATGCAGCGTCCGGTCCACCTGGTGCGTCGGTCCCTCCGGCGGCGGGACGCAGTGCGAGGCGACCACGCCTCCGGTCTCCGCCGAGTGCACCGCCCGGACACCGATCCCGGCCAGCAGCCCGGCGTGCGCCGCGGCCCACGGGGACTGGGCCGCCGAGGTGAAGACGATCATCGCGTCGTAGCCGCGGCTGGTCAGTGTGCCGATCAGCGCTTGCTCCTGCCGTGCCGAGCGACGGACGTCCTCGCGCGGGGCGGTCGAACGGTCGTACCAGGACGGCGTACCGACAACCACGCCGTCGAGCACCGAGAGGAGCTCGCGAACGGCGGCGCCCGACGGCGAGGTCAGCAGGTCGACGCGGCTGCCGGGAGCGGCTTGCCGCAGCGCGCGCAGCGCGGGCGCCAACATCAGCGCATCGCCGAGATTGCCCGGTCGTACAACCAGAATCCGGCTGAGCTCCGTCCAGTCCACGTGCGACGGAAACGGCTCGGACAGCAGGGGCAGGGCCGGTGACGGACGCGGCGAGGGCACTCGGAGGGACACGGTCACGGTTCACCTCCAGAGGCGGGCGAGAGGTGCGGAAATGCGCACCACTCAGTTCAATGCCCGTTCCGTCCCTTGCCAAACCGCCCGGGGTCCCACGGACGGACGCAGACCGGTTGTGCGCGAGGACGGAGGTCTCTACGGTGGGTTGCACAGCGGTTGAAAGACAGCCGTGGTCGGAGGGGCCGTGCGCCCATCCTCTAGGCCGGTGGCGCGAAGCGTTCGAGACGCGACGCCCCCATCGCCGTACCCCTTCCGTCCCCTCTAACACGACGGAGGAGGAAACGTGGCCGAGAACCACATCCACACCGTGAACCACACGGAGTCACTGCTCCCCGACATGCCCGACCTCGCCGCACCGCAAGCGGACCAGCTGATCGAGCTGTCCGTGCTCACTCCTTCGGCCGGCACAGTGGTGCTCGGGGTCAGCGGTGAGATCGACATGTTCACCACGCCGCTGTTGCGCAGTGCGCTGGACGAGCAGCTCGCCGGAAAGAACAGTCGGGTCGTGCTCGACCTGAGCCGGGTGAGCTTCCTGGGATCCAGCGGCCTCGCCGCGCTCGTGGACTGCCAGCACTTCGCCGAGGACCACGGCGTCGGCTTCTGCCTCGTGAGCGCGAACCGATCCGTGCAACGCCCGCTCACTGTCACCGGACTGGGTGACGTCTTCAGTACTTTTCCCAGCGTCAGTGAGGCACTAGCGGCCTAATTCCGCATCATCGGGTTTCACCCCGGAGGGATGCGGATACACAACAAAACGCACCTGCGCGCTCACGCGGCGCGGTGCCCACGATCGGGCCGACCGTCCACGGACGGTCGGCCTGTCCACTTTCGGGGAGTTCCCGGGGCCGACGGCGGACAAACCGCCGTCAGAGCGCGGCGAACTCCCCGACCGCCTGCCGGTAGACCCGCACGGTGTCCTCGGCCACCCGGTCCCAGGAGTACCTGGCGCGCACCCGGTCCCGTCCGGCGGCGCCGTAGGACTGGGCGGTCACCGGGTCTGCGAGCAGCGGGGCGAGCGCCCTGGCCAGCGAGTCGGGGTCCCGCGGCGGCACCAGCCGCCCGGTCACACCGTCGATCACCATGTCGACGAGGCCGCCCACCTCGCTGGCCACCACGGCGACCTCGCAGGCCATGGCCTCCAGCACGACCAGCCCGAGCGGCTCGGCCGACGGGCAGCAGACCAGCGCGTCCGCCGAACGCAGCAGCGCGGGCAGCTCCGCGTCGGCCACTCGTCCGAGCAGGTGCACGCGGTCGGTGACACCCTCCCGGCGGGCGAGCGCGAACAGCCGCCGCGCCTCGGGATCGTGGGGCAGCTCGGCTGGAGCGGGGCCGCCCGCGATCACCAGCTCGGTCTCCGGCAGCGCCCGCAACGCGCGCACGGTGGTGTCGAAACCCTTGTGCGGCACCAGGTCCCCGACGGAGACCAGCCGGTACCGCGTGCCGCGCTCCGCCGCGGGCCCCTGCGGGGTGAAGCGCTCGGGGTCCACCCCGCAGGGCACCACGGAGATCATCGCGCGGGAGACCCCCCGCCGGATCAGCTCGTCGGCCTCCGTCGAGCTGGTCGCCGCGACCCGCACGGCCTCACGGCCCACCAGACGCTCCAGCTTGGGCCGCTGCGCGGGGACACCGCGGCGGCCACCGATCGCGCCCAGGGCCTGGAACGTCTGCACCACCGGCACTTTGGCCTCGCGGGCGGCCAGCACCGACGCCACGCCCGCCGACCAGTAGTGCGCGTGCACGACGTCGGGACGGTGCCGGGTCCAGTGCGCGGCCAGGTGCCCGCCGAACTCGCCGAGGTGTTCCAGGAGGTCGTTCGAGGCCAGCTCACGCGGCGGCCCCGCGGGCAGGCGCACGACCTCCAGCCCCGGCCCGGCCGTGGCTCTGGGGTCCAGCCCGGGCGCGGTGGCCCGGACGTAGACGGTCACCGCGTGCCCGGCCTCGGCCATGGCGGTGGCGAGCGCGGCGACGTGCGGCCCCGCCGGGGACAGCGCGGCAGGGCGGTCGGGTCCCTCGTGTCCGGCGGGGCCGTCGTCGAGGGAGACCATGGCGATGCGCAGCGGTGGTCCCTCGACGTGCTCTTCGATGTCGGGGGTGGTCATGAGGCGGTCTCCAGGATGTCTGTCACGCGGGCGATCCGGTGCAGGCCCGCCGTTGCCAGCGCCTCGCGCACGGGACTGGGGTCGGGGGCGGCCAGTACCAGGGGCTGACCGGCGGCGGCAGCGGCGTCGGCCACCGAGAACAAGGCGAGCACGAGACCCTCGGTGTCCCGGCCGACATCGGAGAGGTCGAGCCGCAGCGGGAAGACACCGCCCCTGGCGGCCGTCAGCAGGCTCTTGCGCAACGCGGGCGCGACCGAGGCTGGCAGCTCCCCGCCGAGCTCGACGCGGACGGCGCCCTCGACCTGGCGCACGCGGACCTCGTAGCCGCCGGGGTCGCACTGGCCGTTGCGGTCGGCGCGGCTGCTCGGGCGTTTGCACAGGGTCACCACGGTGCCGTGCGCGCCGCGGTGGACGAGCACCTCGTCCATGGACTCGCGCATGATCAGCAGCCCGCGTCCCCTGCTGTGGTCGGTGAGCGGCGGGTACCGCCAGTGCCCGTCGTCGGAGACGGTGACCCGGGTCGCGCCGCCCGCACCGGACTCCGCGGTGACGGTGATCGTTCCGGTCGCGCTGTCGGACCGGTAGCCGTGCTCGATCGAGTTGGCCGCGGCCTCGCCGACGGCGAGCACGAAGGCGAAAGTGTCCTCTTCGGACACTCCGACCCTGCCGAGCCAGTCGGCCAGCTCGTGCCGCAGCGCGGACAGCCGCCCGGCCTCGGCCGGGAAGCTGAGCGCGAACGGGCCGACGGGAACACGGGTCGGGGTGAAGACGAGGGCCACGGCGTCACCGGCGTCCGGCGAGCACGACAGCCGCCCGGTGAGCCGCTCGCACAGGGCACGCGGGTCCGCTCCGGTCTCCGCGACCACCGACGTGGCAAGGGTTTCCAGGCGCACGTCCGGATGACAGCGCCCGAGTTCGGTCGAGTACAGCAAGACGGTCTCCCGCTCCCCCACGGTCTCCAGCGCCTCCCGTGCCCTGGCGGGATATCCCGTCGCCAGCGGGCCGCTGCGGCTTCCGACGAGCTGGCGGATGACGCCGTGCTCGGTGATCACCAGTACGCCGGGGTGGCCCGCCGAGGCGCACCGCACGCTCCGGGTCGCGGGCTCGAAGACGGCGAGGCAGAGCGTCGCGCCCGCGGCCTCCGCGGCGAAGCCCGCGTAGCGGTGCAGCGCGAGCACGGTCTCCGCCGCGGTGCAGCCGTGGAGGAGCTGGGCGGTGATCACCCCGCGCAACCGCTCGACCACGACGCGGGCCGACTCCTCGTCGCGCTGCCGCGGCACCTGGCCGACGACCAGGGCGATCCGGTCGCCCATGGCCAGCACGTCGTGCCAGTCCCGGCCCACCGCCCGGTCCCCCGCGACCACGCCCTTGGCGAAGCGGATCCCGGCCAGCCCAAGCTGGTCCGCCGCCTGCCTCGCGAGCTCCTGTCGCGCTGTCATGACGGCGGCCAGCAGGGAGGATCGGTCGGCGCCGCCGGGATCCTGGCCGACGGCTCCGCGCTCTCGGCGACCATCGTTCACTCCTGTGTGCGTACTGCGTTACTCCTGTGTGCGTACTGCGTTCTGCCGTGCCTGGCTTCCCTGCCCCCCGCGTCGCGAAACCAGGTGTCGGCGACGCCACGAACGGGTACCAAGCCGGGGACGGTGTGAGTCGCCCGTCCCCATGCCGGTGGCTTCGGCGGTCCTGGAGGATCATCGACAGCCGTAGACGAGCCCCGCCTTCCCCGAACGACCACGAGGTGCAGAGTGACCGTGTCCCCTTCCGAGCCCGCGACGGCCGATCCGACCCTCGCAGCCGCGCCCATCGAGGTGCGGGTCAACGCCAACGCGGCTCACCTGTCCGTCGTCCGCGCGGTGGCCGCGGACCTGGCTATGCGGGAGGACTTCGACCTTGACTCCATCGCCGACCTGAAGCTCGCCGTCGACGAGGCGTGCTCGACGCTGATCGGCGTCGCCACCGCGGGCGGCATCCTGAGCTGCCGGTTCCAGCCCACCGCTGGCCGCGTCGTCGTGGATGTCAGCGTGCTGGCCGACGAGCCGCACGAGCCCAAGCGCGACACGTTCGGCTGGCGGGTGCTGAGCACGCTGGCCGACGAGGTGACCGCGTCGACGACCGCCACCGGCGACGGCAGGCACCTGGTGCGCATCGAGTTGTCTAAGGCGAGTGGGACGGTGGTCGGCGCGTGAGCTCACAGGCGGAGCAGAGCACTACCTCCACCAAAGGCGGGTACGAGCAGTACACGCCGGTGTTCGCCGAGCTCGCCGCGCTCGACCAGGACGACCCCGCGCGCTCGGAGCTGCGGGACAAGCTGGTTACCGGGCACCTGCCGGTGGCGAAGCACATCGCGCGCCGCTTCGCCAACCGCGGCGAGAACCAGGAGGACCTGGTCCAGGTCGCCACGCTCGGACTGATCAACGCCGTCGACCGGTTCGACCCGGAGCGCGGCGTGGACTTCCTGTCCTTCGCGGTGCCGACGATCATGGGCGAGGTCCGCAGGCACTTCAGGGACACCAGCTGGGCGGTCCGGGTTCCCCGGCGGCTCAAGGAGATGCACCTGTCGATCAGCGCGGCCGTCGGTGAGCTGTCGCAGCGGATGGGCCGCGCGCCGACCCCGAGCGAGATCGCCGCGCACCTCGGCGTCTCCCGCGAGGAGGTCTTCGAGGGCTTGGAGGCGACCAACGCCTACCGCAGCGCGTCCCTCGACGACATGCTGCTCGGCGAGAACGACGGGGTCTCCCTCGGCGACGCGCTCGGCGAGGAGGACGAGGGCATGGCGGACGTCGAGCGGCGCGAGTCGCTGCAACCGCTGCTGGAGCGCCTGCCGGAACGCGAGCGCACGATCGTGGTGCTGCGCTTCTTCGGGAACATGACCCAGACCCAGATCGCCGACCGGGTCGGCATCTCCCAGATGCACGTGTCCCGGCTGCTGTCCCGCACCCTGGCCAAGCTCCGCGACACCCTCGACGAGGAGTGATCCCACCGGTTTCGCGCTGGATGGGCCCATCCAGCGCGAAACCGCGGTGCGGGTGGTGTCAGCAGGTGCGGGTCCAGGTGCACTCCAGGTCGGTGTGCGGGTTCGGGCCCGCCGCGCGCGGAGCGGGGACGGTCGTGGCGATCGACCGGTCCTGTGCGCCCGCGTAGTGGGCCAGGCGGATCGCGATCGCGTCCTCAAGGCCCGACAGCTTCGCCGTCAGGTAGTTGTTCATCACCGAGGTGAAGACCAGACGCTCGCCAGTGGCCGCCGTGACGTAGCCGGACAGTCCCGTGACGCCGGTCAGCGAGCCCGTCTTCGCGTGCACGTTGCCCTCGGCGGGGGTGCCCTTCATCCGGTTGCGGAGGGTCCCGCCGACCATGCGCTCCGCCTTGCCCGCGACCGGCAGCGACTCGTACCAGGCCGGGAACCACGAGCGGTTCTGGGCCGCCACCAACAGGTTCCCGAGCTGCTCGGTGGTGATGAGGTCCATCCTGGACAGTCCGGAGCCGTCGACCATGCGGTAGGCGCCCTCGGGAACTCCCAGGCCCGCGAGCTTCTTCGCCATGACCTCGGTGCCCGCCGCCCAGGTCCCGGCACCCTTTTCCTTGCGCCCCATGGCCTTCACCAGTGACTCGGCGTGCATGTTGTTGGACAGCTTCATGAACGGCACCATCAGCTCGGCCAGCGTCATCGAGCTGTGCGTCGCGAGCACCTTCGCCCCCGCCGGCGCCGCGCCTCGGCCGATGTCCTTGCGAGCTACGGTGATCCCCTTGGCAGCCAACGCTTTCGAGAACACGTCGGCGGCGTAGGCGGTGGGATCACCGACCGTGGGGTAGTCCTCGGCGGGCGCGCCGATGGTGCCGGTGACGATGAGCCGGGAGCCGCCGTGCTCGCGGTCGATGCTGAGCGAGCTCGGAGTGCCGGGCGCGGCCGAGACGGTGCGGTTGTCGACGGTGACGACACTCGTCTCCGGGGTGAGCTGGATCTGCGCGGGCTTGCCGACGGGGCCCGGCCGGGCCTGCAGGCGAACGGTTCCCGCGTCGAAGTCGGAGTTGGGCGCGAGGGTCAGCGCGGAGATCTCCGCGGCGTAGTAGAAGGGCTCGTCGTCCCACGCCCAGCCGGAGCCGAGGCGGACGCTGTCGTACCAGGTGTCGTCGGCGACCACGCGGCCGGTGACGGTCTTGACGCCGGAGCTGACGAGCTGGTCGGCGAGCGAGTTCAGGTCGGACTCGCGCAGTGTGGGGTCTCCGGTGCCGCGCAGGTGGATGTCGCCGAGCACGACCCCGCCCGCGGTCCTGGCGCCGGTGAGCACCTCGGTGGTGAAACGGTGGCCCGCGCCCAAGGTCTCCAGAGCGGCGGCCGAGGTGAGCAGCTTTCCGTTGGACGCGGGGTTGAGCCGCCCCGTGGCGCCGCGGCTGTAGAGCACCTCACCGCCGACGGCCTTGCGCACCACCAGCCCGTAGTGCGCGCCGTTGAGCTCGGGCGCGGCCAGGATGCGGTCGAGATCCAACCGGAGCGCGTCCAACCCGGTCGGCTCACCTTGGGCCGACCCGCTCACCAGTCCGGCCAGCAGCACAGCGCTCAGCGCGACCGCGCCGGATGTGAATCGCCAACGCATTGAGCCTCCTCGTCGTGAGGAGGCGACCGTACCTGGCACGGGCGGCGCCCACTGCGTCCAGTTAAGTGAACGCCGCCCGTGCTTCATAACGAATCAGCAGGCTCCGAGCGACTCCCAGACACCCCACTCGCCCGTGGTGCCCGGCTCCTCACCCTGCGTCCACCACTTCGCCCGCCACTTCTTTCCCGCGTGCGAGACGGTGTTGCCGCCCGAGTACGCCTTGGCGCGGTCCCACGGCGCGTCCGAGCACACCGGCGGCTTGCTCGTCGTGGTCGTCGTGGTCGTCGTCGTGGTCGGGTTGCTCGTCGTGGTCGGGTTCGTGCCGCCTGAACCCCTGGAGAAGTCCTGCGTGATGCCGTAGGTCTTGCCGCCGAAGGTCACCGTGTAGTTCGACGGCCCGGAGATCGGCAGCTGGTAGCTCAGGGCCACGTCGGCGGTCGCGCCCGGCGCGAGGCTCTGCCAGCTGGGCAGCTTCATGGACACGCGGTGGAAGTCGCCCTTGAGCCCGCCGATGTTGTTCGGCCCGGTGTGGTCGCTGCGGATGACCGACATCGCCCACCCGGACTGCTGCGCCATGGTCGGCGGCGCGGTGGTCGGGTAGTCGAACTGGATCTCCGCGCCGCCGGGAACGGTCTGCGTGGAGCCGTTGGTGATCCGCATCTTCGGGCTGATCGGGTAGTTGTTGTCCCCCAACGGGAACTCGACGAACTCGACCTTGACGTCGAGCCGCTCGGACGGCGAGGGCTGCGGCGACTTCTTGTTGCCGTAGGGTCCGGCCGCCGCGAACTTCTGCTTGATCACCGTGGTGAGCGTGTTGCCGATGTAGTTCTCGCCCGTGGCCGCGTTCCACGCGTAGTCACCGGCGAGCTCCCAGATCATGATGCCGCCGATGCCCTTGTTCGCGACGTAGTCCGCCTTCGCCCCGATGGAGCGTTCGTCCTCAGTGGACAGGAAGACCTTCTTGTCGTTGTTCCACAGCCAAGGCGCGACAAGAGTGCTGTCGTAGTGCGGCGTGTAGGTCCCGGTCAGCTTGTCCTCGGGGTCGTTCGCCGGGTCGAGCCCGTACTGCCCGATGTAGCTCCCCGCGATCCCGCGCTCCAGGTTCTTCGTGTGCCACAACGGGTTCGAACCTGCACCGAGCTCCTTGCCGTTCTCCTTGTCGTGCCAGATGTTGTCGATGCCGCGCGCACCGTCACCACAGGCGGTCAGGCCTTGCGGGCAGTTCGAGCCGACCGCGGTGCCCCAGAGGCCGTTGGTCCCACCGACCACGTTGCGGTGACCGCGGCTGTAGAACGGGACACCGATGTTGATCCGTCCACTCTGGACACCGCCACGGAAGTAGTGGTAGGCCCAGTCCGTGTTGAGGTAGCCGATTCCGCCGTACTGCGGAGCCCCGTAGACCCCGCCCGCGGCCAGCTCAGCGTCCTTGCCGTCGTCGTAGAGCGAGGCGTTGGGGCCGACGAACTTGTTCCACGCGCCGTGCAGGTCGTAGGACATGATGTTGACGTAGTCCAGGTACCTGGTGGCCTGCGAGACCTCCATGCCGCGCAGCAGCCAGCCGGAAGCGGGGGCGGCGACGGTCAGCATGTAGTACTTGCCGTCGGCCGCCGCTGCCGCGTCCAACTTCTCGCGCAACGTCTTCATCAGAACCTGGTAACTGCGGTTGAGTCCGGCCCGTCGCGCGTTGGCCAGCTGGAAGTCCAACGGGTTGCCCGCGTCGTTGTTGGAGGTCGGGTACTCGTAGTCGATGTCGACGCCGTTGAAGCCGTAGGTGCGCAGGAACTGCACGGTGGAGTCGGCAAACGCGTTGATACCAGCGGTGTTCACGCTGTTGTCGGCGTTGGTGGTCATCGAGTAGAAGCCACCGCTGTTGACGCGGTCACCCGCCTCGTTGATGTAGCCGCCGGTCTCCGCCCAGCCCCCGACGGAGATCAGCGTCTTCACGTCGGGATGCTGCTTCTTGTACTTCGTCAGCAGGTTGAAGTGCCCCTTGTACGGCAACGCCGGATCCATCTCCGCACCCGCGACCCCCGGCCACTCCATGCCGGTGGCGGGGTTGTTCGCGTTCTGCGCGCCCACGGAGATCCGGTTCTGCTCGTCGACGTGCGCGAAGGCGTAGTTGATGTGCGTGACGTTGGTCCAGGGGATGTTGTTGACCAGGTAGGCGGGCTGGTTGTTCTTGCCGTGCCGCCACCCGGTGAAGTAGCCGATCACGCGGCGGTTGACGCCCGCGCCGAGCTTCTCCCTGCCTTCGGTGTCGTAGACCTGGCAGTACGGCGCGTCGACCCCACCGGCGCGGTACAGACCGTCGGGGCGACAGTCCTCGTTGACGGCGGATGCGGGGGAATTCCCCACCGCCACAAGCAAACCTGACAACAACGCGACCACCGCTGCGCCGAGCACAGTTTTCCGGGCCACGAGTCACCTCCAGGTGTCGCGGCGGCGGAGGCGTGTGTGAGCCTGGACCGTAAGTGGACCGGACCGGCAGCGTCAATAGGTCTGGACCACTTGTGACCTGACGGCGGAGTGGTTGCCTGCCAACGGATCAGCGCCGATCCCCGTGGTCCGGAACCGGCCGCGGTAGGCGACCGGGGGCACACCGAGCACGCGGATGAAGGCCCGGCGCATGGTCTCGGAGGTGCCGAAGCCGCAGCGCCGCGCGATCGACTCGACCCCGTCGTCGCCGTTCTCCAGCAGCGCACGCGCCGCGTCGACCCTGGTCTGCTCGACGTACTGGGCGGGGCTCATCCCGATCTCGCGGCTGAAGAGCCGGGTGAAGTGCCGGACGCTGAGCATGGCCCGCGCGGCCATCGCGGGCACCGAGTGGTCCTCCCCCGGCGTCAGGGTCACCGCCTCGACCACCCCGCGCAGCGGCGAGCTGGTGGGCACGGGGACCTGCCCCCAGGCGCCGAACTGGGCCTGCCCTCCGGGTCGCCGCAGGAACACCACCAGTGCCCTGGCGACGCGGCGGGCCGCATCCGCACCCATGTCCTGCTCCACCAAGGCCAGCGCGAGATCGATGCCCGCGCTCACGCCCGCCGAGGTGGACACCGGCCCGTCTGTCACGAAGATCGCGTCGCGGTCGACGGTAACCATCGGGTGCAGCTTGGCGAACTCGTCGCACCAGCTCCAATGCGTCGTGGCGCGCCTGCCGTTGAGGAGCCCGGCAGAGGCCAGCAGCAACGCGCCGGTGCACACCGAAGCCACCCGGCAGGACCGCTTCGCCAGGCGGCGGACCTGCCCGGCCAGCTCGGTGCGCACGAACGGCCCGCGCTCGGTGCCGTGCACGACGGAACCGGTCACGACAAGGGTGTCGATCTCCCCGTCCAGCACCTCGACGGCCGAGTCGGCGCGCAGGCGGACACCGGCCGCTGTCCGCACGTCCCGGCCGCCGGGCGAGGCCAGCAGGACGCGGTAGGGCGCGCCGTGGCGGGCGGCGACGCTGAAGACCTCGGTCACCCCCGCGGCGTCGAGCAACGGGACCCCGTCCTCGACCAGCACCACGATCTTTCGCAACACGGGTCCCAGCATGTCCAGCGCACGTCCCGGAGCGGAGGGGGAGCGCCCCCGATATTTCCCTGAGATCACCCCGGAACGGCCGGGTCCGTGTCCGGGGGCGGGGCATGCTGGCCGCTCCCAACCGAAAGGACTCACACCGTGAGAAGGATCGGAGCCGCGCTGCTGGCCCTCGGCGCCGCCCTCGCCGTCGTGCCCGCGGCCGCGGCCGCCGCCCCCACCCTGACCTGGAAACCCTGCGGCGAGGCGGAGTGCGCGACGCTGAGCGTCCCCCTGGACTGGGACAAGCCCGGCGAGCGCGTCGCCATCTCCGTCTCCCGCGCCCCCGCGCGCGACCAGTCGCGCCGGATCGGTGCGCTGATGTTCAGTCCCGGCGGTCCCGGCTCGGGCACCGCCGAACTCGTGGCGCGCTACGCCAAGGAGGTCTTCCCCGACGAGGTCCGCGACCGGTTCGACCTGATCGGACTCGACTTCCGGGGAACCGGCACGAGCACGCCGATCCGCTGCGACCTGCCGCCGCACGACCCGAGTTCGGACCGGTTCCCGGTGACCGCCGCCGCCACGGCGAAGCTGGCAGGGGAGAACGCGGCGTTCGCGAACTCCTGCGCGGCCAAGACCGGACCGGTCATGGCCCACCTCGACACGGACACGATCGCGCGGGACATGGACGCGCTGCGGGAAGCGTTGGGCGAGAAGCAGATCAGCTACCTCGGCCTGTCGTACGGCAGCATGCTCGGCCAGGCCTACGCCGAGCGTTTCCCGCACCGCCTGCGCGCGCTGGCGCTCGACGGCGTCGTCGACCGTTCGTTGCCGACTCGGCAACTCGTGAAGGACAACGCCGTGTCCACCCAGGACGGCTGGACGCAGTTCGTCGACTGGTGCGCCCGCGACGCCTCCTGCGCCCTGCACGGCAAGGACCCCAGGCAGGTCCTGCGGGACGTGACCGCGCTCGCCGAGCGGGGCGCGCTCAAGGCCGGTGACCGCGTGGTGACCCCGCGCGAGGTCCAGGCGGGCGCGCTCCTGGCGCTGAACGCGAACACGTTCCTGCCCGCGATGGCCTCGGGGCTGGTGAAGGCGCTGACCGGCGACGGGTCCATGCTCACCCAGGGGATGATCAACTCGCCGATGTACACCTCGTACCGGTCGATCATCTGCCAGGACATCCCGGTCGGTTTCCCGCTGCACGAGGCGGTCGGCGAGGTCCGCGCGCTCAACCCGGACCTCGGCGGGTACTCGGAGCTCTGGGACATCGCCTCGGGCTGCGCCGGCTGGCCGCAGCCGGTGCGCTGGACCCCGCACACCTGGCGCGGCACTCCCCCGTCGACCCTGCTGGTGTCCGGCGCCCACGACGTCGCGACGCCTCGGACGTGGGCGGAGAGCGTGCACCGCCAGATCCCGGGCAGCCACCTGCTGACCTGGCCGGGCGTCGGGCACACCGCCTGGATGGGCAACAACAAGTGCGCGCGCGAGGCCACCGCGCGGTACCTGCTCACGCTGGAGATGCCCAGCAGCTCGTGCTGACCGGGCTCAGCGGCGGACGGGGCGGAGCAGGCCCTCCTGCACGACGGTCGCGATGAGCCGGCCGTCGCGGGAGAAGAACCGGCCGTTGGCGAGGCCGCGCCCACCGGAGGCGCTGGGGGACTCCGAGTCGTAGAGGACCCACTCGTCGGCGCGGAACGGGCGGTGGAACCACATCGCGTGGTCCAGGCTCGCGCCGATGACATCGCCCCAGTAGACGCCGTGCCGGGCGAGGACCGAGTCGAGCAGCGTCATGTCCGACATGTACGCCAGCAGGCACACGTGCAACAGGTTCTCGTCCGGCACCCGGCCGTCGGCCTTCATCCAGACCTGGCTGCGGGCGTCGCCCGGCTCGCCGGTCAGCCACGGCGGGGTGGTCACGTGCCGGAGCTCGATCGGCCGGGGCAGCTTGGCCCACGGGCCGAGCTTGTCCCGGTACGGCAGGACGAACTCGCCGTAGGTCGGCAGCGTCTCGGGGTCCGGCACCGACGGCATCTCGTCGCCGTGGTCCAGGCCCTCCTCCTGCAGCTGGAAGGACGCGGACAGCGCGAAGATCGCCTTGCCGCGCTGGACGGCCACCACGCGGCGGGTGGTGAAGGAGCGGCCGTCCCGGATGCGGTCGACCTCGTAGACGATCGGGATGCTCGGGTCGCCGCCGCGGATGAAGTAGGAGTGCAGCGAGTGCACCCCCCGGTCCGCAGGCACGGTGCGGCCCGCGGCGACCAGGGCCTGACCGGCGACCTGGCCGCCGAAGACGCGCACCGGCGACTCCGCGGGGCTGACGCCGCGGAAGATGTTCTCCTCGACCCGCTCCAGGTCGAGCAGGGCCACCAGGCGGTCCAGCACGGGCTGGCCGTGCGGAACGCCGTCGGCGGCCAGGGGAACCGGGACCGCGGAGGAGATCCCCGCGGGGTCCGCCGCCGCGGCGCGGGCGACTTCGGTCACGGGGAGCTCCTCAAGGACTCAGGCGTGGTCTTCTTCACCCAGACGGTGTACGCGGATGAGGTTAGTCGAGCCCACCGTCCCCGGCGGGGACCCTGCGACGATGACCACAAGGTCGCCCGGCTGGTAGCGGCCGCTCATGGCCAGCATCGAGTGGTCGACCTGCTGGATCATCTGGTCGGTCGAGCCGACCTCGGGCACCAGGAAGGTCTCGACGCCCCAGCTCATCGCGAGCTGGCTGCGCACGTCCGCCTCCGGGGTGAAGGCCAGCAGCGGCAGCGGCGTGTGCAGGCGGGCGAGCCTGCGCACCGTGTCGCCGGACTGGGTGAAGGCGACGAGGGCCTTGGCGTTCAGCCGCTCGCCGATGTCGCGGGCGGCGTAGGAGATGACGCCCCGCTTGGTCCTCGGCACGTGCGACAGCGGCGGCACGGCGTCGGGGGTGATCTCGGTTTCGGCGACCTCGACGATCCGGCTCATCGTCTTGACCACCTCGATCGGGTAGCGCCCGACGCTGGTCTCGCCGGAGAGCATCACCGCGTCGGTGCCGTCGAGCACCGCGTTGGCCACGTCGGAGGCCTCGGCGCGGGTCGGCCGGGAGTTGCCGATCATGGACTCCAGCATCTGGGTCGCGACGATCACCGGCTTGGCGTTCTCGCGGGCGATCTGGATGGCCCGCTTCTGCACCACCGGCACGTACTCCAGCGGCAGCTCCACGCCCAGGTCACCGCGGGCGACCATGATCCCGTCGAAGGCCAGCACGATGGCCTCCAGGTTGTCGACGGCCTCGGGCTTCTCCAGCTTGGCGACGACCGGCAGCCTGCCGTTGCCCACCCGGTCCATCACCTGGTGGACCAGGTCGATGTCGGCGGGGGACCGGACGAAGGACAGGGCGACGATGTCCACCCGCAGGCTCAGGGCGAACTCCAGGTCCTCGATGTCCTTGTCGGACAGCGCGGGCACGGAGACGTCCATCCCCGGCAGCGACAGACCCTTGTTGTCGCTGACCTTCCCGCCCTCGGTCACGTCGCAGACCACGTCCTGGCCCTCGACGGCCACCACGGTCAGCCCCACGTTGCCGTCGTCGACCAGCATCCGGTCGCCCGGCTTGGCGTCGTTGGCCAGGCCCTTGTAGGTGGTGGAGACCCGGTCGTGGGTCCCAGGCACGTCCTCGACGGTGATCCGCACGCGGTCACCGGTCTCCCACATCACCGGTCCGTTGGCGAACCGGCCGAGGCGGATCTTGGGGCCCTGCAGGTCGGCGAGGATGCCCACGGCGCGACCAGCGTCGTCGGCTGCCTGGCGGACCATGTCGTAGACCTGCTTGTGGTCGGCGTGGCTCCCGTGGCTGAAGTTCAGCCGGGCCACGTCCATGCCCGCTTCGACCAGGTCACGGAGCTTCTCCGGGGTCGCGGTCGCCGGACCGAGGGTACAAACGATCTTCGCACGTCGGCTCACGTCCGAGCAGCCTAGACCCGATTGCTGTACCGATACCGCAATCCAGGCCAGGATCTTTGTCGTGAGCCTTCGTGTTCTGCCCTTCGTCACCGCGGTGTTGCTCAGCGTAGTGATCTTGTTCATGCCGAGATCGGGCGTTCCCGTCGCGCCTTACGGCACCGACAAGGTCATCCACTTCGGCCTGTTCGCGGTGCTCGCCGCCACCGGTCTGCTCGCCCGGCTGCGGCCGATTCCGCTGGCCATCGGCCTGTTCCTGTACGCGATCGCCTCGGAGGTCCTGCAGGCGACGCTGCCGATCGACCGCTCGTTCGAGGTCTTCGACATCGTCACCGACTGGGCGGGGCTCGCGGCGGGAACGCTGCTGCACGCGTGGGCCACCTCGGCGCGCGGAAAACGCCAGCGCGCGAAGTACCTTCGTCGACCGGCCGACGAGGAAGCCTGAACCGACGCCACCCGTACGGGTGGACTTTTCGGTCTCTCTAGAAACGACTGTCGCTGACCCCGATGTGGTCGGCGGCCCAGTCGTTGATCCCGGCCAGCTCGCGCCACGCCGTGCGGACCCGGTCCAGGCACTCGGGCTCGTGCAGCACGTCGTCCGGCTCCCATTCGCGCACGACGTAGATCGAGCGGTGCTTGAGCAGCTCGATGCGCGGGTGGTCGGCGTCGAAGCCCCTCGGCCGGGTCTTGAGCCGGTCGCCCCTGACCTCCCACCCGGCCCGCTCCAGCTTGCGCAGCAGCTGCCGGAACGCCTCACCCCTGCGGTCCTCGGCCACGGCGGTCCGGTAGCGCGCGAGCTGGTCCGGGGCCATCGCGAACGAGCCCCCGCCCACCAGCAGCCCGGCCGGGCTGATCTGCACGTAGTAGGCCCCGCCCCCGCGCCCCTGCTCGACGACACCGCCGCAGTGCGTCTTGTACGGCGTCTTGTCCTTGCTGAAACGGACGTCGCGGTAGGGACGGAAGACCTTGCCCGCGCCGAACTCCGGCTCCAGCGCGGCCAGCAGCGCCTCCATCGGGCCGCGCACGTCCTCGACGTAGGTCTGCTTGTTGTCGGTCCAGAAGGCCTTGGAGTTGTCCGCCTCCAGGCCGTCGAAGAAGTCGATCGCGTGCTCGCCGAACCCGCCGAAGTCCATGGTCAGCGACGCTATCGGGGCAGGTTCTCCGTGACTGTCGGGGGTCGGGCGTAGCGTCCGAGAGTGACCTGGGTCACTCCATGATCGACACTCGGAGGTTGTGATGGTTCTGCTGGCGATCGGCACCCGCAAGGGCCTGTGGCTGGCCAGGAGCACCGACGGCAGGGCCAGCTGGTCGCTCACCGGCCCGCACCACCCGATGACGGCGGTGTACTCGGTGGCGGTGGACACCCGGCGCGGCACTCCCCGGCTGCTCGCGGGCGTGCACAGCGAGCACTTCGGGCCGAGCGTGATGACCAGCGACGACCTCGGCGCGAGCTGGCAGGAGCCGGACCACGCCCCGGTGGCCTTCCCCGAGGACACCGGGGCCACCCTCGGCCAGGTGTGGCAGCTCGCCCCGGGACCGAGCTCGCAGCCGGAGGTGGTCTACGCGGGCGTCGAACCGTCGGCGCTGTTCCGCTCCGGTGACGGCGGCCGGACCTACGAGCTGGTCAGGGCGCTGTGGGACCACCCGCACCGCGCGGACTGGACACCCGGCTTCGGCGGTCAGGCGATCCACTCGGTGCTGCCGCACCCGCGGGACCCCGACCAGGTCACGGTCGCGATGTCCACCGGCGGGGTGTACCGGACCACCGACGGCGGGCGCAGCTGGGCGGCCAGCAACCGCGGCATCAGCGCCTACTTCCTGCCCGGCCCGGAGCCGGAGTTCGGCCAGTGCGTGCACAAGATCGCCCAGCACCCGGACCGGCCGGAGCGGTTCTTCGCCCAGAACCACCACGGCGTCTACCGCAGCGACGACGGCGCGCGGACGTGGCAGTCCATCGCGGAGGGGCTGCCGAGCGACTTCGGCTTCCCGATGGTGGTGCACCCGCACCGGCCGGAGGTGGTCTACACGTTCCCGCTGACCGCCGACGCGCTGCGCTTCCCACCAGACGGGCGCTGCCGGGTCTACCGCAGCGAGGACGGCGGTGACTCGTGGACCGCGCTCACCGCCGGTCTGCCCGAGGACGGGTTCTGGTCGGCCGTGCTGCGGGACGCCATGTGCGCGGACGACGCCGATCCGGCCGGGATCTACTTCGGCTCCCGCACCGGCGAGGTCTACGGCAGCGCCGACGAGGGGGACTCGTGGTCGCTGATCGCCCGGCACCTGCCGGACGTGCTCTGCGTCCGCGCCGCTTCGGTCTGAGGAGGCCCGCATGCGAGTCACCGTGCTGCTGCCGGGCGTGCTGCGCGCGACGGCCGACGGCGCCGCGAAGTTCGAGCTGGAGATGACCGCACCCGCCACGCTGGGCGACGTGCTGGACGTCGTCGCGGGCCGCTACCCGTTGCTGGACCGGCGGTTGCGCGACGAACAGCGCGGACTGCGGCGATACGTGAACTTCTTCGTCGACGGCGAGGAGTGCCGCCGCCTGGCCGGAACGGGCACCGAGCTCAACGACGGCGCCGAGATCCACATCATCCCGTCCGTCGCGGGCGGCTGAGCCGGGCAGTGCTCGTCAGGAGGAGGTGGAGATCAGTTCTTCCGCGGTGATGAGCCGCTTCTCCGGGACGACCGGTCGCGGGTTGGCCGCGGCGCAGGCGTCCGGGGTGGGCGTGGCGGCGCGGTCGATGGCCGCCTTGGCGGCGCGGCACAGCGCACCGCGCGAGCGGTAGCGGGACGGGTCCAGGACGGGCAGCGCGCGCACGTGGACCTCCAGGCCACGCATCGCGACCAGCCTGCGCACGTTGTCCCGCAGCGTCTCCTCGCCGAGGAAGGCGGCGGCGGAGGTGGCGCGCCCATCGGGCAGGCGGTACTCGATCAGGGTCGGGCGCACCGGCACTCCCGCCCGGATCGCCGCCTCGAAGGCCGCGGGCGCGAAGGGGCCGCCCGGGGAGCTGCATCGCCGCGCGCCCTCCGGAAACGCGCCCACCGGCAGGCCCGCGCGCAACGCGTCGGCCATCTCGTCAACGGTCGCGGGCAGCGCGCTCGGTCGCTCGCGGTCCAGGAAGATCGCGCCGCCCCGGTGGAGCAGCGGCCCGAGCACCGGCTCCGCGCGGACCCGCGCGTCGCTGACCAGGTGAATCGGTTGCTGCACAAGCAAAGCAACCCCGTCCAACCAGGAGAGGTGATTGGCGACCAACAGCGCGGAACCACCGCGAGGTCCCGTGTGCACGACGCGGATTCCGAGTGCCCGCACCAGAAGGCACGCCAGCGACCGAAGACGCGCGATACGTCGGCGTGTGCCGAACAGTGGCAGCACGGCGAGCACCGGCAGGGCCGCGAGGAACACGAAGAACACCGACATGAGCCGGAAAGCCCGCAGCGGCAACGAAACCGCCGGGGTCTCACCGGACTCGGGCAAGCAGTCCGAAGGGCAACGAGTGGCAGCGCCCCACCCAGGCTTGGTCTCGCTCACTGGTCCGCATCCACATTCGAGGTCGACGGCAAACAGCTGTGGATCTTGCACCAGCGCGCGGAGCCCAGTCATCCGGGGTCGGAGTAGTTGTTTGCTGCCAACGAACTCCGGCCCGGCTCAGCTACCTGCGAGAGTTCCCGGCACGGCCGTGGTTCGGGTGCTGAGCTGACGCCACACCCACACCAAGGTTGCGCCGAAGAGGAACACGTACACGTTGGTGTAGAGGTTGCCGAGGCCGTTCCACTCCGGGATGCCGATCACGCCGAGCGCCGGGATGTCCATGCGGTGCCCGGTGACGAGGTGCATCGGCCACGCGAACGTCACCGCCGTGAACACCGCGAGCGCGGCGGCGTCCCGGCGCGTCCGCTGCCAGCCGTGCGCGGCGACGACCACGAGCGGGACGAACCACACCCAGTGGTGGCTCCAGGAGATCGGCGACACGGCGGCCCCGGTCATGCCGACGAGCGTGAAGCCGAGCAGCGTCTTCCCGCGCCGGTGCGCGAGGACCGCGACGGACAGTCCGGCGAGCGCGGCGAGCAGGGCGACGCCCAGCCACAGCACCGTGGGCGGTTTGTCCACTGTGAACAGTCGGGCGAGCAGGCCGTTGAGCGACTGGTTCATCTGGATGGCGACCTCGCCGACCCGCTCGGTGCGCAGGAACGTGCCGCTCCAGTACCGCAGGGTGTCGCCCGGCGTGACCACGAGGCTGACCAGCACCGTGCCCAGGAACGTGGCGACGGCGGTGGCGGCAGCCCGGTACCGCCGGGTGACCAGGAAGTAGATCACGAAGATCGCCGGAGTGATCTTGATACCGGCGGCGAGGCCGACCGCGAGACCGAGCCACAGCTCGGTCCGCTTGTGCAGCCCGAACAGCAGCACCACCAACAGCACGAGGTTGACCTGGCCGAGGTACATCGTCCACGCGACCGGCTCGACCCAGAACAGCAGCGCCGTCAGGGCCAGCGTGACGCGGCGGGTGTCGCGGTCGCCCGCGTGTCCCATGATCCGCAGCGACAGCCAGACCGCGCACGCCACGAGCACCGTGTTGACCGGGAACACCAACAGCTTCCACAACCACAGCGGCCCGAGCACCATCGGCGCGAACAGCAGCGTGGAGAACGGCGGATAGGTGTAGGAGTACATCCCGCCGTCGATCTTGCCCTCGTACAGCGGCGCTCCGTCCACCAGCGCACGCGCCCCGGCCTCGTAGACCGTGAGGTCGATGAAGTCGGTCATGATCACGAAGCCGGTCAGCGCCCAGTGCAACGCGGAGATCGCGGCGAAGCCGGTGACGGACACCAGCGCGATCCACACCGCGTTGCGGGACAACCACGCCAACGGCTTCGGCAGCGGTCTCACGGTGGTGGTGTCGGAACTCATCGCGAGCCTCCCGGCTTGCAGTCGAAAAGAAGCTCCGGGTGTCCCGGCGGCCCGGAGGGACCGGAAGCACCCTGGTACTCACCAGCGGGCACGGGCGCGCAGGTCTTCGCGACCCACTCCTGGCGTTCGATCGACACGGAACCGCCCATGCCGCCGTGGAACCCGCCGATGAGCACGTGCCGCACCTGCCCGGAGCGCACGAGCTCCTGAAGCTCCACAATGGACGGAACAGCGGCGGCCCCGGTGAACCCGCCCATCGGCAACACGCTGTACCCGGCTCGCAGGTACGGCGCGGCGGTGTTCGCGGTTGGCACGGCGAACAGGTACCGCTCCCCCGCGTGGTGCTGGGTCACATAGCGCAGCACGCCCGCATTCGGAGTGATCATGTTCATGTCCCCCATACCGGGAGGGAACGGCGTGTCGGCCGGCAGCCCGTGCATCGCGGCCATCCCTGCGGCGGGCAGGGGATTCGCCTCCCCCGCAACGGGGTTCAAAGCCGACAAGCCGTCAAAGCTCTTCCCCGAAGCGATCACGGTGAACACTCCGGGCGCCACCACCAGGGCCACCACCCCCAGCACCGGCCGCCGGATCGCGAGCGCCACCAGCACACCCCCGGCGCTCACCACCCCGACCCACGCCATCCCTTCCCGCACACTCAGCACAACCACCCACACCCCCGCGCCCAAAAGCGCCATTCGCGGGCTTATGGACCTCTGAGCGCGCTCGCGAAGGTCCATAAGCCCGCGAATGGCGAAAGCGGTGAGGGCGGCGAGGGCGGGGGTCAGGGCCGCGGTGTAGTAGGGGTGGATGCCGGAGGCGGCGGAGAAGACGGCCGCGTGGGTCAGGAGCCAGGTGCCCCACAGGAGGAGCCCGGCGCGGACGGAGTCGGTGCGGGGGTGGGACCTCCTGGCGACGAGGCCGAGCACCAGAGCCAGCAGCGCGAGCGGGAGCAGCCAGCTGACCTGGGCACCCACCTCGGCGTTGAACAGGCGGAACACGCCGGGCGCCCCGCCGAAGTCCGCGAGGAAGCTGCTCACCTCGGCGGTCGTGTCGTTGCCGTGCACGAAGCGGCCGAAGCCGTTGTACAGCAAAGCCATCTCCCACACCGAGTTGTGGGTGCTGCCGTCCACGTACGGGCGGTCGGCTGCGGGCGTCAGCGCCACCGCGACGAGCCACACGGAGCTGACCGCGAGCGCGAGAACACCGGCAGCGAGGCTGCGGCCGATGCGGTGCGCGAGGCCGCCCGGAGCGGCGACGAGGTAGGCGGTTCCCAGTGCGGGCAACACAAGGAACACCTGCGTCATCTTCATCTGGAAACCGATCCCGACCCACACCGCGGCGATCAGCAGCTGCGGCCAGCGACCGCTCTTGATCGCCTTGGTCATCGCCAGTGCCGCGCACACCATGCACAGCACCAGGAACGTGTCGGGAATGTTCACCCGCGCCAACACCACCGTGATCGGTGTCAGTGCGAAGACCGCGCCAGCGACCAGTCCCGCCTTCGTCCCGATCCACAGCCGCACCGCAGAGCACAACACCGGAACCGTTGCCGCTACGGCAAGCGCCTGCGGCAGCAACACGGCCCAGGTGTGGAAGCCGAACACGCGCACTGACAACGCCTGCAACCACAGGGCGCCGGGCACCTTGTCGACCGAGATCGAACCAGCCGGATCGAAGGCACCGTAGAGGAACGCGTGCCAGCTGGTGCTCATCGAGCGCACGCCGACCGTGTAGTAGTAGTGCGGATCGACGCGGCCGAAAGCCCAGAACGCCAACAGGAAGGTTCCCGCGGTCAGGGCGAGCACGACCACCGAGCGGGTCTTCACCGAAATACCGCTTGCGGGTTCGAGCCTTGGCAGAGTCATCTCAGCCCAACGCGGGGTTCTCGAACGGCGGGTCGCCGAGCACGTGCACGCGTCGCAGGTGCCGAGGCGCGCGGTGGGTGAACGCCTCGCGGCCGTGCAGCAGCGTGTAGTTGTCCGTGATCACCAGGTCGCCGTCGACCCAGTCGTGCGCGTAGTAGTGGCGCGGGTCGTAGAGCGCCTTCCGCAGCTCCTCGACCAAGGTCGGCACCTCGTCGTCGGCGACGCCGTCGAAGCTGTGGCTCGGTCGGTTGAGGAACGTCTCGTCGTCGGCGATCGGCGGCTCGTTGAAGCGCATCGTCGGCACAGCGGTCGTCGGATGTGGGACCACCAGAGGCGAAACCGCCTGGCCGCCGTAGTGCACCTTGTTCTGGATCCGGTAAGTGACGGTGATCTGGCTCCACCGCTCGACGGTCGCGGGGTCGGCGGTGGCCAGCACACCGCTGGAGTCGCTGAACGTGGTGCGGCCACCGTTGCCGTTGCCCGGTGAGCTGACGCACTGGAAGACCTGGAACTCCGGGATCAGCGGCTTGTACATGCCGTCCCAGTGCAGGGGGACGTAGCTGTGGTCGAAGATGTGGTCGGTCGGGGCTTCGGCCTCGACGAGCTCAAGCACGGCGCCGAAGGGCCACATCATGATCTCGCCGAGCGTGCCGCTCCACTCGGTCAGCTCGTCAGCGTCGGCGAAGGTGCGGAATCCGCGCAGCACCACGATGTGGTGCTCGCGGGTGAGCGCGCGCAGTGCCTCCGGCGCGAGCGTCGCGGGGTTCTGCCTGGCCCGCTCGGCCCGGACCAGCACTCCGAACGGCCCGATCTTCTCCGTCTGGACAAGGGTTTGTGACACGACGCGCTCCTTCAGCCGGTGAGGCGGGACAGGACGTAGTGACTGGGGCGACCGCCCCGCCGGACGAGGGTGGCGCCGAGCCGTTCGGCGTCGGAGCGCTTGACCAGCTCGGTCCGCCCGTCGGTGACCACGGCGACGCCGTGCCACGGGGTGAGCCAGCCGTCGGCGGTCTCCATCAGCAGGATTCCGAGCTTGTCCGCGCCGCACGGCTGCGGGTGGATGGACAGCCGGACCGCGTCCGGGAAGCGCTCCGCGAGCAGCGAGCCCCACGCGCGGCTGCGCTGGATCACCCCGTACGCGCGGCGACGTGCCTCGCGCAGCGCCGCTGCCCTGCTGCCCTCGTAGCCGGGACCGAGCTGGTCCTCGAACAGGAACCGGGTCATCCCCCGGTAGATGCTCAGCGCCTTGTCACCGGCCTTGACCTCGGCCCGCACCGACTCCAGCGACTGCGCGTAGTGGGTGACGAGGTGCTCGCGCATCGCCGCGTGGTCGTCGACGCCGAGGTGCACGTCGTCGAGGTCGAAGACGTCCAGCCGCTCCGCGCCGATCTGGTCGATCATCGCGACCAGTTCGCGCCGGTAGGCGGTGACGGCCTCGTCGGGCACCCCGATCAGATCGCCGAAGACCCGCCCGTCGGAGCAGATGACGAAGCGCGCGCCCGGCGGGTAGAGGCGTTCGATTCGATCGCAGAGGGACTGGAGGAACTCCAGCGCCACTCGTTCCGCCATGTCCGGGAGATGACTGATGGTCTTCGCCCGGTTCGGTGACTTGGCCGGGAACGCGGGCAGCACGAGCTGGATCTCCCGACCCGTCGCCATGGCCGCGGTGATCTTGCGCAGATGCGGCTCGTCGCAGGCGGCACAGGGCAGTTCCCGGCAGGTGTCACCGCTCGGGAGCTGGCGCTGGTAGGCCATCAGGAGCCGGAGCACGGCCACCGCGACCTCGCTCCGCAGCGCGGTTTCCACCATCTTCCGACTCCCCTTTCGCACCGGAGGACCACACGGCCGGGGAAGCCTGACAAGAAGGTTCAACTCCGAACAATCTCACCTGCCCATAGCTTCGTCCTATGGACTGTGAGCGCACCCGCCACGAGGTCGGGTCATTAGGAAGTTGGATGCGCGATCACTTGTCCGGTCACCACTCGAACGGCCGCAACCGGACTACGACGAAAGAGCGCCTGACCGCGAAAACGGGCCCCAGGACGTCGTTGTCCTGGGGCCCGTCAGCCGGAGAGAGCGGGCTACACCACCGAGAGCGGGATCGCGGTGGGGTGCACCGGTGAGGGCAGGTCGGAGGCGCCGGTGAGGAAGGTGTCCACCGCGCTGGCCACCGAGCGGCCCTCGGCGATGGCCCACACCACCAGCGAGGCACCCCGGTGCGCGTCACCGCAGACGAACACGCCCGGCGTGCTGGTCTGCCAGTCGGTGCCGCAGGAGAGCGTGCCGCGCGGGGTCAGCGTCAGCCCCAGGTCGTCGAGCAGGCGCATGTGCTCGACCCCCTCGAAGCCGATCGCCAGCAGCGCGAGGTCGCAGGGGATCTCCTCGACCTCCTCCGACTGCGGCACCACCTGGCGGCGACCGGAGGCGTCGCGTTCGACGCGGACCTTGCGCAGCCGCACCGCCTTCACCTGTCCGGTCCCGTCGTCCACAAAGGACTCCACAGCGACCGCGAAGAGCCGCTCGCCGCCCTCCTCGTGCGCGGCGTAGCTGCGCAGCACCCACGGCCACGTCGGCCACGGTGAACGGTCGTCGTCGCGGACCGTCGGCGGCTGCGGGTACTGGTCGAGCTGGTAGACGCGGGTCGCGCCCTGGCGGTGGGCCGTGCCGAGGCAGTCCGCACCGGTGTCGCCACCGCCGATGATCACGACGTTCTTGCCGGCAGCGTCGATCGCGGCCGGGCCGTCGCCTTCGCAGAACTTGTTGGCGGGCACCAGGTGCTCCATCGCCAGGTGCACCCCGCGCAGCTCCCGGCCCGGGGTCTCCGGCGTGTCACGGCCGCGCAGCGCGCCGACCGCGAGGACCACCGCGTCGAACTCCTCGCGCAGCTTGTCGACCGGCAGGTCGACGCCGACCTCGCAGTTGGTGACGAAGCGGGTGCCCTCGGCGCGCAGCTGCGCGAGCCGCCGGTCGAGGACCTTCTTCTCCATCTTGAACTCGGGGATGCCGTAGCGCAGCAGGCCGCCGAGCCGGTCGTCGCGCTCGAAGACGGTGACCTCGTGGCCCGCCCTGGTCAGCTGCTGCGCCGCGGCGAGGCCCGCGGGGCCGGAGCCGACAACGGCGACCTTCTTGCCGCTGGAGACGCCCGACGGCAGCGTCTGCACCGTGCCGGACTCCCAGGCGACGTCGGCGATGGCCTGCTCGACGCGCTTGATCGCCACCGCGCCGCCCGAGTCGTGCGAGATCGACAGCACGCAGGCCGCCTCGCACGGGGCCGGGCACAGCCGCCCGGTGAACTCGGGGAAGTTGTTGGTGGCGTGCAGCCGCTCCGACGCCTGTTCCCAGTCGCCCCGGCGCACCAGGTCGTTCCACTCCGGGATCAGGTTGCCCAGCGGGCAGCCCGCCGAACCGGAGTGGCAGAACGGGATGCCGCAGTCCATGCACCGGCTGGCCTGGGTGCGCACCTGCTCGTCGCGCTCGGGCTGCTCGATCGCGGCGTAGACCTCGGCCCAGTCGCCGAGCCGGTCGTCGGCCGGGCGCTTGGCGGCCTCGGCGCGGGAGTGCTTCAGGAAACCGTTCGGGTCAGCCACGGGACGCCTCCATGATCGCCGCGTCGACGTCTCGGCCCTCGGCGCGCGCGGAGCGCTCCGCCTCCAGGACGCGCTGGTAGTCCCTCGGCATGATCTTGGTGAACGCCGAGGAACGCCGGGGCCAGTCGCCGAGCAGCGACGCGGCCACCGCCGAGCCGGTGAGCCGGTGGTGGCGCTCCACGACCTGGCGCAGCCACTTCAGGTCATCGGCGTGCGGCCGCTGGAGCTCCACCATCGCCGTGTTGACCCGGCCGGGGTCGAGGTCGAGCACGTAGGCGATACCGCCGGACATGCCCGCCGCGACGTTGCGCCCGGTCGGCCCGAGCACCACCGCGCGGCCGCCGGTCATGTACTCGAAGGCGTGGTCGCCCGCGCCCTCGGACACCGCGACCAGCCCGGAGTTGCGCACGCAGAAGCGCTCGCCGACCCGCCCGCGCAGGAAGATCTCGCCGCGGGTGCCGCCGTAGCCGATCACGTTGCCCGCGATCACCTGCTGCTCCGCCGCGAAGTTCGACTCCGGCGCCGGCCGCACCACGATCCGGCCGCCGGAGAGGCCCTTGCCGACGTAGTCGTTGGCGTCGCCGACCATCTCCAGGGTGATGCCCGGCGGCAGGAACGCGCCGAGCGACTGGCCCGCGGAGCCGGTGAGGCGCACGTGGATGGTGTCCTCCGGCAGGCCCGCGCCGCCGAAGCGGCGGGTGACCTCCGAGCCCAGCAGCGTGCCGACGGTCCGGTTGACGTTGCGCACCGGCAGCTCCAGGCGGACGGGGTGCGCGTCCTCCAGCGCCGCCTCGGCGAGCTGGATCAGCGTGCGGTCCAGCGCCAGCTCCAGGCCGTGGTCCTGGCCGCGCAGCCGCCGCTTCGCCGCCCCGTACGGGGTCTCCGGCGTCGCGAAGACCGGGGACAGGTCCAGACCGGAGGCCTTCCAGTGCTCGACAGCGCCGTCGGTGTCCAACAGCTCGGCGTGCCCGATGGCCTCGTCCAGCGTGCGGAAGCCAAGCGCCGCAAGGTGTTCGCGCACCTCCTCTGCGATGAACTCGAAGAAGTTCACCACGAACTCGGCCTTGCCCGCGTAGCGCTTGCGCAGCTCCGGGTTCTGGGTGGCGATGCCGACCGGGCACGTGTCGAGGTGGCAGACGCGCATCATCACGCAGCCCGCCACGATCAGCGGCGCGGTGGCGAAGCCGAACTCCTCCGCGCCCAGCAGCGCGGCCACGATCACGTCGCGGCCGGTGCGCATCGCGCCGTCGACCTGGACGGTGATCCGGTCCCGCAAACCGTTGAGCATCAACGTCTGCTGGGTCTCGGCGAGGCCGATCTCCCACGGGGTCCCGGTGTGCTTGAGCGAGGTCAGCGGCGAGGCGCCGGTGCCACCGTCGTGCCCGGAGATGAGCACCACGTCCGCGTGCGCCTTGGCAACACCCGCCGCGACCGTGCCGACGCCGACCTCGCTGACCAGCTTCACGTGGATGCGGGCCTGCTCGTTGGCGTTCTTCAGGTCGTGGATGAGCTGGGCGAGGTCCTCGATCGAGTAGATGTCGTGGTGCGGCGGCGGGGAGATCAGCGCGACGCCCGGCGTGGAGTGCCGGGTCCGCGCGATCCACGGGTAGACCTTGTAGCCGGGCAGCTGACCGCCCTCACCGGGCTTGGCGCCCTGGGCCATCTTGATCTGGATGTCGGTGCCGTTGACCAGGTACTCGCTCGTGACGCCGAAGCGACCGCTGGCGACCTGCTTGACCGCGGAGCGCCGCTCCGGGTCGTAGAGCCGCTCCGGGTCCTCGCCGCCTTCACCGCTGTTGGAGCGGCCGCCGAGCTGGTTCATCGCGATGGCAAGGGTTTCGTGCGCCTCTGCCGAGACAGAGCCGTAGGACATCGCGCCGGTGTTGAACCGCTTCACGATGGAGGTGACCGACTCGACCTCCTCGATCGGGATCGGCTCTCGCGCCTCGGTGCGCAGCTTGAACAGCCCGCGCAGCGTGCCGCCCTTGCGCGCCAACGCCTCCACCTCTTCGGTGTAGCGGCGGTAGACCTCCTGGCGGCGGGTCTTGGTGGCGTGCTGGAGCAGGAACACCGTCTCCGGGTTGAACAGGTGCAGCTCGCCCTCGCGGCGGTAGTAGTACTCGCCGCCCACGTCGAGCTTGCGGTGCGCCCGGTCGGTCGGGTTGTCCGGGTAGGCCATCCGGTGCCGGGCCGCGGCCTCCGCGGCGAGCACGTCCAGGCCGACGCCGCCGAGCTTGGAGGTGGTGCCGCAGAAGTACTCGTCGACCAGGTCCTGGGACAGGCCCAGCGCCTCGAAGACCTGCGCGGCGGTGTAGGCGCCCACGGTCGAGATGCCCATCTTGGACATCACCTTGAGCACGCCCTTGACCAGCGCCTGCACGTAGTTCTTGATCGCCTTCTCCGGCGCGATCCCGGTGATCGCCCCGTGCGAGATCATGTCCTCGATGGTCTCGAAGGCCAGGTACGGGTTGACCGCGGCGGCGCCGAAGCCCAGCAGCAGCGCGATGTGGTGCACCTCGCGGGCGTCGCCGCTCTCCACCACCAGCGCCACCCGCAGCCGCTCCTTGGTGCGCACCAGGTGGTGGTGCACCGCGGAGACCAGCAGCAGCGAGGGGATCGGGGCGCGCTTGTGGTCGGAGTCGCGGTCGGAGAGCACGAGCGTGCGCGCCCCGGCGGCGATGGCCTCCGATGCCTCGCGGCGGACCCGCTGGACCGCCTCGGCGAGCGCGAGCCCTCCACCGTCCACTTCGTACAGTCCGGAAAGGACGGTGCAGGCGAAGCCCGGCAGGTCGCCGTCGTCGTTGACGTGGATGAGCTTGGCCAGCTCGTCGTTGTCGATGACCGGGTAGGGCAGCTCGATGTGCCTGCACGACGCCGGACCTGGCTCCAGCAGGTTCTGCTCCGGGCCCATCACGCGGGCGACCGAGGTGACGATCTCCTCGCGGATCGCGTCCAGCGGCGGGTTGGTGACCTGCGCGAAGTTCTGCTTGAAGTAGTCGTAGAGCAGCCGGGGGCGCTGCGAGAGCGCGGCGACCGGGGTGTCGGACCCCATGGAGCCCAGCGGTTCCACACCGCCGGTGACCATCGGCGAGAGCAGGACGCGCAGCTCCTCCTCGGTGTAGCCGAAGGTGAGCTGGCGGCGCACGACCGACTCGTGGCTCTGCACCACGTGTTCGCGGTCGGGCAGGTCGGCCAGCTGGAGCAGGCCCGCGTGCACCCACTCGTCGTAGGGCAGCTTCCCGCCGAGCTCGGACTTGAACTCCGCGTCGTCGATGATGCGACCGGCCTTGGTGTCCACCAGGAACATCCGGCCCGGCTGGAGGCGGCCCTTGGCGACCACCTCGGCGGGCGGCACGTCCAGCACGCCGGTCTCGCTGGCCAGCACGATGCGGTCGTCGCTGGTCTGCCACCAGCGCGCCGGGCGCAGGCCGTTGCGGTCGAGCACCGCGCCGACGACGGTGCCGTCGGTGAAAGTGACGCACGCGGGGCCGTCCCACGGCTCCATCAGGCTGGCGTGGAACTGGTAGAACGCCCGTCGCGCCGGATCCATGGTGGCGTTGTTCTCCCACGCCTCCGGGATCATCATCATCACCGCGTGCGGCAGGCTGCGGCCGCCGAGGTGCAGCAGCTCCAGCACCTCGTCGAAGGAGGCCGAGTCCGAGCCGTCGGGCGTGCAGATCGGGAACAGGCGGCTGAGGTCGCCCGGGATCAGGTCGCTGGCGAGCAGGGCCTCCCGCGAGCGCATCCGGTTGCGGTTTCCCCGGATCGTGTTGATCTCGCCGTTGTGCGCGACGTAGCGGAACGGGTGCGCCAGCGGCCACGACGGGAACGTGTTGGTGGAGAACCGGCTGTGCACCAACGCGATGGCGCTCTCCAGCCGCTCGTCGCGCAGGTCCGGGAAGAACGCGGGCAGCTGCTCGGTGGTCAGCATCCCCTTGTAGACCAGCGTCCGCGAGGACAGCGACGGGAAGTACACGCCGCAGCCCGCGCGCTCGCTCTCCACCTCGGCGCGCTTGCGCAGGCAGAAGGCCAGCCGGTCCAGCTCGACGCCGCTGGGAGATCGGCCCGCCTCGTCCGGCACGCCCGCGACCAGCAACAGGGCGAAGTGCGGCATGACCGACCGGGCGGTGGGGCCCACGTCGGCGGCGTCGGGGTCGACCGGAACCTCGCGCCAGCCCAGCACTCGCAGGCCCTCGTCTCCCGCGATGCGCTCGATGAGCGCGACGGCCTCGGCACGGCGCTCGGCATCGGCGGGCAGGAAGCCCATGCCCGCGGCGTAGCGGGCCTCGCCGTGCTCGTCCGGCGCGGGCAGGTCCAGCTCGGCGCACTCGGCCCGCAGCAGCGCGTCGGGCAGCTGGAGCAGGATGCCCGCGCCGTCGCCGCTGGTGGGCTCGGCACCGGCCGCGCCGCGGTGTTCCAGGTTCGCCAGAGCCGTCAACGCGTCGGTCACGATCCCGTGGGAACGGCGGCCCTTGATGTCGGCCACCATCGCGACACCACAGGCGTCGCGTTCCTCGCTCGGGTCGTACAGACCTTGCCGGCCAGGGATGGCGGAGAAGATCACGCGCAGACCTCCCTCGTCGTCCTCGTGCAGTCCAGTGGTGGGGGCTGCGGGACGACGGTGGCCCGCTCACGACTCCGCCGGGCGGAGTCGCCGTTGCAAAAGAAGCGCCTGAATGTGCCACAGGCAGCGTGTTTGTTACGGGGACTGTAACAGCCCGGAAATAAGGAGGCACCATCTTCTGGGTGACATCCCGCGTCGGGCGTAACGATTCGTGTGATCGACACGATGTAGCGCCCGACACAACAGTACAGTTGTACTGGTTAGTCTACCTGGCAAGATGCCCAGGGAGCTTCCAGTGTACTGGTAACTTCCGCATCGCCCGCTCGGTAGCGAAGTCCGGTGCGACTCCGGCGCTGTCCCGCAACTGTGATGGTCGGCTCGTCCCGCCGGCCTAGCCAGGTCGCCAACCGCTGCGTGTTCGACACCGAACCCACTCCCGGAGCAGGGGTGCTCGGATGACCACGGCCGCCGGCCTGGCTTCGCGAGGACCACGCCCCCGCGCCGGCCGCACCGAGGACGTGAGACGAGTGCAGTTCCGCCGCATCACCGCCGCCCTGGCCCTCGTGGCCGTTGCCGGGCTGACCGGGTGCGCCACCCGCGAGCCCGCCAACGCCCCCGCCCCGTCCTCCGGCGCGGCGACCGGGTTCCCGGTCGAGGTCAGCGTCCCCGGCGGCACCACGGGGCTGAAGCTGGAGAAGCGGCCGGAGCGGATCATCTCGCTCAACCCCAGCAGCACCGAGACGCTGTACGCGGTCGGTGCGGGCAAGCAGGTCGTCGCCGTGGACGACCAGTCCACCTTCCCCGCCGAGGCGCCCAAGACCACGCTCTCCGGCTTCAAGCCGAACCTGGAGGCGATCGCCAACCAGAAGCCCGACCTGGTGCTGGCCTCCAACGACACCGACAACCTGGTCACCGGGCTGGGGCAGCTGAAGATCCAGGTCCTGCTGGTGCCGGCCGCCACGACGCTGGAGGACACCTACGCGCAGGTCAGCGCGATCGGCAAGGCCACGGGCCACGCGGCCGAGGGCGAGGCGCTCGCCACCAGGATGCGCGCGGACATCGACAAGATCGTCACCGACACCCGCAAGCCCGCCCGGCCGCTGAGCTACTACCACGAGCTGGACAACTCGCTGTACAGCGTGACCTCCAAGACCTTCATCGGCCAGGTCTACGGCCGCTTCGGGCTGACCAACATCGCCGACGAGGCCGACAAGAGCGGAAGCGGGTACCCGCAGCTGAGCGCCGAGTACCTGGTCAAGGCCAACCCCGACCTGATCTTCCTGGCCGACACCAAGTGCTGCGGCCAGAACGCGCGGACCGTGGCCGCGCGCCCCGGCTGGCAGAGCCTGACCGCCGTGAAGAACAACGGCGTGGTCGCGCTGGACGACGACATCGCCTCCCGCTGGGGTCCCCGCGTGGTGGACCTGGTCCGCACCGTCTCCTCCGCCGTCTCGGCAGCCGCCGCCAAGTGACGGGGTTGCGGCCGACCAGGCTGACCTGGCGGCAGCTCGGGACCGGGTGCGCGCTGTTGCTGGCCGTGGTGGTCGCGTCGGTGTTGCTCGGCGCGATCGACCTCGGCTGGCAGCGGGTGCTCGCCGAGTTCTGGGCGCAGCTCACCGGCGGCGTGTCCCCGCTGTCGGAGCAGGAGGCCGCGATCCTGTGGCAGCTGCGGGTGCCGCGGGTGGTGCTCGGCTGCCTGGTCGGCGGGGCGCTCGCGATCTCCGGCGCGGCCTTCCAAGGTGTCTTCCGCAACCCGCTCGCCGACCCGTACCTGCTGGGTGCGGCGGCCGGAGCGGGACTCGCGGCGACGCTCGTGGTGTTCGCGGTCCCGGCGCAGCAGGAGCTCGTCCAGGGCTGGGCGATCGGGCCGCTGCCGCTCGCGGCCTTCCTCGGCGCGCTCGGCGGCGTCGGCCTGACCTGGGCGCTGGGCCGCTCGGCGGGCGGCGGGACCGCCACGCTGGTGCTGGCCGGTGTCGCGGTCGCGTCGTTCCTCACCGCGGTGCAGACCTTCGTCCAGCAGCTCAACGTCGAGAACCTGCGCATCATCTACAACTGGATGCTCGGCGGCCTCGGCACCACGGGCTGGAACGAGGTCCTGCTGATCCTGCCGTACGTGGTCGTGGCGTCGGCGGTGCTGTGCGCGAGCGCCCGGCTGCTCGACGTGCTCGGCGTCGGCGACGAGGAGGCAGGAGCACTGGGGCTGCGGCCGGCGCGGGTGCGGCTGGTCGTGCTCGTCGCGGCGTCGCTGGCGACCGCGGCCGCCGTCTCGGTCAGCGGCCTGATCGGCTTCGTCGGCATCGTCGTGCCGCACGTGATCCGGTTGATGGTCGCGGGCAGCTACCGCGTGCTCGTGCCATTGTCGCTGGTGGGCGGGGCGATCTTCCTCGCGGCGGCGGACGTGTTGGCGCGCACCGTGATGGCGCCGTCGGAGCTGCCCATCGGCGTGATCACCGCGTTCACCGGTGCGCCCTTCTTCGCCTTCGTGCTGCGGGCTTCTCGCAAGGGCGGTGCGTGATGGCGGAGCTGGAGCTGCGCTCGGTCTCCGCGGGCTACAAGGGCCGGATGGTGGTGCGCGAGGTGACCGCCCGACTGCCCCGGGGCTCGTGGCTGGCGATCATCGGCCCGAACGGTGCGGGCAAGTCGACCTTGCTCAAAGCGATAACCGGAATTGCCGCGCACACCGGGGAAATCCTGTTGGACGGCGCGCCGATCTCCGCGATGAGCGCGCGGGAAAGGGCTCGTGCGGTCGGCTACTCGCCGCAGACGCCGGTGGTGCCGGAAGGGCTCACCGTCACCGACTACGCGTTGCTCGGCCGCACCCCGCACCTCGGGTTGCTCGCGCGTGAGGGCCGGTCGGACCTCGCCGTCGTCGGCGAGGTGCTGGCCCGGCTCGACCTGGAGCACCTCACCGACCGTCCACTCCGGACACTCTCGGGCGGGGAGCGCCAACGTGCCGTGCTGGCAAGGGTTCTGGCGCAACAGGCCGGACTGCTGCTGCTCGACGAGCCGACGACCGGGCTGGACGTCGGCCACGCGCAGTCGTTGCTGGAGCTGGTCGACCGGCTGCGCCGCGCGGACGGCACCACCGTGGTCAGCACCCTGCACGACCTGACCCTGGCCGCCCAGTACGCCGACGAGCTGATCCTGGTCGACCACGGCGACGTGGTGGCGGTCGGCCCCCCCGCGGAGGTCCTGACCGCCGACCGCATCTCCACCCACTACAGCGCCAACGTCACGATCCTCACCGCCCCCGACGGCACCCCCGTCGTCACCCCCGTCCGCACCTGACGGCCATTCGCGGGCTTATGGACGCCTGAGCGCGCTCGAAAAGGTCCATAAGCCCGCGAATGGCGTTACTTGGCGGCCGCGGGGGCGGGAGTTCGGGTGTCGGCGCGCATCAGCTCGTCCATGTCCACAAGGGACGGGTTGTCCAGGACCTCGTTGAGGCGGTCGCGGTCCAGGGCGTTCTGCCAGCGGGCCACGACCAGCGTCGCCACGCCGTTGCCGATCAGGTTGGTCAGCGCGCGGGCCTCGGACATGAACCGGTCGATGCCCACGATCAGCGCGATGCCGACCACCGGGATGGTGTCGCCGAACGCCTGGAGGGAGGCGGCCAGCGTGATCAGGCCTGCACCGGTGACGCCCGCGGCGCCCTTGCTGGAGAGCAGCATGAACAGCAGCAGGCCGAGCTGCGTCCACAGCGACAGCTCCACCCCGGTGGCCTGGGCGATGAAGATCGCGCCCATGGTCAGGTAGATGCAGGTGCCGTCCAGGTTGAACGAGTAGCCGGTGGGGATCGTCAAGCCCACGACGGACTTCTGCGCGCCCGCCGCCTCCATCTTCACCAGCATCCTGGGCAGCACGGCCTCGCTGGAGGAGGTGCCGAGCACGATCAGCAGCTCGTCCTTGATGAACCGGACGAACTTGAGCACGCTGAACCCGGTGATGCGGGCGACGACGCCCAGCACCACGACCACGAACAGCACACAGGTCGCGTAGAAGGCGATCATCAGGAACGCCAGGCCGGTCAGCACCTTGCTGCCGTACTTGCCGATGGTGAAGGCCATGCCGCCGAACGCGCCGATCGGGGCCGCGTACATCACGACCTTGATCACGCCGAACATCACCTTGGAGACGGTGTCCAGTGCGTCGATGACCTTCTTGCCGCGCTCGCCCATGAAGGACACGGCGACCGCGACGAGCACCGCGACCACGAGCACCTGGATCAGCTGGCCGGAGGTGAACGCGCCGACGAAGGACTCCGGGACCAGGTGCAGGATGAACCCGGTGAACCCGTCGGTGTCCTTGGCCTTGGAGATGGTGTCCGCGGCCTCACCGGCGTTGATCGGCATGTTCAGGTCGGCGCCCGGCTTGAACACGTTGACGACGACCAGGCCGATGACCAGCGCCAGCAACGTCATCGCGGTGAAGTAGAGGATGGTGCGCAGCGCCAGCCCGCCCGCCTTGGCGAGGTTGCCCAGCCCCGCGATGCCCACCACGATCGTGCAGAAGATCGTCGGTGCGATGACCATCTTCACCAGGTTCACGAAGAAGTCGGCGAGCCACTTCATCTCCGAGGCCTGTTTGGGGAAGACCAGCCCGACGAGCACACCGAGTGCGATCGAGACCAGTACCCAGAAGTACAGGTGCCGGTAGATCGGCTTCCGCGTGGTCTTCGGTGTGACAGCACCGTCCGTCGCGGCGTCGGCCATCGTCCCTCCTCGGGCTGGGTGGTCGGGGGAATCCTCGCGCTGGGCTGGAATGTTGACCGCTGGTGAAAGCGCGGGACAACGGGCTGGGGCGAAACTTCAGACGCAGCTGACGTAGCCGCAACACGTGTGTGACCGCCCATTCTTGTTCTCAAGGGACACTGACACGTTTCAGCGGTACTGCCGGGGGCGGGCGCAGGCTAACCTGCGGCCATGACTCGGCGCGCGGTGAACCGTCGCACGCTGCTCGCGGCGGCGGGGCTGGGCGTGGTCGCTGGCTGCTCTCCCAGACCACGCTCCGACCTGCGGGAACTGGTGCTGGCGACGGGGCCGGACGGCGCGGTGTTCCAGAAGATCGGCGCGGCACTGGCCACCCTGCTGGGCAGGGCGCTGCCGGAGATCCCGGTGCGGGCGCGGCCGAGCAGCGCCTCGGTGGAGAACCTGCACCTGCTCAACAGCGGCGAGGCGCACCTCGCACTGTCCTCACTGGACTCGATCTCCGAGCACCCGAACACCTCGATACACGGCATCAGCGCGGTCGGGCGGCTCTACGACAGCTTCCTGCACCTGGTGGTGCTGGCGTCCTCACCGATCCAGGACCTGGAGGACCTGCGGGGCAAGCGGGTCTCCATCGGCGCGCGCGGCTCGGGAACGGAGTTCATCGTCGCCAACCTGCGGCGGGTCACCGGCTCGACCTTCACCCCGCTGCTGCTCAACCAGCAGGCTTCCGCGGTGGCGCTGGCCCGCGGCGAGCTGGACGCGTTCTTCACGCTGACCGGCATCCCGACCCCGGCGATCACGGACCTGGAGCGCGGCACCCCGATCCGCCTGGTGCCGCTGAGCGCGCAGGCCCAGGCCCTGGCCCGGATCCCCAACGGCTACTACCTCCCCGCGACCATCCCGGCGACGACCTACGGCGCGGTCCCGCCGTGCCCGACGGTGGTGACCCCGAACCTGTTGCTGGCGCGCGAGGACGTCCCCGAGGACGTGGTGGAGACGGTGACCCGCACGGTCTTCACCGAGGCCCCCACGATCGCGGCGGACCGCCCGGAGGCACGCCGCATCAACGTCCGCACCGGCATCGCCACCGGCCCGGTCCCCCTGCACACCGGAGCCGCACGCTGGTTCCGCGCGGTCAAGGGCTGACCCTCCGCTTCGCGTTCGCGGGGGTCAGTCGGCGGGCAGGCGGACCACCGCGTCCAGGCCGTGCGGGCCCGGGGAGAGCAGCTCCAGCTCGCCGCCCGCCGCCGTGACCAGCTCAGCGCAGATCGCCAGGCCCAGACCGGTGCCCGCGATGTTCTGGTGCCTCGGTGAGCGCCAGAAGCGGCTCAGCGCCTGCGCTCGCTCGTCCTCCGGCAACCCCGTGCCGTCGTCGATGACGTGCAGCTCGACCATGTCGGCCACCCGCTCCGCGCGCACGACGATCTCGCTGCCCCCTGAGAGCCGCACCGCGTTGCCGACCAGCTCGTCGAGCACGCTGCCAAGGCCACCCGGCGGCTCCAGCACGCGCAGTCCCTGGGGAATGTCGACGAAGAGCTCCATCTCCGCCCGCAGCGCCGACGCCGCCCACGCGGGCTCGTGCGTCGCGACAAGGGTGTCCAGCTCCACCGGCTCCGCCGCGGCGGCGCTGTCCAGGCGGGTCGCCGCGAGCAGGGCGTCGAGGACGCGGCCCATCTCCGCCGCCTCCTCGACGGCGATCTCGTGGGCCTGGCGCGCCGCGTCGGAGTCCAGGTGCGGCTGGAGGTTCTCCACCGCGAGCCGCAGGCTGGCCAACGGGTTGCGCAGCTGGTGCGAGGCGTCCGCGACGAACGCGCGCTGACGGCGCAGTGCCCTGCCGACCACGTCGACCATGCTGTTGAAGGACACCGCGAGCCGCCGCAGCTCCGGCGGGCCGTCCACGTCCGCGCGGGTGTCGAGCTTGCCGCTGGCCACCCGCGCGGTCGCCTCGTCGAGCTGGTGGATCGGCCGCAGCACCCACCGCGAGATCGGCCACGCCACCGCGACCAGCGCCAGCAACGGGACCAGGCCGACCAGCACCAGCAGCCACCAGACCTGGACGATCTGCGCGCGCAGCGACTCCGTGGAGGCCAGCGTCACCACCGAGGCGACCACCTCGCTGTCCCGGCCGACCGGCTCGACCACGACCAGCGGCTCCTCCCGCCACGGCCACACCACCTGCGGCGGGTCCGGGCGGTAGCCCGCGAAGGCCAGCTCCAGCTGCTTGTGCACCGTCGGCACGGTGAGGTCGAAGTTCTCCCGCGACGCCAGGATGATCCGGCCGCCCGGCGCGACCAGCGCGGCGGGGCTGTTGTAGAGCGCGTCGTAGCGGACCATCTCGTCGCGCAACCCGCTGGTGCGGCCGGAGGACAGCGCGTTGTCGGCGAGCGAGGCGAACCGGCTGGCGTCGGCGAGGCGGTCGAGGTACATCCGCTGCGTCTCGCTCTCGGCGAAGGCCATCGCCAGCGGGATGCCCAGCGCGGCGGCCAGCACCACCAGCAGCGGCACCAGGACGCCGAGCAGCCTGCGCAGCACCGCTACCTGGCCAGGCGGTAACCGACGCCGCGCACGGTCTCGATGCGGACGTGCTCGCCGAGCTTGCCGCGCAGGGTGGCGATGTGGGTGTCCAGGCTGCGCGAGCGCGCCTCCCAGCTGGTGTGCCAGACCTGGTCCAGGATGTGGTCCCTGCTGACCACGCTGCCCGGCCGCGCGATCAGCAGCACGAGCACGTCGAACTCCTTGCGGGTCAACAGGATCTGCTCACCGTCCACAGTGGCCACCCGGGCGGCCGTGTCCACGCTGAGCTTGCCGACCTCGATGGTCTCCGCGCCCTCGGACTCGGCGTTGGCGCGCGCGGACCGCGTCCTGCGCAGCACCGCCTCCACCCTGGCGAGCAGCTCCGCGGTGCCGAAGGGTTTGACCACGTAGTCGTCGGCACCGCTGCGCAGCCCGAGCACCCGCTCCCGCTCCTCGCCGCGCGCGGTCACCGCGATGATCGCCATGCCCTCGGTCTGCCGCAGCCTGCGCAGCAGGTCGAGCCCGTCGGCGTCGGGCAGGCCCAGGTCAAGCAGGACGACGTCGGCGTGGCCCGCCTGCAGTGCGGCCGCCGCGGTCGCCACCCGGTGGACGTCGTAGCCGGCGTGTTGCAACGCGGTGACCAGTCCGCGTGCCACTCGGTCGTCGTCCTCGACGACGAGGATGCGCATGGGGACTCATGTTAGGGGGCGACGGCGCGGATCAGGTCTTCTCGGTCTTCGCGGGGTCGGCCGAGGAAGTCTCCTCGGGCTTCTCGGCGGTGCTCTCGTCCTCGGCCTCCTGGGCCGATTCCGGCGTGCCCTGAGCGGCCTCGTGCGCCTCCCGCAGCGCCGCGAGGTCCTCGCGTTCGCCGCGCTTCTTGGCCAGCACCAGGTAGATCACGGCACCGGCGAAGACGATGACCGAGGTGAAGACGTTGATGCGGATACCGGCGATCAGCGTGGCGTGGTCCTCACGCATGATCTCGATCCAGAACCGGCCCGCGGTGTAGCCCGCGACGTACAGCGCGAACACCCGGCCGTGGCCGAGGCGGAACCTGCGGTCGGCCCAGACGATCAGCAGCGCCACGCCGAGGTTCCACAGCAGCTCGTAGAGGAACGTCGGGTGCACCACCGCGATCGGCGTGTGGTCGATGGCAACGCCGCCGAGCGGGTCCTCCAGGTTGGTGACCGGGTCGATCCTGCGGTAGATCTCCAGGCCCCACGGCAGGTCGGTCGGACCGCCGTAGAGCTCCTGGTTGAACCAGTTGCCGAGCCGCCCGATGGCCTGCGCCACCACGATGCCGGGCGCGACCGCGTCGGCGAAGGCGGGCAGCGGGATCCCGCGCTTGCGGCAGGCGATCAGCGCGCCGACCGCGCCCAGCGCGATGGCGCCCCAGATGCCGAGGCCGCCCTGCCAGATCTTCAGCGCGTCGATCGGGTTGCCGCCGGGACCGAAGTACTTCGGCCAGTCCGTTGCGACGTGGTAGAGCCGCCCGCCGACGAGGCCGAACGGAACGGCGAACACGGCGATGTCGGTGACGGCGCCCCGCTCACCACCCCTGGCGACGAAGCGGCGTTCGCCCCAGGCGATGGCCACCACGATGCCCGCGATGATGCAGAGTGCGTACGCGCGTAGCGGCACCGGGCCGATGTTCCAGACCCCACGGTCGGGGCTGGGGATCGTTGCCAGGATCGCGGAGACCGTTCCAGTCACGCGGACCACCGTAGCCGCTACCAGTCCACTCCCGTGGGCTACCCCGTCACTCCGCCACCGGCTTGGCCGCAGCGCTGGGTTGACGTGGTGGAAAACCCGCGTTCTGTAGGCTTAATGCGCGAATGAAACGATTCAAATCGCATTAAGCCTACAAAACGCGAAAACGGCGCCAGCGGAGGTGGCGGGGTCAGGCGGTGACGGGGGTGCGGCGGGTGCCCTCGGCGAGCTCGGTGGCGAGGGCGCGGACGGCCGCCTCGCCGGAGTTCGCCGCGTTGACGAAGGCCGAGCCCACGATCACGCCGTCGGCGAAAGCCGCGACCTCGGCCGCCTGCGGGCCGGAGCGCACGCCGAGGCCCACGCCGATCGGCAGGTCCGTGTGCGCTCGGGTCCGCTGGACCAGCTCCGGGGCCTGGCTGCTCACCGCGTCGCGGGCACCCGTCACGCCCATGATCGAGGCCGCGTAGAGGAAGCCGCTGCTGGCCGCCGCGGTCAGCGCGATCCGCTCCTCGGTGGACGACGGCGCCACCAGGAAGACGCGGTCGAGGCCGTGGGCGGTCGAGGCCGCCATCCAGTCGTCGGCCTGCTCCGGGATCAGGTCGGGCGTGATCAGCCCGAGGCCGCCCGCCGCGGCCAGGTCGCGGGCGAAGGCGTCAACGCCGTAGCGGTGCACCGGGTTCCAGTACGTCATCACCACCGCGCGGCCGCCGGCGGAGGAGATCGACTCCACCACCGAGAACAGGTCGCGCACGCGGAAGCCGTTGCCCAGCGCGGTGTCCGCCGCCGCCTGGATGGTCGGACCGTCCATCACCGGGTCGGAGAACGGCAGGCCGACCTCGACCAGGTCGCAGCCGGAGTCCAGCATCGCGGCCAGGTGCTGCTGGGAGCCCTCGACGGTCGGGAAGCCCGCGGGCAGGTAGCCGATCAGCGCCGCACGGTCCTGCGCGCGGCAGTCGGCGAACATCTGCGTCAGAACCGACATCAGGCGTTCTCCCCCACGAGGTTGAAATACTGGGCGGCGGTGTCCATGTCCTTGTCGCCCCGACCGGACAGGCAGACCAGGATCACGCCCTCCGGCCCCAGCTCCTGCCCGAGCTTGATCGCGCCCGCGAGCGCGTGGGAGGACTCGATCGCCGGGATGATGCCCTCGGTGCGCGAGAGCAGCCGCAGCGCCTCCATGGCCTCCGCGTCGGTGACCGCGCGGTACTCCGCGCGGCCGATGTCCTTGAGGTAGGAGTGCTCCGGGCCGACACCGGGGTAGTCCAGGCCCGCCGAGATCGAGTACGCCTCGGTGATCTGCCCGTCGGAGTTCTGGAGCAGGTACGAGAACGCGCCGTGCAGCACGCCCGGCTCGCCCTGGGTCAGGGTCGCGCCGTGCTTGTCGGAGTCCACACCGTGCCCCGCGGGCTCCAGGCCGACCAGCCGCACGTCGGCGTCGTCGAGGAAGCCGTGGAAGATGCCGATCGCGTTGGAGCCGCCGCCGACGCAGGCCGCGACGGCGTCGGGCAGGCGGCCCACCTGGTCGAGCATCTGGGCGCGGGCCTCGGCGCCGATCACCTTGTGGAAGTTGCGCACCATCATCGGGAACGGGTGCGGTCCCGCCGCCGTGCCGAGCAGGTAGTGCGTGTCCTCGACGTTGGCGACCCAGTCGCGCAGCGCCTCGTTGATCGCGTCCTTCAGCGTGCGCGAGCCGGTCTTGACCGGGATGACCTCGGCACCGAGCAGCCGCATCCGCGCCACGTTGAGCGCCTGCCGTTCGGTGTCCACCTCGCCCATGTAGACGACGCAGTCCAGGTCGAGCAGCGCGCACGCGGTCGCGGTGGCGACGCCGTGCTGGCCGGCGCCGGTCTCGGCGATGACCCGCTTCTTGCCCATCCGCTTGGTCAGCAGCGCCTGGCCCAGCACGTTGTTGATCTTGTGCGAGCCGGTGTGGTTGAGGTCCTCGCGCTTGAGGAAGATCCGCGCGCCGCCCGCGTGCTCGGCGAACTTCGGCGCCTCGGTCAGCAGCGAGGGGCGGTTGGCGTACTGGGCGAGCAGCCGCTGGAACTCCGCGACGAACTCCGGGTCCAGCCTGGCCTTGTCGTAGGCAGCCGACAGCTCGTCGATCGCGGCCATCAGCGCCTCGGGCATGAACCGGCCGCCGTAGGGACCGAAGTGCCCGCGCTCGTCCGGCCCGTGCTTGTCCCTGTCCTCGTCGTAGGTCATCGAGCTCTCTCTTCTCAGCGACTGGGGCGGGGGCATGCCGGGTGCGAACCGGCGGTGACCAGCTGGGTGACCGCACTGCGCGGGTTGCCGCTGGTGACAAGGCCCTCGCCGACGAGAACGGCGTCCGCGCCGAAGCCCGCGTAGGTCATCAGGTCACCAGGGCCGCGCACGCCGGACTCGGCGATCTTGATGATCTCACTGGGCAGTCCTGGCGCGATCCGGCCGAAGCAGTCGCGGTCCACCTCCAGGGTGGTCAGGTCGCGCGCGTTCACCCCGATCACCTGGGCGCCCGCCTCCAGCGCGCGGTCGGCCTCCTCCGCGGTGTGCACCTCGACCAGCGCGGTCATGCCCAGCGACTCGGCGCGGTCCAGCAGCGCCTCCAGCACGTTCTGCTCCAGGGCCGCCACGATCAGCAGGATCATGTCCGCGCCGTGCGCCCTTGCCTCGTGGATCTGGTACGGGCTGACCATGAAGTCCTTGCGCAGCAAGGGAACGTCGACCGCGGTGCGGACGGAGTCGAGGTCGGCGAGCGAGCCGCCGAAGCGGCGCTCCTCGGTCAGCACGCTGATCACCCGCGCGCCGCCGGCCTCGTAGTCCCTTGCCAGCTCGGCCGGATCGGCGATGCCCGCCAGCTCGCCCTTGGACGGGCTGCGGCGCTTGACCTCGGCGATCACCCCGACACCGGGGGCACGCAGCGCGGCCATGACGTCCCTCGGCGGCTGCGCCTGCGCGGCGAGCTCCTTGACCACCGACAGCGGTGTCAGGGCTTCGCGGGCGGCCAGGTCGGCGCGGACGCCTTCGAGGATCGACTCCAGGACGTTCACGCGCACTCCTCCGCATGATCCGTTCGTCCGGGCCGGCCGGTGGTGGCTCGTCCCGCCGCTCGAATCGGTTCGTTCCTGCCGCACCCGATAGCAACCGTCCTCATCACGGTGGCCGTGAGGCGTCCATGGATGCTAACTCTGGGATGGTGCCGCTTTTGGTCTGGGGTCACCGAATCCGTCCTGGGTATCAAGGTTCTTTTCGCGCTGTGACCGTGGGATCACGCCCCGAGTCGAGCGCGTCCCACACCTCCCGGTCGGGATCGGCGGCCTTGGCGTTACTCCCCGTGGCGTAGCGGGCACCCATCGCGGGCATCCGGCCGCCACCGAAGAGCAGGACCAGCCCGGCGACGCCGAGCAGGGTCAGCCCGGCCAGCCCGAGCAGCGGTCCGACCACCGTCTGCGCCCCCGCCGTGGTGCCGACGCTGTCCAGCGCCCCGACGAACCACAGCCCGACAGAACCGCCGCCGACCAGCGCCAACAGCCCGCCGAAGAGCCTGCGCGGCCAGCTCGCCGTTGCCACCGCGCCCGCGATCCCGGCGAGGCTGAGCAACGCCAGCGGGACCAGCGCGGGAACCTGGTCGGCGCCCGTCGGCCGGTCCTGCGAAGCCCGCAGCGCCGCGGCGGGGTCGGTCTCGCTGAACCACTGCAGCGTGGAGGAACCCCAGAGCAGCCCGGCCGAGGCGAGCAACAGCAGCACGACTGTCCACAAGAGACCGCGGACGGGGGTGACGCGTTGCGCCTCAACGGTTTCAGCCACCACTGACCCCATCAACGGCCAGCCCCATCGTGTCCGCCGTCGCGATGGCCGAGAGCACCGCGCGCGCCTTGTTCAGGCACTCCTGGTCCTCGGCGACCGGGTCGGAGTCGGCGACGATGCCCGCTCCGGCCTGCACGTAGGCAACGCCTTCGCGCACCAGGGCGGTGCGGATGGCGATGGCGGTGTCGGCGTCACCGGCGAAGTCCAGGTAGCCGACGACGCCGCCGTAGAGGCCGCGGCGGGTCGGTTCGAGCTCCTCGATCAGCTCCATCGCACGCGGCTTCGGCGCGCCGGAGAGCGTGCCTGCCGGGAAGCACGCCGCGACCGCGTCGTAGGCCGTGCGGTCCTCGGCGAGCTGACCGGTCACAGTGGACACGATGTGCATGACGTGGCTGTAGCGCTCGATGCGGAAGAAGTCGACCACGGTGACCGAACCGGGTTTGCAGACGCGGCCGAGGTCGTTGCGGGCGAGGTCGACCAGCATCAGGTGCTCGGCCCGCTCCTTCTCGTCGTGCAGCAGGTCCTTCGCCAGCAGCGAGTCCTCCTCCTCGTCGGCCCCGCGCCACCGCGTCCCGGCGATCGGGTGCGTTGTCGCCTTGCCGTCGCGGACGGTGACCAGCGCCTCGGGGCTGGAGCCGACGATGCTGAACCCGTCGAGGTTCAGCAGGTACATGTACGGGCTGGGGTTGGTGGTGCGCAGCACGCGGTAGATGTCCAGCGGATCGGCCTGGGTCGCCAGCTCGAAGCGCTGCGAGACGACGATCTGGAACGCCTCGCCCGCGTGGATCGCCTCCTTCGCACGGTTGACCGCCGCGGTGTAGTCCGACGAGCTGCGGCGGCGGGTGAACCCCGGCTCCGGCCGGGAGAACACGGCGGCGCTGGGCGCGGCGGAGGTGCACAGCCGCGCGGTCATGTCCTCCAGCCGCGCCACGGCCTCGTCGTAGGCGGCGTCGACGCGCTCGTCGGTGTCGTCCCAGTTGATCGCGTTCGCGATGAGCGTGATCGTGCCCTCGTGGTGGTCCATCGCGGCGAGGTCCATCGCCAGCAGCATCACCAGCTCGGGGATCTTCAGGTCGTCCTCGGCGAGCTCGGGCAGCGCCTCCAGCCTGCGCACCACGTCGTAGCCGAGGTAGCCGACCATGCCGCCGGTGAGCGGGGGCATGCCGGGCAGCGCGTCGGTGTGCAGCAGCCGCATGGTCTCGCGCAGCGCCACCAGCGGGTCGCCGTCGCGGGGCAGGCCGACCGGCGGCGTGCCCGTCCAGGTGGCGTGGCCGTCGACCACGGTCAGCGCGGCCGGGCTGTGCGCCCCCACGAAGGACCACCGGGACCAGGAGCGCCCGTTCTCGGCGGACTCGAACAGGAACGTGCCGGGGCGGTCCGCGCCGAGCTTGCGGTAGACCCCGACCGGGGTCTCGCCGTCGGCGAGCAGCCGACGCACCACCGGGATGACCCGGCGGTCCCTGGCGAGTTCGCGGAACTCCTCGCGACTCGGGCTGATCTCCCCCATCGCCGCGCCTGCGCTCCGGGCGGCACTACCGAGCACGCTGACCATGGGGGTCATTGTGCCCGGTCGTTGACGCGGCGGGCGAACGCGGCCCATTATTTCCACACGCGTTGAAAACAGTGGTCAGGCATCTGCCGACACCGGATGCGGGAAGGAGGCCGACGTGGGCACCGAGACGCAGAGTAGCTCACCGCGCAGGCGCGGCAGGCGCCCGGCGGGCGAGGACACCAAGCGCGCGCTGCTGGACGCGGCCCGCCGCGGCTTCGCCGAGCTGGGCTACGACGGCGCGACCGTGCGCGGCATCGCCGCCGACGCCGGGGTGGACCCAGCCATGGTCAACCACTGGTTCGGCGGCAAGGAGGGCCTGTTCACCGCCTCCATCGAGATCCCGGTCGACCCGAAGCAGCTCGTCGAGACGCTGCTGTCCGGTCCGACCGAGCAACTGGCCGAGCGCATGGTGCGCACGTTCCTCCAGGTGTGGGACGGCACCGGCGGCGGCGCGTTCGTCACGCTGGTGCGCAGCGCGTCCAGCAACGACAACGCCGCGAAGATGCTGCGCGAGTTCATCTCCACGATGGTGTTCGGGCCGATCGCGCGGCGCCTCGGCGTGGACCGGCCGGAGTTCCGCGCCGCGCTGTGCGGGACGCAGATCGCGGGCATCGGGCTGGTCCGCTACGTGATCAAGCTGGAGCCCTTCGCCTCCGCCGACCACGACACGGTGGTGGCCGCGGTCGCCCCGAACCTCCAGCGCTACCTGACCGGCGACCTCGGGACTACGTGACGAACTCCCACTTGATGGCGATTCGACCCGCGCTGGTGCCGGCGAGCTTCTTGAAAGCCGCCTTGCTCAGGTCGAAATGGGTTTTCGAACACGAGGGGCACTTGTCCCGCACCGGCACGGTAATCGACTTCTTACCGTAGGTGACCTTCAGTCTCTTCTTGCAGATCGGGTCTTTGTTCGGGTTCGCGGTCGTGAACCACTTCGCGGACACGGCCACCAGGAGCTGCGTCGAGGCATTGATCTTCTTTCCGCAGGCACCGGTTCCGGAGAGGGCGTAGTAGGTGGCCTCTCCCGACTTCGCCGCGGCGAATGCGGGGGCGGTCCCGACACCCATGAACAGGGTTCCACACACAGCGATCACTGAAAGAGCAGGGCGCATCATGCGGCCAGTGTCACTTCTCCGAAGAACACGAGAACCCGGAGATAACCGATTCTGAAGCGCGAAAAGCGTCTATTCGGATGGAGCCGAAAGGAGAATATCGGAATCGAAACAGGTCCGGGTCCCGGTGTGGCAGGCCGCGCCTTCCTGGTCCACGACGAGCAGGACGGTGTCCCCGTCGCAGTCCAGCCGCACCTCGTGCACGCGCTGCGTGTGCCCGGAGGTCTCGCCCTTCACCCAGTACCGCTGACGGCTCCGCGAGAAGTACGTGGCGCGCCGCGTCGCGAGCGTGCGGCGCAGCGCCTCGTCGTCCATCCACGCCACCATCAGCACCTCGCCGGTGCCGCGCTGCTGCGCGACCGCGCAGAACAGGCCGTCGGCGTTGCGCTTGAGCCGCGCGGCGACCGCCGGGTCCAGCTCGGTCTCGCTCATCGTCCCTCCAGGAACTTCCGCATCGGGCCGGTGCTCAGCAGCACGACGGCGTAGACCTGCGCCGCCGCGACGACGCCGGAGACGATCCGCGCGAACACCGGACCGTCGCCGAGCACCACCAGCAGGTGCAGCAGCGCCGCGAAGATCGCGACGGTGATCGCGCCGATCCGCCCGATGCCAAGGCGCGCAAGGATTCCACCGGTCGCGACAGCGGCGAGAACCGCGAGCAGCAGCGGCAGCGTGACCAGGTCGGCCCCGCCCTCGGCCGCCCACCTGACCAAGCCGGTCACCAGGAAGACCAGCTCGGAGCCGAGCAGGCAGGCCAGGACCGCCCACAGCTCGACGGGCCTGCGACCGCCGGTCACCTGACCGTCACTCCCGCCGCGCGCAACCCGTCCTTGACCTCGCCGATGCGCAACTGTCCAAAGTGGAACACGCTGGCCGCGAGGACGGCGTTGGCCCCCGCGTCGATGGCGGGCGGGAAGTGCTCGACCGCGCCCGCTCCTCCGCTGGCGATCAGCGGCACTGTCACGGCGGCGCGCACCAGCCGCAACAGCTCCAGGTCGAACCCGGCCTTGGTGCCGTCGGCGTCCATGGAGTTCAACAGGATCTCGCCGACCCCGAGCTCCTGACCGCGAGCCGCCCACTCCACCGCGCAGATCCCGGTGCCGCGCCGGCCGCCGTGCGTGGTGACCTCGAAGCCGGACGCGGTGGGCTGAGCGCCCTCCGGCACCCGCCGCGCGTCCACGGAGAGGACGATGCACTGCGCGCCGAACCGCTGCGACGCCTCGTGCAGCAGTTCCGGGCGCGCGATGGCCGCCGTGTTCAGGCTGACCTTGTCCGCGCCCGCCCGCAGCAGCTTGTCCACGTCGTCGACCTCGCGCACGCCGCCGCCGACCGTGAGCGGGATGAACACCTGCTCGGCCGTGCGGCGCACGACGTCGTAGGTGGTCTCCCTGCTGCCGGAGGAGGCCGTGATGTCCAGGAAGGTCAGCTCGTCGGCGCCCTCGGCGTCGTAGGTCCGCGCCAGCTCGACGGGATCGCCCGCGTCGACGAGGTTGGTGAAGTTGACGCCTTTCACCACGCGCCCGTTGTCGACGTCCAGACAAGGGATCACTCGCACCGCAACCGTCACGTGCAAAGCCTACGGTGCCACCGCGCGCTCATTTCGCCGCAGGTCTAGCGTGTGGCGGGTGCCTCACGACGTCGATCGGCTCTCCTCGGGCAAGTACGTGCTGCTGACCACCTTCCGCCGTGACGGGACCCCCGTGCCGACGCCGGTGTGGGTGATGCGCGACGGCGACGAGCTGGTGGTGTGGACCCCGGTCGACTCCGGCAAGGTCAAGCGGATCCGCAACAACGACACCGTCGAGCTCGCTCCCTGTGATGTGCGCGGGAATCCCACTGGCGCACCGGTTCTGGGCCGCGCGCGCCTGCTGGACGCGGCCGGCACCGAGCGCGCGCGGCGACTGGTGGCCAGGAAGTTCCCGTTCTCCGGGCGGGTCGTGCTGTGGGGCAGCCTGCTGCGCAGGGGGCGGGCCGGAACGGTCGGCATCGCGCTCCGGCCCGGCGAGGCGTAGCAGCGGACACAGCCAGCGTCAACTTGCGGTTGACGATTCGCGGATCGTCAACCTACAGTTGACGCATGACACCAACGCCGGTCCGACTCGACGACCTGATCGACTACGTCAAGACCCAGTACCCGGACGGGACGCCGCTGGACCACCTCAGCGTCGCCGTGCTCACCGGCGAACGCCTCGGCGAGCTCGCCGACCACCTGATCGGCCACTTCGTCGACCAGGCGCGCAAGGGCGGCGCGTCCTGGACGGAGATCGGCCAGAGCATGGGCGTGTCCAAGCAGGCGGCGCAGAAGCGCTTCGTGCCCAAGGACATGGACAAGATGACCATGGACAGCTTCGCCCGCTACACCGACGACGCCCGCAAGGTCCTCGTCTCCGCGCAGGAGGAGGCCAGGTCCGCGGGCAACCCGGAGATCGGCACCGAGCACATCCTGCTCGGCCTGCTGCACGCGCCGGAGGCGCTCGCGGCGCGGGCGCTGGCCGCCGAGGGCGCGGGCGAGCGGGCGATCCGCGCGGCGGTCGAAGCGGTGCTCTCCCCGCCGCAGAAGGACATCCCCGAGCACATCCCGTTCACCGCGAGTGCCAAGAAGGTCATCCAGCTCACCCTGCGGGAGTCCTTGCGGCACAGCAGCAAGCACATCGACACCGAGCACATCCTGCTGGCGCTGCTGCGCGAGGAGGCGGGGACCGCCGCGAAGGTCGTCGCCGGGCTGGGCGCCTCCCGCAAGGAGGTCGAAACCCGGATCCACGCCGAGCTGAAGGAGATCTTCCTGCGGGAGCAGGGCAAGGGCTAGCGCCGACCCCGCAAGTCGCCCCGATCCCCCGAGGCGCCACCCCCGCACCCCCGCCGAGGTTTTCGCGTTTTGTCACCTTAATGCGCAAGGGAGCGCTCCCAAATCGCGTTAAGTTCCCATAGCGCGAAATGAGAGGAGCCCGGGTGCGGGCCCCGGGTGAGGTGGTGTCGCTACGCGCAGGACACGGGCTAGCGGACGGCGGCGAGGGCCTCGGGAAGCGTGAACGCGCCCGCGTAGAGCGCCTTGCCGACGATGGAACCCTCAAGGCCGAGCGGGGCCAGCTCGGCGAGCGCCCGCAGGTCGTCCACACTGGACACTCCGCCGGATGCGATCACCGGCTTGTCCGTGCGGGAGCAGATCTCGCGCAGCAGCTCGACGTTCGGGCCTTGGAGCGTGCCGTCCTTGGACACGTCGGTGACCACGTAGCGGGTGCAGCCGTCGCGCTCCAGGCGCTCCAGCACCTCCCACAGATCACCGCCGTCGGAGGTCCACCCGCGCCCCTTGAGGCGGTGCCCGGCATCGGTGATACGGACATCGAGGCCCACGGCGACCTGTTCCCCGTGCGCGGCAAGGACTTTCGCGCACCACTCGGGGTTCTCCAGAGCGGCGGTGCCCAGGTTCACCCGCGCACAGCCGGTGGCCAGCGCGGCCTCCAGCGAGGCGTCGTCGCGGATGCCGCCGGAGAGCTCCACCTTCACGTCGAGCTTGCCGATCATGTCGGCCAGCAGCGCCCGGTTGTCCCCACGGCCGAACGCCGCGTCCAGGTCGACGAGATGGATCCACTCGGCACCGCCGTCCTGCCACGCGAGCGCGGCGTCCAGCGGTGTGCCGTAGGAGGTCTCGGTCCCCGCCTCGCCCTGGACGAGGCGGACGGCCTTGCCTTCGACCACGTCGACGGCCGGGAACAGCGTGAAAGTCACGGGGATACCTTATGCGTTGAAACGGATGATCATGCGAACCGGCTGGCTAGAGCGAGTTCAGCCAGTTCCGCAGGATGTGCGCGCCTGCGTCGCCGGACTTCTCCGGGTGGAACTGGGTGGCCCACAACGGCCCGTTTTCCACGGCGGCGACGAAGTCCTCACCGTGGTTGGCCCAGGTCACCAGCGGCGGCGTGAAGGCGCCGTCGGCCTCCAGCTCCCACTTCCGCACGCCGAACGAGTGCACGAAGTAGAACCGCGTGTCGGCGTCGAGCCCTGCGAAGAACGCCGAGCCCTCCGGTGCGCGGACGGTGTTCCACCCCATGTGCGGCAACACATCGGCGTGCAGCCGTTCGACGGTGCCGGGCCACTCGCCGCAGCCGGAGTCGGTGACGCCGTGCTCGACGCCGCGCTCGAACAGCGCCTGCATCCCCACGCAGATCCCGAGCACGGGACGCCCGCCGGCCAGCCGCTCGCCGATGATGCGCGGTCCCTGCACGGAGCGCAGGCCGGCCATGCACGCGCCGAAGGCGCCGACCCCCGGGACCACCAGCCCGTCCGCCGCGAGCGCGGCGCGATGGTCGGCGGTCACCTCGACGTCGGCGCCGACGCGACGCAGAGCGCGTTCGGCGGAGCGGAGGTTGCCGGAGCCATAGTCGAGCACGACGACGCGGGACACGCCCCCAGGTTAGTCGGCACCCCCGCCCATCCGCGAACCCGTTCCCCGGCACACCTCACGATCCGTCATGGCAACACGCGGCACCATTTCGCGCCAGGAGGCCCAAGTTCTTCGGCGAAAATATGGTTCGTATTCGACATAAGAGGACTTTTTGCTACTCTCGCCCCCACCTCATCGACATACCCGAAAAGGGGTCCGAGAATGCGCAGAGCTCTGTCGGCTGTCGCCCTCGCGGCACTGATCACCGCCACGGTGAGCGCCCCGGCCGCCTCCGCGTCCACAGTGCGCGCGAAGTGCAGTTTCAGCTCCACTTCCTCGACGATCAACGAGACCGGCGCGACCCGCCCCCTCTCGGTCCTCGCAACGGTGCAAGGCGGCTGCAAGGTCACCGCCAAGCTCGCCAAAAGGAATTCACTAACCGGAAAGTGGAAAGAGGTTGATAAGCTCGCCAAGAGCCCGGCCAGCAACAAGAACGTGGGTTTTAACTTCGCGTGCCACGGTAAGGGAAAGTACCGCGTTCACCTGAGCATGAGCGGCGACAGCGCGACCATCTACGCCAAGAAGAAGAACGGCGAGCTCGTCTCCGTCTGCTAGTGATCGCCCCGCCTGAGCTCCCTCACCGCATGAAGCGGGCTATCGACTCGGCGAGTCCGGCCGGGTCGAGGCCGTGGACGACGTCGTGCTGCTCCGCCGTTCCGTAGGCTCGGACTTCGCTGTCGCGACGCACACCGAGGGCCAGCAGCCGGTGCGGGGTGTCGGCCAGCGCGGTGGCGACCTCGTGCGCAGAGGTGCCCTGGAGGTAGGGCTCCACCAGGACCACGTTCGGGTTCGCGCCCACCGCGGCGCGCAGCCCGGCGTGGTCGAACGGGCGCACGGTGGCCGCGTAGAGCACCGTCACGTCCACTGTGGACGTCGCGGCGAGCACCGCGTCCAGGGTCGGTCCGACAGCCACGACGACTCCCCTGCTCCCGGAGCGGACCGTGGTGAAGCCCGCACCCGTGGGATACGCCCGCGCGTTGCGGCGGGTGGACAGGCGGAGGTACACGCAGTCGTCGGTGGCCAGAGCCGCGGTCAGCAGCTCGCGGACCTCGTCCTGGTGGCCCGGCACGTGGATCGTCCAGCCGGGAAGCGTGTCGATCAGCGCCACGTCGCCGGGGGCCTGGTGGGTGCGGCCCCAGACCGGGTCGTCGTAAGAGCCGCCGATGCTGACCAGGACCGCTCCCGCGTCCTGGTGGCCGAGGTCGAGCTTGATCTGCTCGAAGGGCCGCTCGATCAGGAACGGCGTGTAGCTGTGCGCCACCGGCCTCAGCCCGGTCAGCGCGAGCCCTCCGGCGACGCCGATCATCGCCTGCTCCCGGATGCCCACGTTGATCACGCGGGACGGGTGCCTGGCGCGGGCCGCGCCGAAGTTGCCCGCCGAGATGTCCGCGGTCACCACGGCGATCCGGGGATCGGTGTCCATGGCGGCGCTGACCGTCTCGACGAAGGCCTCGCGCATGGTGACGTCAGTGGCCTTGAGCGCCAGGGCAGTCTTGCCCTGGAAGTCCGCGGCGGTCATTCGACTCCCTCACTCCTGATCACGGCGACCACGGCGCGCGGGCGGCCGGGGTGCTCCTCGGTGAACGCGCGGTACAGCGCCTCCTGGTCGCGGCCGTCGACCGAGACGGTGTCCCAGCCCTCGACCGCGAAACGGGTGGCCATGCCACCGGGCCAGCCGTGGCTGGCCGAGCCGTTGTCGATGGCGACCACGGTCAGCCGGTCCAGGCCGAGCCTGCCCGCGAGCGCGATCGCCTCGTGGTTGCTGCCCTCGTCGAGCTCCCCGTCGCCGACGAGCACGAACACGCGCGGGCGGGTCCTGCCCTGGGCGCGCAGGCCGAGTGCCTGGCCGACGCCGAGCGCGAGGCCGTGGCCGAGCGAGCCGCTGCCGATCTCCGCCCCCGGCACCAGGACCCGGTCGGGGTGCTGGCCGAGCGGCGAGCCGAACTCCGTCCAGTCGTCCAAAGTGGACGGATCGAGGAAGCCCTTCGCGGCGAGCACCGCGTAGAAGGCCATCGGCCCGTGCCCCTTGGAGAGCAGGAAGCGGTCGCGGTCCGGGTCGTCGACGCGGTCAGGCGAGACGTCGAGCACCTTGTCGTAGAGCGTCCAGAGCGCGGGCAGGGTGGAGGTCGCCGCCCACTCGTGCTTCTCGTCCCCGGTCATCCTCCGGAACAGGGCCGGTAGCCCTGACCAGTCCGTGGTCACTGTCCCCTGTGTCATGATCCAAGGCTGTAACCTCGACTTAACTAGAGGTCAAGGCTAGGGTCTGCAGATCATGGCGGAACTGCCCAGATGGCTGACTATCGGCGACGTCGCCGCGCGCAGCGGCGTCCCGCACACGTCGTTGCGGTTCTACGAGGAGAAAGGCCTGATCAGCTCGGAGCGCACCGCTGGAAACCAGCGACGGTACTCGCGTTCGGTGTTGCGCCGGTTGGCGTTCATCCGATCCGCGCAGCGCGTGGGTCTCTCCCTGGAGGACGTGCGCGACGCGCTGGCGACGCTGCCGGACAACCGCACGCCGACCAAGGCGGACTGGACGCGACTGTCCCGCAGCTGGGACAAGGAGCTGGAGATCCGCATCGACGCGCTCCAGCGGCTGCGCCAGCGACTGGCGACGTGCATCGGCTGCGGCTGCCTGTCGATGAAGCTCTGCGGTCTGTACAACGAGGACGACCAGCAGGCCAGACACGGCCCGGGAGCCCCCAGGCTCAAGGCCGCCGCCGAGGGCGGACGCGACTAGCCGCTGTCCTGCAAGTCGTCCCGATGCCCCGAGGTGGCGCGCCACCCCCGTGCACACGCCGACGTGGCCTGGCGTGGTCGGCGTTTTCGCGTTTTGTCACCTTGTTGCTCGATAGAGCGCTCCCATTTCGCGTTAAGCCTACAAAACGCGAAAACCCTGACCACGTCGGCCAACGTGCGCACACGGCAGCGCGGCGCCGGACAAAGACCTTGGCGGGGGGTGGGTTGAGTGCTCCACTTGGGCGTATGAACCACGCACGAATGGTGAGCGTGTCCAAGCGGATGGCACGTCACCTGCGACACGCTCCCGAGGAGATCGGCATCACCCTGGACGCTGCGGGCTGGGTGGCGGTCGCTGATCTGCTCGCGGCGCTGCGCATCTCCCGCGAGGAACTGGAGGCCGTTGTCGCGGGCAACGACAAGCGTCGATTCGCTTTCGATGCAACGGGAACCCGCATCCGCGCGAGCCAGGGCCACAGCGTCGCCGTCGACCTCGGCCTGGAGCCTGCCGAGCCGCCCGCCGTGCTCTACCACGGCACGGTCGAGCGGTTCCTGCCCGCGATCCTGCGCGAGGGACTGCGGCCGATGAACCGGCACGACGTGCACCTGTCCGCGGACACCGAGACCGCGAACCGGGTCGGCAGACGCCGTGGCGCCGCGGTGGTCCTGGTGGTCGACGCCGCCGCGATGGCGGCCGACGGCCACGAGTTCCGGCGCAGCGCCAACGGCGTCTGGCTCACGGCATCGGTGCCACCCCGCTACCTCAAGCGGAGCTAGGGCGTCGACAGCCACCAGGCGACGGCGCCCGCTCCGGCGAGCACCGCGCCCACCACGAGCAGGATGGCGACCAGCTTCATCGACTTCCACAGCGTGTACGCGCCACCGATGAGGAACCCAGCGACGGCGAGCAGCGCGATGTAGATCCAGTCCATGCCGCGCAGGTTAGCCGTTGCTACAGCACACCCTTGGTGGAGGGGATGCCGGTGACTCTGGGGTCCCGCTCGACCGCGGCCCGCAACGCCCGCGCGATGGCCTTGTACTGCGCCTCGGTGATGTGGTGCGGATCGCGGCCGTGGATCACCCGCACGTGCAGCGCGATCTTCGCGTGGAAGGCGAGCGACTCGAAGACGTGCCGGTTGAGCACCGACGGGTAGTTGTTGCCGATGGTGTAGGCGGCCAGCAGGTCGGGCTCCCCGGTGTGCACGCAGTACGGGCGGCCGGAGACATCCACGGCCGCGTGCGCGAGGGTCTCGTCCATCGGGATCCACGCGTCACCGAAGCGGCGGATGCCCGCGGCGTCGCCGATCGCCTCGCGCAGCGCTTGGCCGAGCACGATCGCGGTGTCCTCGACGGTGTGGTGCGCGTCGATCTCCACGTCGCCGGTCGCGCGTACGACCAGGTCGAAGGACGCGTGCGCGCCGAGCGCGGTCAGCATGTGGTCGAAGAACGGCACTCCCGTGCTGATGTCGACCTTGCCAGCGCCGTCGAGGTCCAGCTCGACCAGGATCGAGGACTCCTTGGTCGTGCGCTCCACCTTCGCGATCCGGTTCACCGCATTACCTCCGTAGCCGCGACGTCCTTGCTGGCGGCCAGGAAGGCGTCGTTCTCCTCGGGGACCCCGATGGTCACCCGGAGGTGGCCCGCGATGCCGATCTCCCGGATCAGCACTCCACGGTCCAAATAGGACTTCCATGCCGTTGCCGCGTCGCCGAACCGTCCGAAGAGGACGAAGTTGGCGTCGCTGGGCACCACGGTGAAACCCATGCCCGTCAGGGACTCCACCACACGGTCCCGTTCGGCGGCGAGCTTGGCGACCGAGCCGAGCGTGGCGTCGGCGTGCCGCAGCGAGGCCAGCGCGGCGGCCTGGGTCAGCGCGGACAGGTGGTAGGGCAGCCGCACCAGCTGGAGCGCGTCCACCACGGCGGGCGCCGCTGCCAGGTAGCCCAGCCTTCCCCCCGCGAAGGCGAAGGCCTTGCTCATCGTGCGCGAGACGACCAGCCGCCCGCCCAGCTCGGCGGAGCCGATCAGCTCGACGGCGCTGGGCTGCGCGGAGAACTCCGCGTACGCCTCGTCCACCACGACCATGCCAGGAGCCGCCGAGACCAGCCTGCGCAGGTCCTCGGTCGGGATGGACTGGCCGGTCGGGTTGTTCGGGCTGGTCAGGAAGACCACGTCGGGCCTGCGCTCGGTGATCAGCGCGACGGCGGCGTCGGCGTCCAGCGAGAAGTCCGGCCTGCGCGGCGCGGAGAGCCACTCGGTGCGGGTGCCCGCGGCGATGATCGGGTGCATCGAGTACGAAGGCTCGAAGCCGACCGCGACGCGGCCCGGACCGCCGAACGCCTGCAGGACCTGCTGCAGGATCTCGTTGGAACCGTTGGCGGCCCACAGGTTCTGCGGCGCGAGCCGCACCCCGGTCGCCTTGGTCAGGTACTCCGCGAGCGCCGTGCGCAGCTCCACCGCGTCCCGGTCCGGGTAGCGGTGCAACGCCTGGGCGGCCTCGCGCGTCGCCTCGGCCACGTCCGCGACCAGCTCCGGCGGCGGCGGGTACGGGTTCTCGTTGGTGTTGAGCCGGACCGCGACGTCCAGCTGCGGCGCACCGTAGGGCGAGCGCCCGCGAAGGTCCTCGCGCAGCGGCAGCCCTTCGAGGCCGAACTCGGCTCCCAGGGGCGCGCTCACGACGCACCGCCGAAGCGGGCCGTGATCGCCTGCCCGTGCGCGGGCAGGTCCTCGGCGTTGGCCAGGGCGACCACCTGTCCGGCCACGTCCGCGAGCGCCTCGCGGGTGTACTCCACGACGTGGATGCCGCGCAGGAAGGTCTGCACGCTCAGCCCGGAGGAGTGCCGCGCGCAGCCGCCGGTCGGCAGCACGTGGTTGGAGCCCGCGCAGTAGTCGCCGAGCGAGACCGGCGAGTACGGGCCGACGAAGATCGCCCCGGCGGAGCGCACGCGGGCGGCGACGGCGGAGGCGTCCACCGTCTGGATCTCCAGGTGCTCGGCGGCGTAGGTGTCGACCACCCGCAGCCCCTCGTCCACTGTGGACACCAGGATGCAGCCGGACTGCTTGCCGCTGAGCGCGGTGCGCACCCGCTCGCTGTGCTTGGTCGCCGCGACCTGTGCGACGAGCTGCGCGTCGACCGCGTCGGCCAGCTCCGGCGAGGTGGTCACCAGGACGCTGGCGGCCTGCGGATCGTGCTCGGCCTGGCTGACCAGGTCGGCCGCAACGTGCACCGGGTCGGCGGTGTGGTCGGCGAGGATCGCGATCTCGGTGGGACCTGCCTCGGAGTCGATGCCGATCAGGCCGCGCAGCAGTCGCTTGGCGGCGGTCAGGTAGACGTTGCCCGGACCAGTCACGGTGTCCACCGGGTCCAGTGCGACGCCGTCGGTGTCCACTCCGCCGTACGCGAGCAGCGCAACGGCCTGCGCCCCGCCCACGGCCCACACCTCGGTGACCTCCAGCAGCGCGCACGCGGCGAGCACGGTCGGGTGCGGCAGGCCCCCGAATGCGGCCTGCGGCGGCGAGCACACCACCAGCGACTCCACGCCCGCCGTCTGCGCGGGCACCACGTTCATCACGACGCTGGAGGGGTAGACCGCGAGCCCGCCCGGCGCGTAGAGGCCGACGCGGGCGACCGGCACCCACCGCTCGGTGACGGTGCCACCGGGTACGACGCGGGTGGTGGTGTCCGTGCGGCGCTGGTCGGCGTGCACCTGGCGGGCGCGGGTGATGGAGGTCTCCAGTGCCTCGCGCACAGCGGGGTCCAGCTCGGCGAGGGCACGCCTGAGCTCGGCCTCGGGCACCCGGACCCGCTCCGGGCGGACCTTGTCGAAGCGCTCGGCGAACTCCAGGACGGCGTCGACGCCGCGCTCGCGCACCGCGTCCACCACCGGTCGCACCTGATGCAGCACGGCGTCCACGTCGACCTCGGCGCGCGGCAGCGTGGCGCGCAGCTCGGCGGCGGACGGGACACGACCACGGAGGTCGATGCGACTGAGCATGAGAGGGCTGTCCTTGGGTCGGCTGGTTTTCGCTGGTCCCAGCCTAGGCGTTCGCCCTCTTGGAGCAGAACCGAGATAGGTGTGCGTTCTGTCTATTTCACAACCCGAACGGTCTACAGCTCATAGGAGGAATCTATTGCTCCGAAGTTATGTCTTGTCGACTCTCAGTGAACTGAGCCACGCTGCACTGGTCACACTCCGTCAACGTTCGGAGGCAAGATGTTGACAAGGAACGCGAGGGCGTTCACGAAGCGGGGAATGCTCGCCGTGGCCTTCGGCGCCTGCGTGGCGCTGGCGGCCTCGGTCCCCGCGATCGCGACGGCGACCCCCACCGGCCCTGCACCGGTGTCGGAGAAGCCGTCCGAGGCCGGCGGCCGGGCCGTGTACCAGGTGCACGGGACCGCGACGGCCGAGCAACGCACCGCGGTGGCCGACACGGGGATCGACGTCCTCGGGTTCGACGGCTCCGCGATGACCGTGATCGGGACCCCTGCCGAGATCACGGCCCTGCGCGCCAAGGGATTCCAGGTCGAGTTCCACTCGCGGCTCCCAGGCGACCTCCCCCTGCCCAACGAACCCGGCACGCGTGACTTCCCCTCCGGATACGCGGGCTACCACAACCTCGCCGAGCTCAACGCCGAGCTGAACAAGACCGTCGCCGCCTACCCGGCCCTGGCGAAGATCTCCAGCATCGGCAAGAGCCACGAGGGCCGCGACCTCACCGTCGTCAAGATCAGCGACAACGTGGGGACCGACGAGAACGAGCCGGAGGTGCTGTTCACCTGCGGGCAGCACGCCCGGGAGCACCTGACCATCGAGATGTGCCTGCGCATCGTGCAGCGGCTCACCTCCACCTACGCCACCGACGCCGCGGTCAAGCGCTACGTCGACTCGCGGGAGATCTGGGTCGTCGCCAACGTCAACCCGGACGGTTCGGAGTACGACATCGCCAGCGGCCAGTTCCGCAGCTGGCGCAAGAACCGCCAGGGCGCCGGCACCGACCTCAACCGCAACTGGGACTTCAAGTGGGGCTGCTGCGGCGGCTCCTCCGGGAGCACCGGCAGCGAGACCTACCGCGGCCCGTCGCCGTTCTCCGCGCCGGAGACCCAGCGGGTGCGGGACTTCGTCAACTCGCGGGTCGTCGGCGGCAAGCAGCAGATCACCTCGCACATCGACTGGCACACCTACTCCGAGCTGGTGCTGTGGCCCTACGGCTACACCAACGCCGACACCGCGCCGGGCCTGGACGCCGACCAGGCGCGCACCTTCTCCACCCTGGGCCGCCAGATGGCCCAGACCAACGGGTACACGCCCCAGCAGAGCAGTGACCTCTACATCACAGACGGTGGCATCAACGACTGGATGTGGGGCGTGCACAAGATCTGGAGCTACACCTTCGAGATGTACCCGAAGGACGCGTGGAGCGGCGGCTTCTACCCGAGGGACACCGTGATTGAGCGGGAGACCTCGCGCAACGACAAGGCCGTCAACCTGCTCCTGGAGTACGCCGACTGCGTGCCCAGGGTGATCGGCAAGACCTGCTGACCCCTCAGCAGCACCAAGGGCGTTCCCACCCGCGCGGGTGGGAACGCCCTTGTCCCTGTGAACCCCCTGGAGGTCCCCATGGCCATCCGTCTCGGCCTGCGAGCCGTAGCGGTAGGCGCCTGCCTCGCCGTGATCGTCCCCACCTACGGCCTGGCCCAGCTACCCGAAGCGGAGACCGTGTACTCCGTTGACAACGTCGTCGGCACCGACGCGCGCACCGAGGTCGTCGCCTCCGGCGTGGACGTGCTCGGCGTCGACCACGCGGAGATGACCGTCTCCGCGCTGCCCGGTGAGGCCAAAGCCCTGCGCGACAAGGGCTATCGGCTCACCGCGCTCGACGACCGCGCCCGCCAGCTCGCCGAGCGCAGTGGTCCGGACGTCACGCCGAGGGACTTCCCCCCTGCCGACGCGGGCTACCACAACTACGCCGAGCTGACCGCCGAGCTGCAGAAGACCGCCAGGGACTTCCCGAACCTGGCGAAGCTGTCCAGCGTCGGCAAGAGCCACGAGGGCAAGGACATCTGGCTGGTCAAGCTCAGCAACAACGTCGAGACCGACGAGAACGAGCCGGAGACGATCTTCACCTGCAACCAGCACGCCCGCGAGCACCTGTCCGCGGAGATGTGCCTGCGCCGCATCGTGCAGCGCTTCACCACCGGCTACGCCACCGACCCCGCGATCAAGAAGTTCATGGACACCAGGGAGATCTGGGTCCTGCCGATGGCCAACCCGGACGGCATCGAGTTCGACATCGCCACCGGGACCTACAAGAGCTGGCGGCTCAACCGGCAGCCCAACACGGGGACGACCCGGGTGGGCACGGACCTCAACCGCAACTGGGGTCACAAGTGGGGCTGCTGCGGCGGCTCCTCGTCCAGTCCGGGCAGTGAGACCTACCGCGGCGCCACCCCGTTCTCCGCACCGGAGACCAAGGCGATCAGCGACTTCGTCAACTCGCGGGTCGTCGGCGGCAAGCAGCAGATCACCACGCACATCGACTGGCACACCTACGGTGAGCTGGTGATGTGGCCCTACGGCTACACCAAGGACGACACCACGCCTGACCTGAACTCCGAGAACCTGCGCGCCTTCAAGGAGCTCGGCACGCAGATGGCGGCCAGCAACAGCTACAAGCCCCAGCAGGCCAGCGACCTCTACATCACCGACGGTGGCGTGCGGGACTGGATGTGGGGCCAGCACAAGATCTGGAGCTACACCTTCGAGATGTTCGGCGGCCAGTACGGCTTCTACCCGCCGGACGAGGTGATCGACCGGGAGACCACCCGCAACGACAAGGCGGTCGAGCTGATGCTGACCTACGCGGACTGCGTGCCGAGGATCGTCGGCGGCACCTGCTCGTAGAACCGTTGCTTCGTAGGGCGATCCGTCCGTTTCACACGGGTCGCCCTACGAAAGTATCGGACCCGTCCGGGGTATTCGTCTTGCGAGCCAATTCGGCAAGGACCACTCTCCGATCGACCCTGCACCTTTCGGAGGTATCCATGCGCAAGCGTCGTGGCCTGATCATGGCGACGGCCGGAGTCTGCATCGCGTTGTTGTTGCCGAGCGGAGTCACCGCGGGCGCGACGGCACAGCGGGCACCGGGCGAGACGACGACCGTCAAGCAGGACATCTACGACATCACCGCCGCGACGACCGAGCTGCGCGGCTCGGTCGCGGCGACCGGGGTGGACGTCTTCTCCGTGCACGGCAGACGGATGACGGTCTCCGCCACTCCCGAGCAGGCAAAGTTGTTGCGCGACAAGGGGTTCGAACTCAAGCACCAAGGCGATCTCCAGCAGGAGCTGGCGAAGCTGACCCCTGGGCGCGACGTCACCACCAACGACTTCCCCGCCGGCTACAAGGGCTATCACAACTACGCGGAGATGACCGCGGAGCTGCGCAAGGCCGAGTCGGACTTCCCGAACATCGCCAAGGTCTCCAGCATCGGCAAGAGCCACGAGGGCCGCGAGATCTGGGCGATCAAGATCAGCGACAACGTCGGCACCGACGAGAACGAGCCGGAGGTGCTGTTCAACTGCAACATCCACGCGCGTGAGCACCTGACCGTGGAGATGTGCCTGCGCATCGTGAAGCGCTTCACCACCGGCTACGCGACCGACCCCGCGATCAAGAAGGTGGTGGACTCGCGGGTGATCTGGGTCGTGCCGAGCGTCAACCCCGACGGCGCGGAGTACGACATCGCCACCGGCCAGTTCCGCAGCTGGCGCAAGAACCGCCAGACCCAGTCCACCGACATCAACCGCAACTTCGGCTACAAGTGGGGCTGCTGCGGCGGTTCCTCCGGCAGTTCGGGCAGCGAGACCTACCGCGGCCCGTCGGCCTTCTCCGCCCCGGAGACCCAGCGCGTCCGTGACTTCGTGAACTCCAGGGTGGTCGGCGGCAAGCAGCGGATCACCGCCAACATCGACTTCCACACGTACTCGGAACTGGTGCTGTGGCCCTTCGGCTACACCAAGGACGACACGGCTCCCGGCCTCAACGCCGACGAGCAGAAGACGTTCTCCACGCTGGGCCGCCAGATGGCGCAGACCAACGGCTACACGCCCCAGCAGGGCAGCGACCTCTACGTCACCGACGGCGACATCACCGACTGGCTGTGGGGCCAGCACAAGATCTGGACCTACACCTTCGAGATGTACCCGTCCGAGGGCGGCGTCGGCGGTTTCTACCCGAAGGACACCGTGATCGAGCGCGAGACCGCGCGCAACGACAAGGCCGTCGACCTGCTGCTGTCCTACGCGGACTGCGTGCCGAGGGTCATCGGCAAGACCTGCTAGACCCGCTGGGAAAGAGGGAGAGCGGCCGCTCCGCCCCGGGGGGCGGCCGTTCTCCTGTCCGGAGGTTGCGGCTGACACGGTGTCAACGCCCACCGTCACGCCGTGTTCCCCGAACGAGGAGTGTCCACAGTGGATCGTCCTATCGAGCAGGTGGCCGCGCTCACCGGAGCGAGCACCCGGATGCTCCGGCACTACGACGCGATCGGTCTGCTGCGCCCGTCCCGGACGAGCGCGGGTGGCCGCCGCTACTACGACGAGGCGGCGCTGCGGCGGCTGTGGCAGATCCTGTTGCTCCGCGAGCTCGACGTCGGGCTGAACGCGATCTCGGACATCCTCGACGGCCGACCCGACATGGCGGGCGGCCTCAGCGCCCACCTGGAGTCCCTGCTGCGCGAACGCGACCGTCTGACCCGTCGCGCCGAGGCCGTCGAGCTGCTCCTGGAACGGCTCGAAGCAGTGGACTCCGCGCTGGACGACCTCGGGCGGCACCGGGAGCTGATCAACCGGTTCGGACCGCCACCGCCGAACCTGCCGAACTGGCCACCCGAACTCGGCGAGCTCCAGCGGCGTTTCGCCGCTCTGGCAAAGGGTTTCGCCGCGCTGCGGATAGCCGGGATCCCGCCGCACGACCCGCGCGCCCGCACCATCGCCGCCGCCCAGCACGAAGCCCTCCAGCGGTTCTGGCCGGTCGACGCGAAGCTCTACGTCGAGCTGGCCGAGTTCGCCGACGACGGCTACCAGCGGGAGGCGGTCTACGCCTACGTCGCGGCGATGTCAGCGACGACGGTGAGGAACTCGTCGAGCTGCTCGGGGCTGACGAAGTAGTGCGGCGAAGCGCGGACGAACTCCGTCAGCCCGCGCTTGCTCATGTCCAGCAACGCGCCGTGCGCCCCGCTGGCCGAGACGGTAACCCGCCGCTCGCGCAAGGCGTTCTTCACCGAGTCGGCCGCGACACCGTCCACGGTGAAGCTCACGATGCCGCTGCGCACCCGTCCGAGGTCGTGCACCCGCACCCGGTCGATCCCGGCCAAGCCCGCACGAAGTGTCTCCGCGCGCTCGCGCACCGCCTGCTCGATCGCGTCTATGCCGAGGTCGTCGGCATAGCGCAGCGCGGCGATCAGCCCGAGGCGGTCGGCGACGGAGAACTCCCACAGCTCGTGCACGCGCGCGTCCGACCGCAGCCGCACCTGGTCCGGCATCGTCCAGGTGGCGCTGTGCTGGTCGATCTGCACGGGGCGCAAGCGTCTCGCGGCCTCCTCGCGCACCACGAGAATGCCGGTGCCCCGCGGTCCGCGCAGCCATTTGCGACCGGTCAACGAGATCAGGTCGGCTCCGGACTCCTCGGCGTTCACCCGCAGCTGTCCCGCCGCCTGGCACGCGTCGAGCAGCACGAGCGCGCCCGCGTCGTGTGCGGCTTCGACCACCTCGCGCACGGGGTTCACCAGGCCGCTGTTGGTCGGCGCGTGCACCAGCGACACCAGCCGCACGCGCTCGTCCAGCAGCTCGCGCAGTGCGGCCACGTCCAGCGTGCCGGTCTCGTCGGAGGGCACCACGTCGACCTGTGCGCCGACCGCACGGGCGCGGTGGTAGACCGCGATGGCGTTGCTGCCGTACTCCGCCTCGCTGATCAGCACGCGGTCGCCCTCGGTGAGCGGGACCGCGGTGAAGGCGTTGAGCCAGGAGCGGGTGGCGCTCTCCGTGAAGGCGACCTCCTCCGGTGCGCAGCCGAGGAAGCCCGCCGCGACCGCGTAGCCCTTGTCCAGGTCGTCGGCGCGCTCGGCGGCGGCGCGGTACCCGCCGACCTCGGACTCGCGGCGCAGGTGGGCGATGGTCTCGCGGAGCACCGGTTCCGGCGGGAGGGAGGAGCCCGCACTGTCGAGGAAGACCCGTTCCCTGGCACCGGGCGTGTCGGTGCGGACGGCGTCGAAGTCGATCACCAGCTACCTCCGTTGTCGGACGTTCCTCCACGGTAGGAGATCATCGGCCGCCGAAACAGCCAGCGATCCGGTCCGCTCCCGCGCGGCCGGTGGATCTCCGCCTCGGTGGCACGGGCTCCCAGCTCCCGGCTCGTCAAGCTCGACGTCACCCCAGCCGGTGCACGCGGTCGGCCCACACACCGAGCAGCGACTCGTCATGGCTGATCGCGAGAACACCGACATCCGACTCACGAACCTGCTCCAGCACAACGCCGACCAGTGCGGCGGTCGTGGACGCGTCCAGCATCGCGGTCATCTCGTCGCACACCAGGTACCTCGGCCGCAGCGCCAGCGCTCGCGCCAGGCACGCCCGCTGCAACTGCCCGTCACTCACTTCGTGCGGACGACGGCCGAGCAGGTCATGGGTGAGCCCGACCAGCTCGGCGAGCTCCGCTTCGTCACGCGACACACCGTTGGCCGCCAAGGGTTCCACGATGATCTCGCGGAGCGTGAAGCGCGGATCGACCGACAGCCTCGGCTGCTGGAACACCACGCCGACGGCGGTCCGGTGCGCGCGCGGCGCCGCATGCCGGAACCGCCGCACCGCGACGCCGTCGAGCTCGACGCGCCCGGCCCACGGTTGGTGCAGCAACGTCAGCACCTTGGCCAGCGTCGACTTCCCACAGCCGCTGGGCCCCGCGAGACCGAGCACCGCACCACGTTCGACCGCGATGTCCACATCGGACACAACCGGGGTGCCCCCGCGGTAACCGGCGACCAGGCCGGTGCCGCTCAGCACGGCCGCCGACAAGCGACGAGGCGGTCGCCGTGGCGAACCAGTTCCGGATCACCGCCGCACGAGTCGGAAACCGGGCAACGCGGCCGGAAGGCGCACCCGTCCGGCAGGTTGGTCAGCTCCGGCGGGTGACCAGGGATGGGACGGAACCCGCCTTCCGGCAGGGCTCCCAGCAGCCCCGTGGTGTACGGGTGGAAAGGATCAGCGAAGACATCGGGCGCGGGGCCGAGCTCGACGAGCCTGCTCGCGTACATCACCGCGAGGTCCGTCGCCGACCGCCGCGCGGCCGCGAGGTCGTGCGTGATCAGCAGCACCGCTCTCCCCTCATCGGCCAGTGCCGCGAGCAGGTCCACAGTTCGTTCCACCAACGGGCGGTCGAGCCCGCTGGTCGGTTCGTCCGCCAGGATGATCGGCGGATCCCCTGCGAGCGCCATCGCGATCGCCACCCGTTGCGCCGTCCCTCCGGAGAGCTCGTGCGGGTACAGGTCGAGCATCTTCGGCGGCAGCCCGACCCGCTCGGCCAGCTCGTCGACGTCCTGCTCCGGCTTGAGCGCCCGGACCGCCTCGGCGAGCTGGCTGCGAGCTGTGCGAACGGGTGTCAGGTGCGTGGCCGCCGACTGCGGCACGAGCCCGACCAACCGGCCGCGCACCTTGGTGGACAACGTCTTCTCGTCGGCGGCGAGCAGGTCCAGCCCGTCCAGCTCCGCCTGCCCGCGCACCTCCGCGTTGCCCGGCAGCAGGCCCAGCAGCGCGGACGCGAGCACCGACTTCCCGCACCCGCTCTCCCCCACCAGGGCGAGCAACCGCCCCGGCCGCAGGCGGAAGGAGGCATCGGTCACGGCCCGGACCTCGGCTCCCCGCAACCGGAAGCGGACGGAGAGCCCGCGAACGTCGAGCTCGGTCACAGCGCCAACTCCGATCTCCTGCGCGGCACGAGCCGATCACGCCACACCGAGGCCAACCCCGACACGGCGAGGGTCGTCGCGATCAGCACGACCGAGGGGAACGCCACGACCCACCACGCCCCGGTCAGCACCGCCACCCGCGACTCGGCGAGGATGTTGCCGATGCTGGCCAGGTGCGGCGGCAGCCCGAGCCCCAGGAAGCTCAGCGCGGTCTCGTGCCACACCGCGTGCGGCAGCAACAGGACGGCTGACATGGCGGCCTGCGGCACGACGGCGGGAACCAGGTGCCGGTGCAGCACCCGCCACCGGCTCGCGCCGCCGGAGATCGCCGCGTCGATGAACGGCCGCTCACGCAACGAGAGCACCTCGGCGCGCACGATCCGGGCGACGGTGGTCCAGTGCGTCAACGCGATCGAGGCGACGACCGCGGTCAGATTTCCCCGGTACAGAGCCACGATCACGATGCCGAGCAACAGGTGCGGCACGGAGTTCATCGTGTCCACGAACCGCATGACCAGCCGGTCCGGCCACCCGCCGACAGCCCCGGACAACCCACCGATGACCACACCGAGCACCGTCGAGATCACCGCACACGACGCCGCGACCAGCAACGACACCCGTAACCCCGCGAACACCCGCAGCAGCAGGTCACGTCCGGCGGCGTCGGTGCCGAAGGGGTGCTCCAGCGAAGGAGCGAGCCGGACGGACCCGTAGTCGATCAGACTCTCGTCCAACCCGCCGAGCCACGGCAACAACACCGCCGCCAGCACCAGAATCGTGAGCGCGACCGCCCCGCCGACCAGCCGTCCCCTGGCCCCGGCGCCCCGTCGTGCCCCCGCTCGAACTCCCCCGACGGGCCGCCACTGCTCGTGGGGCTTGTGATCAACCATCGACGCCCACTCTCGGGTCGAGCGCAGCGGCCGCGACGTCAGCGACCAGCGAGCCGAGGAGAACGGCCGCGGTCGCCAGCAGCGACAGCATCACCATCAGCGGGAAGTCCACCGCGAGCGCGGCACGGACCACGGCGCTGGCCACACCCGGCCACGAGAAGACCTCTTCCACCAGCACAGCACCGGTGACCAACTCCGGAACACGTGCTCCGACAAGGGTCACGAACGGCAGCAACGCCGTCGGGAGCGCGTGCCGCAGCACGACGACGTGTTCTGCCAACCCACGCGCACGCGCTCCGGTCACGTGGTCCTCGGCCAGTGCGGTCAGCAACGACTGGCGCACGTGCAGCACCAGCCACGGCGTCTGGGAGACCGCCAGCACCAGGGCCGGCAGCACGAGGTGTCGCGTCACCTGGCCGAACGTCGCCTCCGCGCCCGCATCGGTGAGGCCGGCGACCGGGAACCACCCGAGTGCCAACGAGAACAGCGCGATCGCTCCGAGCGCGAGCACGAACGGCGGGATGCCTTCCAGAGCGTGGCCGACGGCCGTGACGCAGCGGTCGATCCACCCGCCCTGTCGCCACGCCGCCAGCACACCGAGCACCAGCGCGATCAGCACCGCGAGCACCAGCCCCACGGTCACCAGCAGCAGGGTCCACGGAAGGCGTTCGCCGATCACCTGTGCCACCGGCTGGCGGAACGACCGGCTCACGCCGAGGTCGCCGGACAGCAGGTCGCCCGCCCACCGTCCGAACTGGACGATCAGGGAGTCGTTGAGCCCCAAGGACTCCCTGGCCTGTGCGATCTCCTCGGCGGAGGCGTTGAAGATCTGCACGCCGTAGTACTGGTGGATCGGGTCGAACGGCGATGCCGCGCCGAGCAGGAACACCCCGACGGCGACCGCGGCGAGCACTGGAACCGAGAACAGCAAGCGCCGCAACGCCAGTGAGCCGATGCCGCGCGCCCGGCTCACCCGCGCGGCACCCAGGTCTGCACGTTCCACCACGGACCCCAGGTCAGGCCGTGGGTGTGCGGATCGACGACCTCCTGGTAGCCGGTCCAGCCGTCGCGCACGACGTAGGTGTGGTCGAGGAAGACCAGGAACACCATGCCGGGATCGGCGGCGTACGCGCGCTGGAACTGGCGGTAGTAGGCGACGCGCTGCGCCGGGTCGGTCTCCCGGCGCCCGGCGTCCAGCGCCGCGTCGACCTGCTGGTTGCGGTAGGAGCCGGGGTTGTTGAAACCGTTGGCGGCGAAGGAGGAGTGCAGCAGCGGGTACGCCTTGAGATCGGGGTCGAAGGGGTTGCCGCCGCCGAGCACCAGCGCGTCGGCGCCCATCCTCGGCTCGATGGCCTCCCAGCCGAGCCCCTCCAGCTTGACCTCGACCCCGACGGCCTTGGCATCGGAGGCGAACGCCTGCGCGAGGTCCTTGCGCACCGAGTCCCCCGCCGGGTACATCAGCGTGAAGACCGCCCGCTGCTCGCCACGCGCCCGCACGCCGTCGCCACCGAGGACCCATCCGGCCTGCTCCAGGACGCGCGCGGCCTCGGCCTTGTCGTAGCGGAACTGCGCGCTCGGCTCGACGAACTCCGGGAGCGCCTGCGGGATCGGCGTGGACGCGGGCTTGCCCCGGCCGCCGAGCAACGCGTCGATCATGCCCTGCCGGTTCATCGCGTAGTTCAGCGCGAGCCGCACGGCGCGGTCGCCGGTCACCGGGTTGGCCATCGGCATCACGACGGTCCGGTAGTCGGCGCTGGAGTGCTTGATGACCTGGACGTTCTTCACGTCGGACATTCCGTTGGCGTACAACGGCGGCAGCGACGTGCCGTCGAACTCACCCGCCCGCATCCGCTGCGCCCGCGTGTTGTCGTCGGTCGCGAACACCACGGTCAGCTTGCGGACCTTGGGGGCACCGAGGAAGTAGTCGTCGTTGGCCTCCATCACCATGCGCTCGCCCTTGCGCCACTCGGTGAGCTTGTACGGGCCGGTGCCAACGGGCTTGGTGTTGAACGGAGAACGCTCGAGCGGGCCTGGCTGCGCCAGCGCCTCGCTCGGCAGGATCCCCAGCACCAGGCGGTGCGCGAACGGGGCGTAGGGATAGGCCAGCGTGAACCGGACGGTGCTCGGCCCATCGGCGTCGACAGCGGTCACCATCGAGTAGTTGGCGCGCACCGTGGAGGCGAAGGCGGGGTCGAGCACGGCGCGGTAGGTCGCGACGACGTCCTCGGAACCGAACGTCGTCCCGTCGTGGAACTTCACGTCGGTCCGAAGCTTCACCGTCCAGGTCTTGCCATCGGGCGACGGCATCGGCACCTCGGCGGCGAGCGCGGCCCGCACACTGCGGTCGGCGCGGTGCTCGACAAGACCGTCGAAGAGCTTGGACGCACCCTCCTCACCGAAACCGAGCAACGGGTTGAGCGTCTCGGGCTCATAGCCGTCTGCCAGCACCATGTTGGTGCGGTCCGGACCGGTCTGCCGGTCGGGGGCCGACGGTGTCGTGCACGAGGAGAGCGCTAGGGCGGAAACGACGACGGTGGCGGGCAGCCAGCGACCAGTGAGCACCCGACGACCCTAGGAACTCCTGCCAGTCACTTGCAACAGCTCGCTCACTCACGGCGGCTACTGTGACGACCATGGCGAGACAAGCAGAAGCAGAGGCGCTGCTGCCCTACGAGGTGAGCTACTTCGCCAGGCTCGTCCGTGACGTCCGGGAAACCCGTGGCTGGACCCAGGCCCAGCTGGCCCAGGCCGCCACCATGCCGCTCCAGGCGGTCATCGACTTCGAGGCGGGCCGGATCAGGCCCGCACTCGCGAAGAACACCATGCGGCACCTGATCGACGCCATGGACTGACCCTCGGAGTCTGTCTCGTTCGGGCCTCGGCGCGGGCCTCGAACGTGCTCTTCGGGCGTCCTCCGCGATAGCCGAGGTGTCCACGGCCGCCGCGCGCCGGAAACCGAATGGGACGCCCTCTGAGCGCCACCTGACTTTGGCGATAGAGCCACGTTCACCGACAGCGAAAGAACCGATCCCCCATTTCATCCTTTAGAGCCATGATCACCATTTTTCGGCGGATAGAATAAGAATATGACCCCGGATGAGACCCTCGACGCAATCGAGGACGCCTACCGCGCGGTGAATCACGCGCACGCGGTCCTGGCGCGCCGTCTCGCCGAATTGGTGGTCAGCACGGATTTCGCCGAATACCCCTACCTCGGCGATGAGGTCGGCGCGTTGCTCTCGATTTCTTCGCGCAAGGCCAGCACCCTGATCAACCACGCTGAGAACCTCGCCTCCCGCCCCGCCGTCCTCGCCGCCCTGGAGGAGGGGCGGATCGACC